>NZ_BAABIG010000004.1:55985-179962 GCF_039542605.1 Streptomyces ziwulingensis
GACGGTGGCCACCGCTGGCCCCAAAGGTGGTCCAGACCAATTGCGAAGTCAAGGGGTAGGTCCGTACCAACTCCCCTCCCGCCCGCCCCCGCACCCCCTCGCCCCCTCCCCCTCCCTTCGTTCTCGGTGGGGTGGGTGGTGTGAGACCCCATAGGTCCTGGGCAGGTCCGACATATGACCGAGGCCCGCTCAACCTGTCCCCGTTTCGCACCACTTGTGCCACTGGAGTTCGCGGGTAGCTACAGAAACGCTGTTCTCCGGTCACAGGCGCGTGGTTACAGTGCTGAGGTAGTCACGCAGTGAAGTCATCCAGGTGTGCCGCAGTGACCTCCGGCGGACCGACGGCCATGGGGAGACGGGGAGCCGCGCGTGCCAACTGCCATTGCCGTGACCAGCGCCGACATGGCGCTGCCGCCACAGGACGAACGAACCGTGCCCGCCGTCGTCCTGACGGACATCGCCGAACGGCCGCTGGAACAGGCGCTGGCCGACCTCCAGACCCTCATCGACCAGCACGGACACGTCATCGTGGTCTGCTCGGGGGCCGTCCCCGCCGCCGTACGGCGTCGGCTGTACACCATCCGCGCCCTGCTGGAGACCGACCGGATCGCCCTGTTCCGGCCGCCCCTGCCGCCCCTCTCGGTCGCCGTCCTGGTCCGGCAGTTGCGCCAGCTCGCCTCCTGCGACCTCAGCCCCGGCGTGCTCGCCTCGGCCGGCCGGCTGCTCACCCACTACCTGCACTGCGGCGCGGTGCTCGGCTCCGTCGCCCGGCTCGACCGGGTCCCCGTCGGCCTGACGTCGCACGCCAAGTCCTGGCTGCCGGGCAGTCAGTTCGGCGTCCTCGCCCACCCCGAGCCGCGGCTGCTGCGCATCGACCCCGAGGCCGCCCTGCCCGGCCCGGACTTCGGCACCTGGCTGCTGGTCGCCAAGGGCCAGCTCCACTCCGACTGGGTCACCGGCACCCTCGCCCCCTCCTGGAACGTCTCCGGGGTGCGCGAGGCCACGCTCCCGGCCGAGTCCGCCGACTGGTGGGGCACCCCGCGGCTGACCGAGTTCTGCGCCTTCCTCCCCGACCTCTCGGTCCTCTACCAACTGGTCGCCTCGGTCCGCCGCTCCCTCTGCCACTGGTGCGGCATCGACGTCATCGGCGACCGCTGCGTCTTCTGCTCCGCCACCCCGCCGCCGCCCGACGAGCACCGGCGCCGCGGGGCCCGGCACGCCCTCACCCAGGGCGCGGCCGGCACCCCCGCCGCCGGGATCCCGGCCTCCGGCGCCCTGTCCCCCGTCCCCGCCCGACCGAGATCACCCATGAGGACGTACGGTTCATGAACTCCCGTCAGCGCCGCGGCGTGATCCTGCTCATCCTGTCGGTCCTGTGCGCCCTGGGCGCCTTCGCCGGCGTGCTCTCCGTCGTCGGCGACGTGAAGTCCAAGGTCGGCCCCGAGGTCACCGCGTACCGCCTGAAGGACCAGGTGGAGCCGTACACGGCCCTCAGCGCGGATCAGTTCGAGAAGATCGAGATGCCCGAGCGGTGGCTGTCGGAGAACGCCGTCACCGACCTCGCCCAGCTCCGCGGCAAGATCGCCGTGACCACCCTCGAAAAGGGCTCCCTGCTGCAGAGCGACATGATCGTCGACCGGCCCGCCCTCCGGCCCGGACAGCAGGAGGTCGCCATCATGATCGACGCGGCGACCGGGGTGGCCGGCAAGATCACGCCGGGCTCCACCGTCAACGTGTACGCCACCTTCGAGGGCGCCCGTGAGGGCGACCCCGACCAGTCCAAGATCATCGTGACCGGTGCCAAGGTCATCGACGTCGGCCGGCTCACCGCGCTGCGGCCCGACGAGACCGACGGCGACCGGGAGACCGGCGAGGCCGTGCCGATCACCTTCGCGCTCTCCGCCATCGACGCCCAGCGCCTCACCTACGCCGAGTCGTTCGCCCGGCGGGTCCGGCTCGCGCTGCTGGCGCCGGGCAGCGACACCACCGTTCCCGAGCAGGACCGGACGTACGAACTCGCGAAGGACAAGTGAGAGGCCCGCATGCCCACGAGGATCCTCCCGGCGGTCGGCGACGCGGACGCGGTCCGGTCCCTCACCACCCTGCTCAGCCAGCTCCCGGACGCCGAACCGGTGGCTCCGGTCACCGACTCCACCCAGCTCGTCGACACTCTCGCGCGGCTGGCCGCCGAGTCGGTCGACGAACTGCCCGAGGTCGTCGTCGTCCATGAGCGGATCGGCCCGGTCCCGGCGCTGGAGCTGATCCGCGAAGTGGCGCTGCGCTTTCCGGCCGTCGGCGTCATCCTCGTCACCTCCGACGCCGGTCCCGCCCTGTTCCAGGCCGCCATGGACCACGGCGCGCGCGGCCTGGTCGCCCTGCCGCCGCAGTACGAGGAACTGGCCAGCCGCGTCCACGCCGTCGCCCAGTGGTCGGTGGGGGTCCGCCGCCACCTGGGCAGCGGCGGGGAGGTGAGCACCGGCACGGGCGGCACGGTCGTCACCGTCAGCGGCGCCAAGGGCGGGGTCGGCACCACCGTGACGGCGGTGCAGCTCGCGCTGGCCGCCCAGGCGTCCGGCCGCCCCACCGCCCTGCTCGACCTGGACCTCCAGACCGGCGACGTCGCCGCCTACCTGGACGTGCAGTTCCGCCGCTCGGTGCTGGACCTGGCGTCGATCACCGACATCTCGCCGCGGGTCCTCGCCGACGCCGTCTTCCGGCACGACAGCGGCCTCGCCCTGCTGCTCGCCCCCGCCGAGGGCGAACGCGGCGAGGACGTCACGGACCGGGCCGCCCGGCAGATCGTCGGCGCCCTGCGCTCCCGTTACGAGGTGGTCGTCGTGGACTGCGGCGCGCAGCTCGGCGGGGCGGGCGCGGCGGCCGTCGAGATGGCCGACCGGGCGCTGCTGGTCACCACGCCGGACGTGGTCGCGGTGCGGGGCGCCAAGCGGGTGGTGCGGATGTGGGACCGGCTCCAGATCCGCAAGGCGCAGGAGACGACCGTGGTCGTCAACCGGCACACGAGGAGCACGGAGATCCAGCCCCCGCTGATCGGGCGGATCACCGGCACCGCGGTCGCGGCGACCACGGTCCCCGCCCACTTCAAGGAGTTGCAGGGCGCCGTCGACGCGGGCCGCCTGCACGAGCTGGACGCCCGCGGCACGGTGAAGCAGGCACTGTGGGGCCTCGCCGCCGAACTGGGGCTGGTCAACGCCCCCGAGGGCGAGCGCAGGGCCGGCGGCCGATTCCGCGGCGACCGCGGCGCGGTGAGCCTGCGCCGGCGCAGGGGCGGCACGGCATGAGGGGGTTACGCGGCCTCACGGGCCAGGACTTCGCGGGCCGGAACCGGGTGCGCCGGTACGGCGACGCCGGGCGCCGGTACGGGGACGCCGGGCGGGGGGACGGCGACGCCGGGCGAGGGTACGGCGACGCCGGGCGAGGGCACCGGGACGGGGGGCGAGGGTACCGGGACGGCAGCCGAGGGTACGGCGACGGCGGGCGGCGGTACGGCGACGGCGGCCAGGTCGCCATCGAGTTCCTCGGCATGCTCCCGACGATCCTCGTGACGCTGATCGTGCTGTGGCAGCTCGTGCTCGTGGGATACACGTTCACCCTCGCGGGTAATGCTGCGGACGAGGCGGTACGGGCGGGGACGGCGGCCGGCCCGGGGGAGCGGCAGGGCGTCTGCCGGCAGGCGGGGCTGGACAAACTGCCGAGCGCGTGGAGCGGCAGCGCGGGCTGCGAGACCGGGGGCGGCTACGTCAGGGCCACCGTCACGCTCCGGGTGCCCGTGCTCTTCCCGGGCTCGGTCGGCTTCCCCTTCGAGGTGGAGGGGCACGCCGGTGCGGTGGAGGAGGCGAAGGACTGACATGGCGCACTCGGGCAGCAGACGCGACCGGGGGCAGGCCGCCCTGGAGTACCTCGGGTTCGTCCCGATCCTGATCCTCGTCGCGCTGGCCGGCGTACAGATCGGACTGATCGCCTACACCGCCCAGCAGGCCGGCACGGCGGCCCGGGCCGGGGCGCGGGCCGCGTCGCTGGACGACAGCGCCCAGGAGGGCTGCGCGCGGGCGGTCAGCGACTGGCTCTCCGTGTCCTGCTCGGCCGCCGAGGGCGCCGACGAGGTCACCGTCACCGCCACGGTGACGATCCCGTCGATCGTCCCCGGCTGGAACTTCGACCCCGCCCGGAAGACCGCCACCATGCCGCTCGACCACTGACCGAGGAGCACGGACGCCATGAGTCTGCGCGCACGCATCCACTCCCCCGAGGAGCACGGCAGCCGGGGCGAGGACGGCCACCTGGTCGCCTCCTACCGGGCCAAACTCCTGGAGGAGATCGACCTCGCGGAGATGAGCGCGCTGGCCGCCGCCGAGCGGAGGGCCCGGCTGGAGCGGGTGCTCGGGCACATCATCAGCCGCGAGGGCCCGGTCCTGTCGACCGCGGAACGCGCCCAGTTGATCCGCCGGGTCGTCGACGAGGCCCTCGGCCTGGGCATCCTGGAGCCGCTGCTGGAGGACGCGTCGGTCACCGAGATCATGGTCAACGGCCCCGACGCGATCTTCGTGGAGCGCGGCGGCCGGGTCGAGCAGCTCCCGCTGCGCTTCGCCTCCCACGACCAGTTGATGCAGACCATCGAACGGATCGTCTCCACGGTCAACCGCCGGGTGGACGAGGCGAACCCGATGGTCGACGCCCGGCTGCCGTCGGGGGAGCGCGTCAACGTCATCATCCCGCCGCTCTCCCTGACCGGCGCCATCCTCACCATCCGCCGTTTCCCGCGCTCCTTCACCCTCCAGGAGCTGATCGGCCTCGGCTCGCTCGACGAACACATGCTGTACCTGCTCGCCGGTCTGGTGCAGGCACGGTTCAACATCATCGTCTCGGGCGCCACCGGCACCGGCAAGACCACCCTGCTCAACGCGCTCTCCGGGCTGATCCCCGAGACCGAACGCATCATCACCATCGAGGACTCCGCCGAACTCCAGCTCCAGCAGGCCCACGTCATCCGCCTGGAGGCCCGCCCGCCCAACGTCGAGGGCCAGGGCAAGGTCTCCATCCGCGACCTGGTCCGCAACTCGCTGCGCATGCGCCCCGACCGCATCGTCGTCGGCGAGGTCCGCGGCGGCGAGTCCCTGGACATGCTCCAGGCGATGTCCACCGGCCACGACGGCTCGCTCGCCACCGTCCACGCCAACAGCGCCGAGGACGCCCTGATGCGGCTCCAGACCCTCGCCTCCATGTCGGACGTCGAAGTCCCCTTCGTCGCCCTGCACGACCAGATCAACAGCGCCGTCGACGTCCTCGTCCAGCTCACCCGCTTCGCCGACGGCGCCCGCCGCATCACCGAGATCGCCCTGCTGGCCAGCCACGGCGGCGAACCGTACCGGCTGGCCACGGTCTCCCGCTTCCACGCCCGGCCGATGGCCGCCGACGGCCGCGTCCACGGCCACTACGAGCACCACCCCCTGCCGGGCCGCACCGCCGACCGGCTGTACATGGCGAGCCAGCCCATCCCGCAGGCGTTCGGCGTCGCCCGTACGGCGGAACAGCTCGCCACCCGAGAAGCCCGGTAGGAGCCGACCCGATGGAACTGTCCGCCCTCGTCCGGCTCACCACCGGCATCACGCTGCTGGCCTGCGTCCTGGCCGTCACCGGCCTGCACTCCTACGCCTCGGGCCGGGCCCAGCGCCAGGCCCTGGTCGACCGGCTCTCCGCCACCGGCCAGGCCCCGCCCCCCGGCCGCCGCCGGTACTTCCCCACCCTCGACCGCCGGCTGCGCCGCACCCGGCTCGGCCGCGGGCTCGAACTGCGGCTCTCCGCCACCGGCCTGGGCGTCACCCCGGGCGAGTTCTCGGTCTGCCTGCTCGCCGCCGTGGCCGGCCTCTGGCTGGTCGGCCAGGCCGCGCTGGCCCCGTTCTTCGGCCCGCTCGCCGGACTGCTGGGCATCTGGGCGGCCGCCCAGTTCCTGCACTGGCAGCGCCAGAAACGCATCGAGAAGTTCATCAACCAGCTCCCCGAACTGGCCCGCATACTCGCCAACGCCACCCACGCCGGACTCGCCCTGCGCACCGCCATCGGCATGGCGGCCGAGGAACTGGAGGCACCGGCCGGCGAGGAACTCGGCAAGGTCGCCAACCAGCTCGCCGTCGGCGCGTCGATGGACGAGGCGCTCGGTGAACTCGCCGAGCGCCTCCCCTCCCGCGAACTCGTCGTCCTCGTCACCACCCTCGTCCTGTCCAACCGGGCCGGCGGCCAGGTGGTCAGCGCGCTGCGCAACCTGACCGAGACCCTGGAGGAACGCAAGGAGACCCGGCGCGAGGTCCGCACCCAGCTCTCCCAGGTGAGCATGACCTCGTACGCCGTCCCCGTCCTGGGGGTCGGCTCGTTGTTCCTCATGAACGGGGTGAAGGACGGCGCCCTGGCGCGCATGACGGGCTCCCCGGCCGGCCAGGCGGCCGTCCTCGTCGCCTTCGCGCTCTACGCCGTCGGCTTCCTCCTGATCCGCCGCCTGTCCCGCATCGACGTCTGAGGGGAGTGAAGGACATGGAACTCCTGCTCGCGCTCGCCATGGGCATCGGCGTCTGGGGCGTCTTCGCCGGGCTGCGCATGTACCGGGCGGAGGTCAAGCTCCCCAGCGACCTGGCCCTCGCCCTGGAGATCGGCGCCACCCGCACCGGCGCCGTCGACTCCCTCGTCGACCGCCTCGGCATGCGCTACGCCCCGGCCGTGCTGCGCCTGATGGGCCCGCGCCTGACCGCCAGGTACCGCCGCCGGATCGACCTCGCGGGCAACCCCGGCGGCCTCACCATCGACCGCTACGCCGCCCGCCGCGCGGTCTACGGCTTCCTCGGCGCCCTCGGCTTCCTGGTCTTCCTGCTGCGCGGCCAGTACCTCGTCGCCCTGCTCCTGCTCGCGTTCGGCGCCTTCTGGACCGAGGTCGGCATCTGGTCGGCGATCCGCGTCCGCAAGGACGTCATCGAGCGCACCCTCCCCGACTTCCTCGACGTCCTCGCGGTCGTGGTCAGCGCGGGCCTCGGCTTCCGCCAGGCCCTGGACCGGGTCGCGGTCCGCTACGAGGGCCCCTGGGCCGACGAACTGCGCATCACCCTGCGCCAGATGGACCTCGGCATGAGCCGCCGCCAGGCGTTCGCGGAACTGCGCCGGCGCAACGACTCCGAACAGGTCGCCATGTTCGTCACCGCCCTCCAGCAGGGCGAGGAACTCGGCGCCCCCATCGTCGACACGCTGGTCTCCCTCGCCAAGGACATGCGCCGCACCGACGCCCAGAACGCCCGCCGCAAGGCCGCCCGCGCGGTCCCCAAGGCCACCATGATGATCACCACGTTCATGGTCCCGGCCACGATGATCCTCCTCGGCGCCGGACTGATCCTCGGCTCCGGCACGGACTTCGGCTCCATCACCGGGGAGTAGGGAGGACACCATGGCGACCACGAACCCACCGCTGCGGGCCACGGGCCCCCGGACACCGGAGCGCCTCGGCCGGCGCCCGGCCCGCATGTCCCGCCGGCGGCCGCGCCAAACGGACGGCGGCCCGGCGGGCCCGGCCACCCCGGCCGCCCCGGCGACCGCCGCCGGAGCGTCCCGGACCGGGGCGGCCCCCGTCCGCCCGCCCGCCCTCACCCTCCAGGTCAACGCCCTCCAGGCGATGTGCCGCCAGGTCTTCGGGTTCCGCATGGCGATGATCGCGGTGGCCGCCCCCGCCGCGCTCCTGAACGCCGGCCCCGGCCTGGGCGTCCGGCTGGTCGGCGCCGCCGTCGTCCTCACCTTCATGGGCTCCTACGTCCTCTTCCGGGACTGGGAACGCTTCGGCCCGCTCCTCCTGCGCCACCCCACCCTGCTGGCCGCGGACACCCTCTTCGCCTCGCTGCTCCTCGTCTCCGCCGGCCCGGACACCACCCTCGCCTACGTCAGCGTCTGCACCCCGCTGCTGGCCGGCCTGGTCTACGGCTGGCGCGGCGCGGCCGTCTTCGCCTCGCTCCAGTCGCTCATCCTCCTGGTGATCCAGGCGGCCCTGGCCGACACCCGCCAGGGCCCCTCCCCGAGCGTCGCGGAGTCCCTGCTGGTGCCCGGCCTGTGCGTGATCGCCGGCGCGGTGGGCTCCAGCCTGCGCCAGCTCATGCTCCGCTTCGGCACCGCCACCGAGGCGCTCACCGCGGTCCGGGCCCGGCTGGCCGCGACCGAGGCGGTCGACGCCGAACGCGCCCGGCTCGCCCGGGAGATGCACGACTCGGTCGCCAAGACCCTGCACGGCGTGGCGCTCGCCGCGGACGGTCTGGCCGCCTCCGCGGGCGCCGACCGGATCGACCCGGCGCTGGTACGCGCCCAGGCCGAACTGGTCGCCCGCTCGGCCCGCCGGGCCGCCACCGAGTCCCGGGAACTCCTCGCCGACCTGCGCCGCGAGGCGGACCCCGGCCAGGGCACGGACCTGCTGCGTGAACTGCGCGCCCGCACCCGCGACTTCGCCGGCCGCACCGGCCTCCCGGCCACCTGCGCCCCGTGCGGCGAGCGGTCCGTACCCCCGTCACTCCCCGTCCCGCCCCTGCCGCCCGCCGTGGCCCGCCAACTCCTCACCGTCGCCGCGGAGGCCATGGAGAACGCCCACCGCCACGCCGCCCCCACCCGGGTCGAGGTCAGCGCCGGGATCGAGGACGGCCACCTGTACGTCAGCGTGTACGACGACGGCCGCGGCCTGCCGGCCGGCACCAGCCTGGGACAGCTCCGCCGGGCCGGCCACTTCGGTCTGCTCGGGATGGTCGAACGGGCCGCCTCGGTCGGCGCCCGCATCCGCATCGGCCGGGGCGGCCGCGCCAGGGGCACGGAGGTCCGCGTGGACCTGCCCCTGACGGCCCTCGCCCCGCCGGCCGGGGGGGAGGCAGCCGCATGACGCCCCGCCCCGGCAGGTCCGATCCGGCACCGCCGCCCCCGATGCCGGCGGTGCCCGCCGCGCCGGCCGCGCTGCGGCTCGTCGTCGCGGACGACAACCCGGTCGTCCGGGCCGGCCTCACCGCCCTGCTCTCCGGCCGCCCGGACCTCACGGTCGTCGCGGAGGCCGCCGACGGCAGACAGGCGTGCGAGGCCGCCGAACTCCACCGCCCCGACGTGGTCCTGCTGGACGTCCGGATGCCGGGCGTGGACGGCCTCGCGGCCCTGCCCTTCCTGGTACGGATCGCCCCGGTGCTGATGCTCACCTACAGCGGCGAGTCGGAGACCGTACGGGAGGCGCTGCGCCGGGGAGCGGGCGGCTACCTGGTCCACGGCGAGTTCACCGCGGACCAACTGATCACCGCCGTACGCGACGTCCGCGAGGGCAGAGCGCACCTCACGCCGACGGCCGCGGGAGCCGTACTGGACGGCCTCCGCCACGCACCCAGTGCGACTGCACACGCCCCCTCCCCGCCCAACTCGGCATACTCCGCAACCGATTTCCCCATTTCCGCGAAAAACCTTTCGCGAATGCAACCACCTGTGGGACAGTCGTCGAGGTTCCGGCTGAGTGTCAGGGAGGCGGAGATCATGGACCTCATCGCGTCCGGCATGAACAACCAGCAGATCGCCGCCACCTGCTTCATCAGCGAGAAGACGGTCAAGAACCACATCAACCGCATCTTCGCCAAGCTGCACAGCACGAACCGGGCCGAGGCGACCGCCAAGTGGCACGGCGACGGAGGTGATCCACGGTGATCCGCCGGGGTACGGGTGATTGGGCCCGGATTTGGGCCCTGGGACCCTCCAGGGAACGCGGCACGCCGGCATACGGTGCGCCCACCGACAGCGGCTCCCCGGGAGGCACACACCATGAGCAACTGGCTCCACACCACCGTCACCCACCTCCGCACCCGAGCCGCCCACACCGACCAGGGCCAGACGGCGGTGGAGTACCTGGGCATCATCGCGGTGGTCGTGGCCATCGTCCTGGCGATCACGGGGACGGACATCGGGCAGACGATCTACAACGCCATCACGGACAAGATCACCGAGGTCACCGGCGGTTGAGGCGGGTTCGCCACTACGGTGACACGGGGCAGGCCCTGCCCATCTACGTCGTTGTGGTGGGCGGCCTGCTCTTCCTCGCGTTCGCGTACCTCGCGGTCGGCCAGGCCGCGGCCAATCGCAGTGACACGCAGACGGCTGCCGACGCGGCCGCGCTCGCGGTGGCGCTGGAGGATCGCGATGTGCTGGCGGCCGGATGGCTGGAGAACGTGCTCGACCCGGCGGAATGGCAGGACTACCTCGACGGCAACGCTCTGGTTGGGGGCCCCGCGTGCGGGCGCGCGAGTCGACTCGCCGCACGGAACGAAGCGGACCTTGGGCAGTGCTACAGCCCCGAGCCCTTGCGGTACATGGTCGAGGTCACCTCGCGGGAGCCGGTGGGTGACACCATCGTGCCCGGCACGGAATCCCGGCACTCCACCGCCTCCGCCACCGCGGTGATCGAACCGCGCTGCACCTTCGACGAACCCGGAGAAGAGGCGCAGGAGGAGGTGCCGGAGGAGGCGGCGGAGGAGACTCTGCCCGCCCTCGTGTGTGGGGACGAAGAATGGGAGCTGGACCCTGAGGACCTCTCCGACCTGCCCGGGCCCGAGGACCTGTTCGACGTCCACCTGGCCGACTGACAAGCGAACGACGACGGAAGCGGAGCCATGAGCGTGCGATTCACTACGAAGGCCCGCCGAGGGGCGGCCGGCCTGGCTGTTGTGGCCGGCTTGGCCCTCGGCGTGGTCGGCTGCGGTGGGGGCGGTGACGACGACGAGAAACCGGAAGCTTCGTCCTCCGCGTCCGAGACCAGCGGTTCCCAGCCGAGCACCCAGGAGAACGAGTCGGACGAGCCGCTGGCCGATCTCAAGGGACCCCGCGGCCTGCAGCTCGCCGTCACCGCAGCGGAGCGTGACTCGGGGGGCTTCGTCACCGTGAGCGGTGACATGAAGAACGACGGCGCCAAGACCGCCAACGTGCCGTCCCAATTGAGCGGTAACGAGACCGAGATCATCCGGAACGGAAGATCACTGGGCGGAGCCACCTTGGTGGACTCCAAGGGGAAAAAGCGCTACTACGTTCTGCGGGACACCGACGGCAGGCCTCTCACCACGACCAACTTCCCGGCGCTGAAGTCCGGCGAGTCGCTGCCCGTCTTCATGCAGTTCCCGGCACCGGCCGCCGGTGTCACCGAGGTGACCCTCCAACTGCCCATGTTCTCGACCGCCACCATCACGATCTCCGGGTGAGGCCACCCATGACCCGCGCCCGCCTCACCGTTCTCCTCACCGCCACCCTCCTCCTGCTCACCCCCACCCCCTCCCACGCCGACGACGACCCCGTGGTCCCCCCGGGCACCGAGGCCACCCCCTCCGCCCCCGTGCGGGTCGACCCGAACGACCCCGACCTGAAGCTTCCGGACGGGGCCACGCTCGCCGGTGCCAAGGTGCTGGACATCAAGTCCGTCGTCGAGGACGAGAGCGGGGACGAGCGGCGCGAGGACACCAACTCGGACGTCAAGTTCGCGCTCCAGGCCGAAGTGCTGTTCGGCAAGGACAGCGCCAGGCTCGGCGGCCAGGCCCGATCCCGTATCGCCGGCATCGCCGAGGAGATCAGGACCCAGCACGCCACCCGCATCCGCGTCTTCGGCTTCACCGACGACCTCGGTTCCGCCGCCCACGGCGACGTCCTGTCCAAACGCCGCGCCAACGCCGTCCACGACGTCCTCTCCCAGGAACTGGACGACGCCGGCGTCACCTACGAGGTACGCGGCTACGGCGAGCAGTACCCCATCGCCGACAACGCCTCGGAACCGGGCCGCAAGAAGAACCGCCGGGTCGAGGTCTCCTTCCCGCGTTCAAACAACTGACCGGAGGCGAAACCCGACAGGCCCTAGCCGTCCGTCGGCAGGACCACCACCTCCGCACCGGCCCGCAGCCCCCACCCCGCCATCGCCCCGGCCGCCGCCTCCAGCACATGGCGGGAGCGGAGCCGGGGCAGACCCAGCCGTCCCGGCCGCATCGTGCGCACGGCGACGACGGCGAGCCGGCGGTCGAGGTAGGCGACGTCGACGGACATCCGCATCCGGAAGGTGTGCACGCTCCCGGCGGGGGTCAGGAGCATCGCCCCGTCGACGGAGTCCCGCCCCAGCAGCCCCCTGGTCCGCGCCCGGTACGACGCCGCGATCTCCAGCGGCACCCGGACCTCCGCCCCGCCCCGGCCGCCCCGCACCACCAGCGTGCCCCGCCCGTCCGCCCAACGCCGTCCCATGGCCGGTGACGTACCCACCCGGCTCCGCCCGCCACACCCGATCCCCACCCCCGATCCCCACACCCGCCCGCCACACCACGCTCCCCACGGCACCCCCGCGTCAAGCCCGCGCCGCGCCCCGGGTTCACCCGGACGGGGGGTGTGGAGGCAGAGTCGCGCGCAGAGCCCGGCGCGCGGGAATTCCTTCGAAGAACCCCCCTGTCGCCGGTTCTGCCTGGGAAACCCATGTGGGCCGACGGTGTTCCGGCCATGATCCGAGAGCGGAGGAAGGCTCGACGGCCAGCGGGGCGTTGTCGAGCGACTTCGGAGAGTAGTTTTTCGGTGCCGATGCACCCACGATCCCTCACGAAGGGTTATGGTGGAAACCCCCCCTCGGGCCGGTCCGTATCCCCCCCACGGACCGGCCCGTTTTTTCTGCCCGCACCGATCCCGGCGCCCCCGCGCGTTCCGGGGTGTGCGCAGACGCCCCGTGCGGCACCCGCACCGCCCGACCCGGCACGCGTCACGAGGAGTTCACCAACGCGCTGTCATATGCCGTGGCATGGCCGCGCTCGTTGAAGGGCATAAAGCAACCAGGTCGACACCCGAACCACGGGTGTCGGATCTCAGCGGGCGGCACGGGGCCGTCCGCCCGGGAGGCCCTTTGCACCAGCCCGACCGTGCGGTCACGACAGCAGCAGCGGCGGGCCGGTTCCCGGCCCGCGCCTGCGCGCATCGCGGCCGTCGACCGGTCCAGGTCCACTCCGTCGCTCCCCGACCTCTTCCGAGGGGGTACGTCCTTCCGTGGTGACCAGCACAAAGCGCCACAAGCCCGACCGGCGCACCTACGTTCTCGACACCAGCGTCCTGCTGGCCGACCCCAACGCCCTGAGCCGCTTCGACGAGCACGAAGTCGTGCTCCCCATCGTCGTGGTCACGGAGCTGGAGGCCAAGCGGCACCATCCCGAACTCGGCTACTTCGCCCGGCAGGCGCTACGCCTGCTCGACGAGTTCCGGGTGCGGCACGGCCGCCTCGACTCCCCGATCCCGATCGGGGAACTCGGCGGGACCGTCCGGGTCGAGTTGAACCACTCGGACCCCAGCGTGCTGCCCAGCGGCTACCGCCTGGGGGACAACGACTCCCGCATCCTCGCGGTGGCCCGCAACCTCCAGGCCGAGGGATTCGACGTCACCGTTGTCTCGAAGGACCTGCCGCTGCGGATCAAGGCGTCCTCCGTGGGCCTGCTCGCCGAGGAGTACCGCGCCGAGCTGGCCATCACGGACGCCTCCGGGTGGACCGGGATGTCGGAACTGACGCTCCCCGGCGAACAGGTCGACGTCCTCTTCGAGGAGGGACACGTCCACGTCCCCGAGGCCGCCGGCCTGCCCGTGCACACCGGTCTGATGATCCAGTCGGAGCGGGGCAAGGCACTGGGCCGGATCGCCCCGGAGGGCGGTGTCCGGCTGGTCCGCGGCGACCGGGAGGCGTTCGGCATCAAGGGCCGCAGCGCCGAGCAGCGGATCGCCCTCGACCTGCTCCTCGACCCGGACATCGGGATCGTGTCGATGGGCGGCCGGGCCGGCACCGGCAAGTCGGCGCTGGCGCTCTGCGCCGGCCTGGAAGCGGTCCTGGAGCGCCGCCAGCACCAGAAGGTGATGGTCTTCCGCCCGCTGTACGCGGTCGGCGGCCAGGAACTCGGCTACCTGCCCGGCAGCGAGGCCGAGAAGATGAGCCCCTGGGCGCAGGCGGTCTTCGACACCCTCTCGGCGGTCACCAGCCGCGAGGTCATCGAGGAGATCACCGCCCGCGGCATGCTGGAGGTCCTCCCGCTCACCCACATCCGCGGCCGGTCGCTGCACGACGCGTTCGTCATCGTGGACGAGGCCCAGTCGCTGGAGCGCAACGTCCTGCTGACGGTGCTCTCCCGGATCGGCGCCGACTCCCGGGTCGTCCTCACCCATGACGTGGCCCAGCGGGACAACCTGCGCGTCGGACGCTACGACGGAGTCGTCGCCGTCGTCGAGAAACTGAAGGGGCATCCGCTCTTCGCCCACGTCACCCTGACGCGGTCCGAGAGGTCCCAGATCGCGGCGCTCGTGACCGAAATGCTGGAGGAGGGGCACATCTGACGGATCCGGCCCGACAAGGGCCGGTTACGGCGTCGGGCGCCGTCCGGAAAGGCCAAGAGCCTAGCCGGGCGGCGCCTTCGCGTGCGGGAGTTTCCGGGAAACCCCGGGTGCAAACGGGATGTGAGCTTTCACACGCAGCGCAAGATTGCCTCATCCCCCGGGTTACGGCAGAGTCTCCTTCCTGTCAGGCCCCGCATACGACACACCTGTGCCCCCAGGGGTACGGGCACCCCAGAAGCACCACGTTCAACTCCATAGCAGCGTCGTATGCCGCCCGCGCACCACACGGCACTCCGTCACCGGAGTCGCTCATCGGGCCCGTGCCTCCAGTGACCCGAAGTCGGGGAGGCCAGCGTCAGGGGCACGATCGCGTCCGCGAGGGTCACCGAAGCGGGCGATGCTGGAAGGAAAACCGTGTGAGCCGGATCTCGGTCCGGGGATTCGCAGTGGCTTCGGCCACGGCGGTCACCGCTGTCGGAAGCGTCGTCGGTGTTGCCTCGGGCAGCACCGCCCAGAACAACGACGCGGAAGCGACGGCCAGTGGCACGACGCTCCTCGCGGACCTCCCCGTGGGGCAGCAGGCCCAGGTACAGACCGCTTCCCTGACACAGCAGGCCGACTCCCAGGCCATCGCCGCGGACGCGGGCGCCAAGAAGGAGGCCGAGGCAGCGGCACGCAAGGCCGCCGCCGAGACCGCCGTCGCCAAGAAGAAGGAAGCCGACGAGGCGGCGAAGAAGGCCGCCGAGGAGGCGAAGGAGCGCGAGCAGGCCGAGAAGGAGGCGGCGGTCAGCCGGAGCGCCACCCGCGACGCCGCCGAATTCCAGGTCCAGAGCTCCTATTCCACCGCGCAGATCCAGTCGATGGCGCGGCAGATGGTGCCCAGCGGCCAGTTCCAGTGCTTCAGCAACATCGTGGACCACGAGTCGAGCTGGAACTACCAGGCGGTCAACGCCTCCTCCGGTGCCTACGGTCTCTTCCAGGCCCTGCCGGCCTCCAAGTACTCCTCGGTGGGCGCCGACTGGCAGACCAACCCGGCCACGCAGATCAAGTGGGGCCTCAACTACATGAACGAGCGCTACGGCAGCCCGTGCGACGCCTGGACCTTCTGGCAGGCCAACCACTGGTACTAGGGCCTGACGAAAGGCCCTGGGAAACCCGCGACCCCGGTCGCCGCTCAACCCCGTACAGCCCCTCGCCGTCCTACGGTGGGGGGCTGACGCCATGTACGGTCGGGACCGGTGGCTCCCGGCGGGAGTGGTGGGGCAGGACGGGGGAAGAGGCGCATCATGTCGCGAGTGCAAGGGTGGATCGGCCGGCTCGGCACCGGTCTCACCCGCGTGAGCCGGACGCTGGACGAGCGCCGCGCCGAGGTGGAGCGGGAGGAAGCCGCCGCCGCCGAGGCCGAACGCAGGCAGTCGTACGAGCACGTACCGCCGCCCCCGGACCATCCGCCGACGGTCCCCGCCCGGCCCGACCCCGCGCAGGCGGTGCCGTGGGGCATGCGGGTCGCGGCCGAGGCCGGCTGGCGGCTGCTGATCCTGGCCGGCACCCTGTGGGTGCTGATGCGGATCATCAGCGCGGTCCAACTGGTCGTCCTGGCGTTCGTGGCGGCGCTGCTGATCACGGCGATGCTCCAGCCGACCGTGGGGCGGCTGCGGCGGCGCGGGGTGCCGAGGGGACTGGCCACCGCGCTCACCGCGTTCCTCGGATTCGTGGTGATGGGCCTGATCGGCTGGTTCGTCACCTGGCAGGTCATGGAGAACATCGACACCCTCTCCGACCAGGTCCAGGACGGTATCGAGGAGTTGCGCCGATGGCTGCTCGACAGCCCCTTCCACGTCACCGACAAGCAGATCAACGAGATCGCCAAGAACCTGCGTGAGGCGGTCGGCGCCAACACCGACCAGATCACCTCGGCCGGCCTGGAGGGCGTCACGGTCGTCGTCGAGACGCTGACCGGCATCCTGCTGGCGGTCTTCTCCACGCTCTTCCTGCTCTACGACGGCCGGCGCATCTGGGAGTGGACGCTGAAGCTGGTCCCCGCCGCGGCCCGGCCGGGCGTGGCCGGCGCCGGCCCGCGCGCCTGGCGGACCCTGACGGCGTACGTGCGGGGCACGGTGATCGTCGCGCTGATCGACGCCATCTTCATCGGTCTCGGCATCTACTTCCTGGACGTGCCGATGGCCGTCCCGCTGGCCGTGTTCATCTTCCTGTTCGCCTTCATCCCGCTCGTCGGCGCGGTGGTCTCGGGCGCGCTCGCGGTCGTGGTGGCGCTGGTGACGCAGGGCGTGTTCACCGCGGTGATGGTCCTCGTCGTGGTGCTGGCGGTGCAGCAGATCGAGGGCCACATCCTCCAGCCGTTCATCCTCGGCCGCGCGGTCCGCGTCCATCCGCTCGCGGTGGTGCTGTCCGTCGCCGCCGGCGGGCTGGTGGCCGGCATCGGCGGCGCGGTGGTCGCCGTACCGCTGGTCGCGGTGACCAACACCGTCGTGGGGTATCTGCGCACCCACTCCCAGGAGGCCGCGCTGCGGCAGGCCCCCCGGCCGCGCGACGCCGCGGCCGGGGACGCCTCCCCGGCGGCGGACCCGGTGGAACCGGCCGGTCCGCCGCCCCCCGCCGCCCCCGCCGATCCGGCCCCCACCGCCGAGTAGCCGCCGACCCCGCCCGGGTACGCCGAAGGGGCCCCGCCCACCCGAGTACGGGTGGGCGGGGCCCCTTCGGCTGTTTCGTCGTACGCCCTACTGCCCGGCGAGGACCGCCTCGGCGTCCAGCGTGGCGCCCACGGCCTGGACGACGGCCGCGATCTTGAAGGCTTCCTGGATCGTCTCGCGGTCCAGTCCGGCCTTGCGCAGCACCTGCTCGTGCGAGTCCAGGCACATGCCGCAGCCGTTGATGGCGGAGACCACGAAGGACCACAGTTCGAAGTCGACCTTGTCGACGCCGGGGTTGCCGATGACGTTCATCCGCAGACCGGCGCGCAGGTTGCCGTACTCGTGGTCCGACAGCAGGTGCCGGGTGCGGTAGTACACGTTGTT
This sequence comes from Streptomyces ziwulingensis, assembly GCF_039542605.1. Taxonomy (NCBI): domain Bacteria; kingdom Bacillati; phylum Actinomycetota; class Actinomycetes; order Kitasatosporales; family Streptomycetaceae; genus Streptomyces; species Streptomyces ziwulingensis. The sequence goes on from NZ_BAABIG010000004.1 coordinate 73,394, forward strand.
CATCGCCATGACGGCGGCGGCCGCCTTGGCGGCCGTGTACGCCTCCGGCGACAGGTTGGCCTTGGCCTCCGGCTCCAGCTCGCGCAGGACGATCGGGGAGCGCGAGGCGATGGCGGTGGCCAGCACGGTGCCCCAGAGCTGCTGCGCCGGCAGGTCGGAGTTGCCGATGACCGAGCCCAGGTTGAGCTTCAGGTCCTTGGCGTAGTCCGGTACGGCGGACTTCAGGTTGTCGAGAGACACGTCAGTTCACTCTCCCGAGAGCAGCGCGACGGGGTCGAGCGTCTCGTCGCCCTTGCTCCAGTTGCACGGGCACAGCTCATCGGTCTGCAGGGCGTCGAGGACCCGCAGGACCTCCTTGGGGTTACGGCCGACCGAGCCGGCGGTCACCATCGTGAACTGGATCTCGTTGTTCTGGTCCACGACGAAGACGGCACGCTGCGCGAAGCCGTCCTCCCCCTCGATGCCGAGCGCGCGCATCAGCTCGTGCTTGGAGTCGGCCATCATCGGGAAGGGCAGGTCGGTCAGGTCCGGGTGGTCCTTGCGCCAGGCGTGGTGCACGAACTCGGAGTCACCGGAGAAGCCGAGGATCTGGGCGTCGCGGTCGGCGAACTCGTCGTTCAGCTTGCCGAAGGCCGCGATCTCGGTCGGGCACACGAAGGTGAAGTCCTTGGGCCAGGCGAAGATGACCTTCCACTTGCCCTCGTAGGTCTTGTGGTTGATCTGCTCGATCTCCGAGCCCTTCTCCAGCGAGACGCAGGCGGTCAGGTCGAACTCGGGGAACTTGTCACCGACAGTGAGCACGCACACTCCTTGCAGCGAAGAAACGTCCGCATTGCGAACAGGTTACGGGCGTTTCCCATGGGTTGGACGCTGCTGATGGTGGCACAGGCTGCATTGATTACGGAAATAGCTACACTCGGTCGTGTTGATCGGAGGTAGTTATCAGTACTGTCGGTAAACCGAGGCAGCCCAGTCTCGCCCAGCTCCGCGCCTTCGCCGCCGTCGCCGAACATCTGCACTTCCGCGATGCGGCCGCGTCGATCGGCATGAGCCAGCCCGCGCTCTCCGGTGCCCTCGCCGTCCTGGAGGAGACGCTCGGTGTCACCCTCGTCGAGCGTACGACGCGCAAGGTGCTGCTCTCCCCGGCGGGGGAGCGCCTCGCGGTGCGGGCCAAGGCGGTACTGGCGGAGGTCGGCGCCCTGCTGGAGGAGGCGGCCGCCCTGCGGGCACCCTTCACGGGAGCGCTGCGCCTCGGCGTCATCCCGACCGTGGCGCCCTACGTACTCCCGGCCGTCCTGCGCCTGGTGCACGAGCGCTACCCCGACCTCGATCTCCAGGTCCACGAGGAGCAGACCGCGAGCCTGCTGGACGGACTGGCGTCCGGCCGGCTCGACCTGCTGCTGCTCGCCGTGCCGCTCGGCATGCCCGGCGTCACCGAACTGCCCCTCTTCGACGAGGACTTCGTGCTCGTCACCCCGCTGGACCACCGGCTCGGCGGCCGGGAGGGCATCGAGCGCTCCGCGCTGCGCTCGCTCAACCTGCTGCTCCTGGACGAGGGGCACTGCCTGCGCGACCAGGCCCTCGACATCTGCCGGGAGGCCGGCCGCGCGGACGGGCCGGCCACCACCACGGCGGCCGGCCTGTCCACACTGGTGCAGTTGGTGGCGGGCGGCCTCGGCGTCACCCTGCTGCCGCGCACCGCGGTCCGGGTGGAGACCTCCCGCTCCGCCCAGCTCCGCACCGGTTACTTCGCCGACCCCGCCCCCACCCGCCGCGTCGCCCTGGCGATGCGCACGGGCGCGGCCCGCGCCGCCGAGTACGAGGAACTGGCGGCGGCCCTGCGCGAGGCGGTGCGCGCACTGCCGGTACGGGTCGCGCACCCCGCCTGAGCGGGCCCGCCCGCCGGCCCGCCCGCCGGCCAATACGCCGGGGCCCGTCCGGCGAACCGGCCGGGCGCGCCGGCGCTACTCCGTGCGCAGTCCGTCCGGGCGCATCAGCCGCAGCAGCGGCGGCAGGCTGAGCAGGGTGACCACCAGGACGACCGCGGCGCCGATGCCGGTCATCGACAGCACGCTCGGCCAGTCGATCCGGATCGGGGCGCCGGTCATCCGCAGCAGCACCGCGCCCAGCGTCAGCCCCACCGCCGAGGCCAGCAGCAGCCCCAGCGCGATCGGGACCGCGGTCTGCCACAGCACCGACAGGCCGAGGGTGCGGCGCCGGGTGCCGAAGGCGACCAGGGCGGAGAGCAGCTTGCGGCGTTCACGCAACTGTTCGAGCTGGGACACCAGCAGGCTCGCGCCGATCAGCGCCAGCACACCCGCCGCGCCCACGAGGAGCCCGGTGCGGACCGCGGTGAACCGCTCGGACCGCTCGGTGCTCGACCAGTTCAAGGTGGACGCCAGCGGATCGACGGCCGCCGCGGTGTTGCGCACCAACTCCTGCCCGTCCGGCACCGACCGGTCGAGCCGGAGGTAGATCTGCCCGCGCAGCGCGGGCAGCGCGCCGTCGGCCAACGCCTTGGGGGTGAGCAGGAAACCGCCGGCCTCGATGCCGGTCGGCCCGGTGCGCGGGCGGGCGTCCACCAGCACGTCCGGCACCGTCCACGGGACTTCCCCGCTGCGCGGACCACCCTCGTACGACGGGTCCAGGTACAGCTTCCGCCCCGGCACCGACAGCCCCGCGGTGCCCGTGTCGTACTCGGCGCCCCGCACCACGAACACGTCGCCGTCCCGGCAGGAGTCCAGCCGGGCGATCTCGCGCAGGTCCGCACAGTCGCCGACGTTCACCGACGTCGACTCCTCCGGGTCTGCGCGGGTGTCCCCGACCGTGGTCTCGGAGTAGGCGAAGACGCCCTCGACCCCCTTGGTGGACTCGAACTCGGCGGCGGCCGGGGCGACCGGTACGCCGTCCGGCAGACTCACCTGCATCTGGGCGCGCATGACGTCGTAACCGGTGTCCCGCGTGTAGTCCCCGTCCACGCCCGCGAAGAGCATCTGGAGGGCGATCGCCCCGGCGACGGCCACCGCGATGCCGTTGACCATGCGGGCCGCGGTGCCACTGCTGAGCTGCAGCCGCCGTACCGCCAGTTGCCAGGAGACGCCGCCGGCGCCGAGCCGGGCGACGAACCGTTCCACCGCCCAGGGCAGCAGCGCGGTCACGCCGACCAGCAGCAGGATGACGCCGCCGACCACGAGGTACTGGTTGAAGTCCCCGTCGTCGCGGCCCTGGCCGACCATCGGGTAGAGCATCGCGAGGCCGAGCAGCGGCAGCAGCAGCCGCCACCACAGCCGGCGCCGCGCGGGCTTCGCCGTCCGCACCACACCGAGCGGCTCGATGATCACCCCGCGCAGCGCGACCATGGTGACCAGCACCGCCGCCGCCGGAACCGCGACCCCCACCAGCAGCACCAGCAGCGGCGAGGGGTCGAGGTAGCTGGGGAAGACACTCACCCGGTAGACCTCGGCGTGCCCCGCGAGCTGCCGGCCGATCAGGAAGAACCCGGCGCCGAAGCCGAGTCCGAGCACCGCGCCCGCCAGCGCCTCGCCGGCCGCGATCCGCCGGGTCATCCGGCTGTCGGAGCCGACCAGCCGCAGCGCCGCGAGCCGCCGGTCGCGCCGCTCGCCGCCGAACCGTACGGCCGTGGCGACGAAGACGGCAACCGGCATCAGCAGCACCACGAAGACCACGAGGACCAGCAGGAGCAGTACCGGGTCCATCTCCTCGGGCGAGGGGTGCGGGTCGCCGAACGCGTCGATCCGGACGACCCGGCCACCGTCGATCCGCGAGGCCAGCCCGTCGGCGCCGGCGTAGAAGGCGAGTTCGTGGGAGCCGATCAGCCCCGGCTCGCCGATGGTGCCGACGATCCGGTCCGGCAGCCGCTCCCGCAGCAGCCTCCCCTCGTCCGAGCCGAGCAGTTCCTTCAGCGCCGGGGAGACGACCATCTCGCCGGTCCCGGGGAAGGCGTCCACGCCCGGCGGGAGCGGCGCCCGCAGCCCCTCCGGGTCGAGTTCCCGGCCCCGGACGCTCTCGTCGCGGAAGTCCGTGCCGGCTTCGGCGACGACGAGGGTGTCCGCGCCGCGCGGCAGCTCCGTGACGCCGAAGGTGATGTCGGTGCGGGCGGCCTCCCGCTGGTGCCGGACGGTGAGCGCGTTCGGCAGCGCCGTCGTCAGCAGCAGCAGTGCCACGCCGAGCCCCACCCCGACGGCCGTCAGCAGCGCCCGCGTCCAGCCCTCGCGCCCGCCGGTGAGCGCGAACCGCACCCCCATGGCCAGGTCGCCGGCCCACCGCCGGGCACTCATACGGCGCGCTCCATGTCCCGGGACCGGCCGTCCCGTACGACGATCTCCCGGTCGGAGTAGGCGGCCACCCGCGCCTCGTGGGTGACCAGCACGACGGCGGCGTTGGTGGACCGGGCGGCGTCGGTGAGCAGCTCCATCACGCGCTCGCCGTTGAGCGAGTCGAGCGCGCCGGTGGGCTCGTCGGCGAAGAGCACCCGCGCGTCGGTGACCAGCGCGCGGGCCACGGCGACCCGCTGCCCCTGGCCGCCGGAGACCTCACCCGGCCGCTTCTTCGCCAGGTCCTCGACCTCCAGCCGCTCCATCCAGGCGAGCGCGGACCGTTCGGCCGCCTTGCGCGCGGTGCCGTTCAGCCGCAGCGGCAGCGCCACGTTCTCCACGCAGGTCAGCTCCGGGACGAGCCGGCCGAACTGGAAGACGAAGCCGAACTCGCCGCGCCGCAGCGCGCTGCGCTCGGCGTCGCTCATCGCGGACAGCTCCCGCCCCTGGTACGTGATGGTCCCCGAGTCCGGGGTGACGATCCCGGCGAGGCAGTGCAGCAGGGTGGACTTGCCGGAGCCCGAGGGGCCCATCACGGCGACGACCTCGCCGGGGTGGATGGAGAAGTCGGCGCCGTCCAGGGCGACGGTCGGGCCGTACACCTTGCGCAACTGGTCGGCCGCGAGCAGCGAACCGGGGGGCGGGGTCACCGGGCCACCGCCTCTCGCAGCTTGTCCAGGCGGGCCGCGGTCAGCTCCAGCCAGCGCAGGTCGGCCTCCAGGTGGAACAGGGCGTGGTCGCAGACGAGCTGGTCGGCGAGGTCGCCCTTGCGCTTGCGGTCGGTGAGGACGCGCATGGAGCGCAGGTGCTCGGAGCGCTGGGTGTCGAGGATGTCGGCCGCGTCGCGGCGGGTGAGCAGGGCGAGCACGACCTTCGTGTACAGGGTCGACTGGAGGTACGGCTCCGGCTTCTCCGGCGTGGCGAGCCACCGCTCGACGTCGGTGACGCCGGCGTCGGTGATGGCGTACCGCTTGCGTTCGGGACCGGCGCCGGACTCGATGCCGTCGACCTCCACCAGGCCGTGCTTCAGCAGGCGGGACATGGTCGAGTAGACCTGGCCGTAGTGGAGCGGCCGGTCGTGGCCGAACTTCTCGTCGAAGGCCCGCTTCAGGTCGTAACCGTGGCGGGGGCCGGACTCCAGGAGCCCGAGCAGAGTGTGACCGATGGACATGCGGAGCACTCTACACGCGGTGTATACGCGGGATGTATACGTCGGGTGCGCAGTGCCCGGCGCGGAGCCGGGCGGGGGAGCGTCGCCGCAAGTCGGAGGTGCTTGTCACGGTTCTGTCACGGGTGGCGTACGTGACCGCGACCCCCGCGCCCCGGGAGGGGGCGCGAAGGTCTTCGGGGCCGGCCGGATCAGGCGTCCGGGCCGCGCCGGTCGTCCGGGCCGCGCCGGTCGTCCGGGCCGGGCCGGTCGTCCGGATCGGGGGCCGGGCGAGGGGTGTCGCCCGGCGGACCGCTCGCCGGTGGCCGGCCGCGGCGGGGGAGGGGCCCGGCCTCGCCGGGGAGGCGGCCGGACTCCGCGAGCGCCCGGCGCAGCAGGAACTCGATCTGCGCGTTGGCCGACCGCAGCTCGTCGCCCGCCCAGCGGGCCAGTGCCTCGTGCACCAGCGGGTCCAGCCGCAGCAGCACCTGCTTGCGCTGCTGCCGCGGCCGGCGCCGCGCGGCGGGGTCGTCCCCGGACGGTGCCGTCACTGGTAGAGCGTCCCCGTGTTGAGCACCGGCTGGGCGGCGCGGTCCCCGCACAGGACGACCATCAGGTTGGAGACCATCGCCGCCTTCCGCTCCTCGTCCAGCTCCACGATGTCCTCCTGGGCGATCCGGGCGAGCGCCATCTCGACCATGCCGACCGCCCCCTCCACGATGAGCCGGCGGGCCGCGACCACCGCCCCCGCCTGCTGCCGCTGGAGCATCGCCGAGGCGATCTCGGGGGCGTAGGCGAGGTGGGTGAAGCGGGACTCGATGATCTGCACGCCGGCCGCCTCCACGCGCGCGTGCAGCTCGACGGCGAGCTTCTCGGTGATCTCCTCGGCGTTGCCGCGCAGCGAGAGGCCGTCCTCCTCGTGGGCGTCGTACGGGTACTCGATGGCGATGTGGCGCACGGCCGCCTCGGTCTGGGTGGAGACGAACTCGATGTAGTCGTCCACCTCGAAGGTGGCCTGCGCGGTGTCCTCGACCCGCCACACCACGACCGCGGCCAGCTCGATCGGGTTGCCGTAGGCGTCGTTCACCTTCAGCACCGCGGTCTCGTGGTTGCGCACCCGGGTGGAGATCTTGGTGCGCGAGGTGAGCGGGTTCACCCAGCGCAGGCCGTCGCGGCGGATCGTGCCCCGGTACCGGCCGAAGAGCTGGACCACCCGGGCCTCGCCCGGCGCCACCATGTTCAGTCCGCACATGGCCAGAAACGCGCAGATCGCGATCAGGATGCCACCGATGATCATCGCGGCCTTGGCGCCGGCCCCGTCCACCGCCGTCGCCCCCACGATCAGGCCCGCGCCGGCCAGCAGGCCGAACAGGCCGAGCAGCAGCGCCCAGCCGCCGCCGATGCTCGGTGCCGTGACCTCCCGCACCCGCGGCGCCGGCATCTCCGGCACGTCGGCCGTCACCGCAGCGTCGGCGGTGGCCGATGTGCCGGCCGTGACCTGGGATTTCTTTGTGGTCATGGAGGGTCCCCCGTCTTCCTGGGCGCCCCGGCGGGCGCTCTCCTGATTCTATCTAAGTGATAGCACATTACCCGTCCACGGCAACCCTCAACCGGTCTCGGGCGTCCGTTTCATCGAGTGGGTGCTGATTGTCACGTCCGCAAAAGGCTGGATCGGCGGCCCTTTGTCATACCTGGCGGTGTTAGCTTCTGGAGCTGGCCAGCCGACGGAACCTGTGTGACGTCTGAGCACACGTGAACGAATCGGAGCGGATCGGACTCATGGGACGAGCGGAAGAGAGAAGAGCGCGGCAGCGTGGCGGTCACCGCGCCGCGCCCAAGTCCCGCCGTTCCTCGACCGGGGAGAAGAAGGGCGGCATACGCCGGCTCTTCACCTGGAAGAAGATCCTCGGCACCTTCTTCGGCCTCTGTCTGCTCGGCATGGGCGCCTTCGTCATCCTGTACATGGTGATCGACATCCCCGAGGGGAACGCCGACGCCACGCTCCAGAGCAACGTCTACAAGTACAGCGACGGCACCGTCCTGGCCCGCGACGGCGACCGCAACCGCGAGATCGTCGACCTGGACAAGGTGCCCAAGGAGGTCCAGCACGCCTTCGTCGCCGCCGAGAACAAGACCTTCTACAAGGACGCCGGCGTCGACATCAAGGGCACCGCCCGCGGCCTGCTCAACACGGTCTCCGGCAAGGGCGCGCAGGGCGGCTCGACCATCACCCAGCAGTACGTCAAGAACTACTACCTGACGCAGGACCAGACCGTCACCCGCAAGCTGAAGGAACTGGTCATCTCCCTGAAGCTGGACCAGGAGAAGTCCAAGGACTACATCCTCGCCGGTTACATGAACACCAGCTACTACGGCCGCGGCGCCTACGGAATCCAGGCAGCCGCCCAGGCGTACTACCGGGTCGACGCCGAGGACCTCGACGTCGAGCAGGGCGCCTATCTGGCCGCACTGCTCCAGGCGCCCAACCAGTACGACTGGGCCATCGCCACCGAGACCGGCAAGAAGCTGGCCGAGGCGCGCTGGAACTACGTGCTGGACAAGATGGTCGAGCAGGACTGGCTCGACGAGGGCGAGCGGCGGGCCATGGAGTTCCGGGTGCCCAAGGAGCCCAAGGACGATCCCGGGATGGCGGGACAGACCGGCTACCTGGTGAACGCGGCCAACGCCGCGCTGGAGAAGCAGCTCGTCGCGGCCGGCGGCGCCGAGGACCTCAAGCAGGCCACCGCCATGGTCGAGGCGGGCGGCTGGACGCTCACCCTGAACATCGAGAAGAAGAAGCAGGCGGAGCTGGAGAGGTCCGTCAAGGCCCAGCTCACCAGCAAGCTGGACGCCAAGAAGCGGGACGTCGACGCCGACGTCCAGGCCGGCGCGGTCTCCGTCAACCCGAAGAACGGCGCGGTCGTCGCGATGTACGGCGGCGCGGACTACTTCAAGCACTACGTGAACAACGCCACCCGCGACGACTACCAGCCCGCCTCCACCTTCAAGCCGGTGATCCTGGCCGCCGCCGTCGACCAGGCCGCCGAGACCCAGGACGGCGTGCCGATCACGGCGAACACGCTCTACGACGGCACCAGCAAGCGCCAGGCCGTGGACCACGGCACCAAGGTCGGCTTCGCCCCCGAGAACGAGGACGACGTCGACTACGGCGACATCCCGGTGCAGACGGCGATGAACAAGTCCGTGAACTCAGTCTTCGCGCAGATGGGCATCGACGTCGGCATGGCCTCGGTGGTGGACGCGGCGGGCAAGCTCGGCATGGACACCGACGGCATGGAGGCCGTGCCCGCCCAGACCCTGGGCTCCATGGGCGCCAGCCCGCTGGAGATGGCCGGCGTCTACGCCACCCTCGACAATCACGGCAGGAAGGTCACCCCGGCCGTCGTGAAGTCCGTCGAGCACAACTCCCGCGCGGTCGAGTTCCCCGACCCGGTCGGCGAGCAGGTCATCAGCCGCGAGGCCGCCGACACGGTCACCTCGGTGCTGACCGGCGTGGTCGACGACGGCACGGCCCGCACCTCGGTACGGGACAACCCGCTGCGCGACGGTCAGCAGGTGGCCGGCAAGACCGGCACCTCCGACAACAACAAGTCGGCCTGGTTCACCGGCTACACGCCCGATCTGGTCACCTCCGTCGGCCTCTTCGGCGAGGACGCCAAGACCCACAGCCAGGTCCCGATGTACGAGGCGGGCGGCTTCGACCGGGTCAACGGCGGCGGTTTCCCGGCGCAGATCTGGGCCGCGTACACCTTCGGCGTGATGGACGAGGTCAGCAGATTCGACCTGGAGACCAAGCAGGGCGCGGCGGTCGCGCCCACCACCACGGCCCCGCCCACGACCGAGTCCTCGGCCCCGCCGACCGAGGAGGAGACGACGACGGCTCCGCCCACGCGGGAGGAGACGACCACCTCGGCTCCGCCGACCGAGGAGGAGACGACGACGCCCCCGCCGACCGACGAGGAGACGACCACCTCCCCGCCGACCGGCGAGACCAGCACGTCGGCCTCACCGACCGGCGACGAGGACGACGACGAGGACGACCCCTTCTTCCAGGACGGCGAGCGGTAGCGGTCCAAACCCGGCGAAGGGCGCCCGGTCTCGACCGGGCGCCCTTCGCCGTTCGCGGGTGCGGGGCGGCTCAGCCGGAGTTCAGCTCGAACCAGACCACCTTGCCGGTGCTCAGCCGGGTCGCGCCCCAGCGCCGGGCCAGCCGGTTGACCAGGTACAGGCCGCGGCCGCCCTCGTCGGTGGCGCGGGCCTGCCGCAGCCGGGGCAGTTGCGGCACGTCGTCGCCGACCTCGCAGCGCAGCACGTCGGTGCGGAGCAGCCGCAGGGTCACCGGCCGGGAGGCGTACCGCACCGCGTTGGTGACGACCTCGCTGACCAGCAGTTCCACCGAGTCGGTCAGCTCCTCCAGGCCCCAGCGGACGAGCGCGCGCCGGGCCAGCCGCCGGGCCCGGCCGGGCGCCGCGTCCTCCGGCTCCAGGTACCAGTACGCCACGTCACTCGGCGCGATCCCGTCGAAGCGGGCGGCGAGCAGCGCGATGTCGTCGTCCCGGTCGCCCGGCCCGAGCATGTCCAGCACCTCGTCGCAGAGCGCCTCCAGCGGCGGCGGATGGTCCGGGCCGGTGAGCTGCGCGGTCGCGGCGAGCCGCTCCCGCAACTGCTCTATCCCGGTCCACACGTCCCGCAGCCGCGACTCCACCAGGCCGTCGGTGTACAGGAGCAGGGTCGCGCCGGCCGGGGCGTCCAGCTCCACCGCCTCGAAGTCCACGCCGCCGACGCCGATCGGCGCCCCCGGCGGCACCCGCAGCACCTCGGCCCGGCCGCCCAGGTGCAGCAGGACCGGCGGCGGGTGACCGGCGTTGGCGATGGTGATGCGGTGCGCGACCGGGTCGTAGACCGCGTACAGGCAGGTCGCCATGCGGTCGGAGCCCAGCCGCTGGGCCTGTTCGTCGAGGTGGTGCAGTACCTCCTGCGGCGGCAGGTCCAGCCCGGCGAGGGTCTGCGCGGTCGTGCGGAGCTGGCCCATGATGGCCGCCGACGTCATGGAGTGGCCCATCACGTCACCGACGACCAGGGCGACCCGGCTGCCGGGCAGCGGAATGGCGTCGTACCAGTCGCCGCCGACCCGGGCCGTCTCGGCGGCCGGGAGATAGCGGGAGGCGAGGCGCACGCCGGTGCAGCGGGGCAGGTTCTCCGGCAGCATCGTGCGCTGCAGCTCGTCGGCGATGTACGCCTCCCGGCCGTAGAGCACCGCCTTGTCGATGCCCAGCGCGCTGTGGGTGGCGAGCTGCGCCGCCACCAGCAGGTCGTCGGCCTCGAAGGCGATCCGCTCCGGGCGGCGCAGGAACAGCGCGGCGCCGATCACCCGGCGCCGTCCGCGCAGCGGCGCGAGGATCGCGCGCTGGCCGGGCGGGACGACGAAGTCGCCGTTGTCGCCGAGCAGCTCGGGCAGGGCGGCCTCGGCCGCGGGGGCGTCGGTGAAGACCGGGCGGACCCCGCGCAGCACCTCGGCGAGCGCGCTGCCCGGCCGCACCTCGCACAGTTCGGAGCCGACCGCGTCCAGCTCCGTGGGCTCCGGCTGCACCGGCGGCATGAACCCGCCCTCGGTGTCCCGCTCGGCCGGAATCCGGTCGGTGCGGCGCAGCCGCAGCACCAGCGGGCCGGTGGGCCGCTCGTCGCCGACCGGCAGCGGCTCACGCAGGTAGACGAGGATCGCGTCGGCGAAGGTGGGCACGGTGGCCCGGCACAGCCCCATCACGATCTCGTCGAGGTCCATGCCCCGGGCGATCCGCCGGGTCGCGGCGCCCACGAAGCGCAGCCGGTCCCCGTCCCGCCGCATCGGTGTGGGCCGCCCCGGCGACGGCGCCTGCCCCGTCCGGCGCTCCTGGCCCGCCACCTGCCCGGCCTCGGCGGGCGCGCCGCCGGGCTGGGCCGGGATGCCCTCCGCCACCGGCCGCGGGCGGTGCGTGTCGGGCTCCGCGGTCTGCTCGGACCCGGGCTGGGTGTGCTCGGAGACCCCTGCGGGGTCGGTGCCGGCGTCCCGCGGCGTCGCCGGGGTGTGCAGCAGTGCCCCGCGGGGATCCGCGGGGTCGGCGCCCGTCTGAGGGCGTTCGAAGGAGGTCGGGTGCTCCGTCACGCGTGTCGAATCCATCCGTCCGCGACTGCGCGCAGCGCGTGCAGTTCGTCCCCCAGAAGTCCCGATACCCGGATTACGTGCCCCGGGAACGGAATTGGGGCGTGGTCAGCGGCTGTGTCTGTGCCGGCCGCGGGCCGGCGGCCCGCACCGGCGTTGCCCTCGTACCCCTCGCTCACGTCCTGCCGCCCCTCGGTGACGTTCGGTCAAACCCAGCGCGTGCTTCGGTCGTTGCCGGTCGTTGCCACCGCGCGCCCTTGCGGAGGACGATCCTACGTTTCGGGCCCGGGGGCGCGGCAAGGGTCTCATGGGGACACATGCGCGGGCGTACGATCCCAGTCTCCCGGAAGCGACGGTACAGGCCAGGACGGATCGGGGCGCCAGTTCTGCCAACCGTCGGAGAACGGCGGTCCCCAGCCGCGGATCACCTCCACCGCGGCCCGTCCGGCCGCCCGCACCCGCCCGGCGAGCGCCGGGTCCATCAGCCCGTCCCGCTGCGCCTGCGCGAACTCGTCCTCGTCCCGCCAGTGCCAACTGCGGTCCGGGTGCACCGAGATGTCCAGGAAATGGTCCTCGGAGTCGACGCCGCCCGCCCAGCGGGCCAGCGGCTCCTCCAGGTTCACGTACCAGTTCTTGAAGCGCCAGCCGGGCTCCCAGAACAGCCACACCGACCAGGGCTCGCCGGGCCGGGCCAGCTTCAGCACACCGGTGCCGAACCAGCGGTCGCGCCGCACGGTCCGCGGTCTGGTGTAGCGCGAGGCCAGCGGCTCCAGGTGCACGGGCGTCCCGTCGGCCAGCGCCGGCCGCACGCACGCGGTGCCGGGCGCGAGCCAGACGGCGAGCAGGTCGGCGTCGTCCCGGACGACGGTGACGGGGCGGGCGATGTGGATGCGCGCGCCGCCGTTCTCCCGATAACGCCACAGGATCTGGCTCCCCGGGGCCCATAAGGCCCCCGGCGCCGCCCGTCCGTCCGTTCCCGCCGCCGCGCTCACCGCTTCACCGTCTGCCATGGACAGATTTTAGGTGCCGGACGCACATGACGCTGCGGTACTCGTCACTCCGCGATCGCCGACGACCGGGAACGACGGACAGATTCCGATCAGGGGCGGGTCATCCGCAGCACGTCGAGGGCCTCGTCGAGCTGTGGCCGCGTCAGGTCCCCGCGCTCCACGTACCCGTTCTCCTCCACCACCTGACGGATCGTCTTCCGCTCGGCCAGCGCCTTCTTGGCGACCCTGGCGGCCTCCTCGTAGCCGATGTACTTGTTGAGCGGGGTGACCACGGACGGCGAGGACTCGGCGTACTCGCGGGCCCGGTCGCGGTGGGCGACGACGCCGTCCACGGTCCGGTCGGCCAGCAGCCGGGAGACGTTGGCGAGCAGCCGGACGGACTCCAGCACGTTCTTGGCGATGACCGGCAGCATGACGTTCAGCTCGAAGTTGCCGGCGGCGCCGGCCGTGGCGACCGTCGCGTCGTTGCCGATGACCTGGGCGGCGACCATGAGGACGGCCTCGGGGATGACCGGGTTCACCTTGCCCGGCATGATCGAGGACCCCGGCTGCAGGTCGGGCAGGGAGATCTCCGCAAGCCCGGTCCGCGGGCCCGAGGACATCCACCGCAGATCGTTCGCGATCTTCGTCAGGCCGACCGCGAGGGTCCGGAGCTGCCCGCTGGTCTCCACGATGCCGTCCCGGGCGCCCTGCGCCTCGAAGTGGTTGCGCGCCTCGGTGAGCGGCAGGCCGGTCGCGCGGGCGACCTCCTCGATGACGGCGGCGGAGAAACCGGGCGGGGTGTTGATGCCGGTGCCCACGGCCGTGCCGCCCAGCGGCAGCTCGGCCAGCCGCGGCAGCGAGGCGTTCAGCCGCTCGACGCCGTAGCGCACCTGGGCGGCGTATCCGCCGAACTCCTGGCCCAGCGTGACGGGGGTGGCGTCCATCAGATGCGTACGGCCTGACTTCACCACGTCGGCGAACTCCTCCGCCTTGCGCTCCAGGGAGGCGGCGAGGTGCTCCAGCGCGGGCACGAGGTCGCGGCGGACGGCGGCGGTCGCGGCGATGTGGATCGAGGACGGGAAGACGTCGTTGGACGACTGGGAGGCGTTGACGTGGTCGTTGGGGTGGACGTCCCGGCCGAGCCGCTCGCCGGCCAGGGTGGCGATGACCTCGTTGGTGTTCATGTTGGACGAGGTCCCCGACCCGGTCTGGAACACGTCCACCGGGAAGTGCGCGTCCCACTTGCCGTCGGCCACCTCGGCGGCGGCCTCCTGGATCGCGGCGGCGATGTCCCCGTCGAGCACCCCCAGTTCCGCGTTGACCTTGGCGGCGGCGCCCTTGATCCGCGCGAGCGCCTCGATGTGCGCGCGCTCGATCCGCTGCCCGGAGACGGGGAAGTTCTCCACGGCACGCTGCGTCTGGGCCCGCCACTTGGCGTCGACGGGGACCTGGACCTCGCCCATGGAGTCGTGCTCGATGCGGTATTCGCTCATGTCCGGTACAGCGAACGGGACCCGCGCGTTGTTCCGCGAACGGGCCGAACGGCCTCGAACTTACCCGAACGGGGGTTTCCCGTCCGGGTCCGAGCGGGCCGGGCTGGAGCGGGGCGGAGCGGGGCGGAGCGGGGCGGTCAGCCCAGGCCCGGCCCGCGCACCGGGATCGTGGTGAACGTGGGCGCGGGCGAGGGGTCCTGGAAGAAGTCGTTGCCCTTGTCGTCGACGACGACGAAGGCCGGGAAGTCCTCGACCTCGATCTTCCAGACCGCCTCCATCCCCAGCTCCTCGTACTCGACGACCTCGACCTTCTTGATGCAGTCCTGGGCGAGGCGGGCGGCCGGGCCGCCGATCGAGCCGAGGTAGAAGCCGCCGTGCGCGTCGCACGCGTCGGTGACCTGCTTGCTCCGGTTGCCCTTGGCGAGCATCACCTTGGAGCCGCCCGCCGCCTGGAACTGCTCCACGTAGGAGTCCATGCGGCCGGCCGTCGTCGGGCCGAACGAGCCGGAGGCGTAACCCTCGGGGGTCTTGGCCGGGCCGGCGTAGTACACCGGGTGGTCCTTCAGGTACTGCGGCATCTCCTCGCCCGCGTCCAGCCGCTCCTTGATCTTGGCGTGCGCGATGTCGCGGGCCACGACCAGCGGGCCGCTGAGCGAGAGCCGGGTCTTGACCGGGTACCTGGTCAGCTCGGCGAGAATCGACTCCATGGGCTGGTTGAGGTCGATCCGCACGACGTCACCGGCCTCGTCGAGGTGCTCGTCCGTCGTCTCCGGCAGGAAGCGCGCCGGGTCCGTCTCCAACTGCTCCAGGAAGACGCCCTCGGCGGTGATCTTCGCGACGGCCTGGCGGTCGGCCGAGCAGGAGACGGCTATCGCGACCGGGCAGGAGGCGCCGTGCCGGGGCAGCCGCACCACGCGTACGTCGTGACAGAAGTACTTGCCGCCGAACTGCGCGCCGATCCCGATCCGCTGCGTCAGCTCGAAGACCTTCTCCTCCAGTTCCCGGTCCCGGAAGCCGTGGCCGAGCGGCGAACCCTCGGCCGGGATCTCGTCCAGGTAGTGCGCGGAGGCGTACTTGGCGGTCTTCAGCGCGTACTCGGCCGAGGTGCCGCCCACCACGATCGCCAGGTGGTACGGCGGGCAGGCGGCCGTGCCCAGTGAGCGGATCTTCTCCTCCAGGAACTTCATCATGGAGGTCTCGTTCAGGACCGCCTTCGTCTCCTGGTACAGGAAAGACTTGTTGGCCGAGCCGCCGCCCTTCGCCATGAAGAGGAACTTGTAGGCGCCGCCGTCGGTCGCGTACAGCTCGATCTGCGCGGGCAGGTTCGAACCGGTGTTCTTCTCGTCCCACATGGTCACCGGGGCCATCTGCGAGTAGCGCAGATTCAGGTTCTGGTACGCGTCGTAGATGCCCCGGCTCAGGGCCTCCTCGTCGCCGCCCTCGGTGAGCACCTGCTGGCCGCGCTTGCCCATGACGATCGCCGTGCCGGTGTCCTGGCACATCGGGAGCACGCCCGCCGCCGCGATGTTCGCGTTCTTCAGCAGGTCCAGCGCGACGAACTTGTCGTTGGCCGACGCCTCGGGGTCGTCGATGATCCGCCGGAGCTGCGCGAGGTGGGCCGGGCGCAGGTAGTGCTGGATGTCGTGGATCGCCGCCTCGGACAGCTTGCGCAGCGCCTCCGGCTCCACCTTGAGGAAGGTCCGTCCGCCGGCCTCGAAGGTGGCGACGCCCTCGGAGGTCACCAGCCGGTACGGGGTGGTGTCCTCTCCCATGGGAAGCAGATCGGTGTACGCGAACTCAGGCATCTCGCCCATTCCCTCAAATCGACTGGCGCGTGCGGCCGGTTTCCACGCACGACGGCTCGCCTCCGTTGGCAGCGCCCACCAGCGTAGGACGTACCGTCGGCGCGCAGCTTGTGAGGTCGGGCTCACTTCGTCCGTCACGCCCTCTAGTCGCGATCTATCGCGTTTCGGTACGCTGCTGCCGTGGACCTTCAGAAGCAGGCTCAGCGCCAGGACGCCGCCCCGCCCGTCACCGACCTGCGTGCCTCGGACGCCGACCGTGACCGCGTCGCCGACATGCTGCGCGACGCCCTCGCCGAGGGGCGGCTGACCGCCGAGGAGCACTCCGAGCGCGTGGAGGGCGTGCTGGCCGCGCGGACCGTCGGCGAGCTGGACGTGTTCGTGCGCGACCTGCCCGCCGCTCACGCCGCTCACGCCGGGCGCGCACACCCCTCCGCCGCGCCCCATCGGCCCGCGCCCGGCGCGTTCCCGGCCGAGCCCGACGAGAACGTGGTCGCGGTGTTCAGCAGCGCCGTCCGCAAGGGCCGCTGGCGGGCGGGCCGCCGCGTCCACGCGTACGCGGTCTTCGGCAGCGTCGAGATCGACCTGAGCGAGGCGATCTTCGAGTACCAGCAGGTCGTCATCAAGGCGTTCTCGGTCTTCGGCAGCGTCGAGATCCACGTCCCGGAGAACGTGACACTGCGCGGCGGGGGCGGCGGGGTGCTGGGCTCCTTCGAGGTGGACGCGGCCGACTCGGACGAACCCGAGGCCCCGGCGGTCCTCCTGGAGGGCTGGGCGGTACTGGGCAGCGTCGAGGCACGCCCGAAGCGGGGCAGGTTCGTCGCGGACATCCTGGACCGGGTGCAGCGCAAGGTGGACCGGAGCCTGCGCAAGCACTTGTGAAACCGGCGATCACGGCCTGTGAATCCGGCGGTTCGGGACTCAGTGCATAGGCGCACGTACAGCGGGTAAGGCTTGCTGCATCGTCTCTCGCTCGCGAAGCCGTCGTCAGGAGTAGACCGTGCCGCAACCGCCGCATTCGTCCCTGCAGGTAGCCGCCGTTCCGGCCCAGCGGGTGCCGTCGCGAGAGAGGGACCAGGACGCCCCCTGGCACACCGAGGCGGTGTGCCGGCGTGACGAGGCCGGCCTGTTCTTCGCCCCGTCCAAGGAACCGACCGCCGCCCGGCTCTCCCGCGAGGAGGCGGCGAAGCGCGTCTGCGCCCGCTGTCCGGTCATGGTCGAGTGCCGCGAGCACGCCCTGCTCCAGCCCGAGCCGTACGGCGTCTGGGGCGGCCTCACCGCCGCCGAGCGCCGCGTGGTGCTGGCCCGGCGCCGCCGCCGCGACGTGGAACTGAAGAAGCCGACGCGCACGACGGGCCGCATAGCGGCGGCCGGCTGACCGGCCGGCCGGCACGGCGAAGGGCGCCCCCACCGCACCGGGGGCGCCCTTTCCGGTGACTCCTAGGCGTGCACTCCGGCTTCGCCCGGTCTCACTTCGCCCGGTCGAAGTCGACCGCGCTGTAGGCCCGCAGCTTGCTCAGCCGGTGCTCGGAGTCGATCCGCCGTACCGTGCCGGAGCGCGAGCGCATGACGATCGAGTCGGTGGTGGCCGTCTCCGACCGGTACCGCACTCCCCGCAGCAGCTCGCCGTCGGTGATGCCGGTCGCGACGAAGAACACGTTCTCGCCGGTGACCAGGTCCTCCGTGGTCAGCACCCGGTCCAGATCGTGCCCGGCGTCCAGCGCCCGCTGCCGCTCCGCGTCGTCCTTGGGCCACAGCTTGCCCTGGATGGTGCCGCCCAGGCACTTCACGGCACAGGCCGAGATGATGCCCTCGGGGGTGCCGCCGATACCGAGCAGCAGGTCGATGCCGGTGCCCTCGCGCAGCGCCAGGATGGAGCCGGCCACGTCGCCGTCGGAGATCAGCTTGATGCGCGCGCCGGTCTCCCGGACCTCCTGGATGAGGCCCTCGTGCCGGGGCCGGTCCAGGATGACGACGGTGACGTCCTCGGGCGTGGCCCGCTTGGCCTTGGCGACCCGGCGGATGTTCACCGCGACGGGCGCGTCGATGTCGACGAAGTCGGCGGCCTCCGGCCCGGTGACCAGCTTGTCCATGTAGAACACGGCCGACGGGTCGAACATGGAGCCGCGCTCGGCGGCGGCCAGCACCGCGATCGCGTTGGTCATGCCCTTGGCGGTCAGCGTGGTGCCGTCGATCGGGTCGACGGCGATGTCGACCTCGGCTCCGGTCCCGTCGCCGACCCGCTCCCCGTTGAACAGCATCGGGGCTTCGTCCTTCTCCCCTTCGCCGATGACGACGACGCCGTTCATCGACACGGTCTGGACGAGGGTCCGCATGGCGCGCACCGCGGCACCGTCGGCGCCGTTCTTGTCACCGCGCCCGACCCAGCGGCCCGCCGCCATCGCGGCGGCCTCCGTCACGCGGACCAGTTCCAT
This sequence comes from Streptomyces ziwulingensis, assembly GCF_039542605.1. Lineage (NCBI taxonomy): Bacteria > Bacillati > Actinomycetota > Actinomycetes > Kitasatosporales > Streptomycetaceae > Streptomyces > Streptomyces ziwulingensis. The sequence goes on from NZ_BAABIG010000004.1 coordinate 91,757, forward strand.
CGCGAGGTTCCGGTCCGGAGCCTCTGCGGGGACGTCCAGCTCAGACGGCAGATAATGATGATTCTCGGTCATCGAGGCGCACCTTTCTGTACGACGACGGCCGGATGAGGGTAGGAAACCGACTCTATCGTCAGTTCGACTTTATGAGCAGGGGACCCCACGGATGAGCGCTCCGGGGACCTGCGACGATAGGGGCGTGGCAGGTACGAACGGCAAGCAGAAGACGGCTCGGTCCATGGTTCTCTCCCTGGGCGTGATCGTCCTCGCGGGGCTGGTCATGTGGGCGTTCATCCCGCACGACGACAAGGAACCCGACCTCCCCCGGGTCGACTACCGGGTCGAACTGCTCACCGCGCGCCGGGCCGCGCCGTACCCGGTGGCCGCGCCCGAGGGACTGCCCGAGGGATGGAAGGCCACCTCGGTCCGCTACCGGGGCGCCGACTCCGACACCTGGCACCTCGGCTTCCATCTGCCCGACGGCGCCTACGTGCAGGTCCAGCAGTCGACCGGGAAGCCGGCCGCCTTCATCGACGAGGCCGCCCAGGGCGCGACGGCGACCGAGGCCACCGAGGAGATCGACGGCCGGACCTGGACCCGGTACGAGGGCGGCCGGTACGACGCCCTGGTGCTGAAGGACACGGACGGCACGAAGGGCGCGACGACGGTGGTGGCGGGGACGGGCTCGTTCGGCGAACTGACGAAGATGGCGACGGCGCTGGAGATGTCCTGAGCGTGCGCGGTGCCCCGTGACGAGAGAAGCCCCCGGCATGCCGGGGGCTTCTCTCGTCACGGGGGCGCGTCGGCCGGCCGCGCCGTGCCGTCGCTCAGACGGTGGTGACGACCTGGTCGTACGTCAGCCGCGGGGAGCGCGGGTACCAGGCGTCGGCGCCGGGCCTGCCGATGTTGACGATCATCATCGGGGTGTGGTCGTCGTCGAGGAACTCCTTGCGGACGCCCTCGGGGTCGAAGCCGGTCATGGGGCCGGCGGCGAGGCCCGCGGCACGGACGCCGACGATGAAGTAGCCGGCCTGGAGCGCGGCGTTCAGCGCGGCGGCGTTCTCGCGGGCGGCGCGCTCGCTGAAGAAGGCGTCCTTGGCCTGCGGGAAGTGCGGGAAGAGCTGCGGCAGCTCCTCGTGGAACTCGTTGTCCGCGGAGAGGATGGCGACCAGCGGCGCGGCGGCGGTCTTGGGGCGGTTGCCCTCGGCCATGTGCCGCACCAGACGCTCGCGGGCCTCGGGGGAGCGGACCAGGGTGACGCGCAGCGGGGACTGGTTGAAGGCGGTCGGACCGTACTTGACCAGGTCGTAGATCGCCTGTACCTGCTCCTCGGTCACCGGCTCGTCGGTGAAGGTGTTCGCGGTGCGGGCCTCGCGGAACAGCAGGTCCTGGGCGGCGGGGTCAAGAACGAGAGACATGCGCGATCTTCCTCGGAGTGATGCGTCGGGTCCGTGCGGTGCACGGGAGGCCCGTCCACGGGGGAGGCCGTGGGAACAGGGTGGAGGTTACTCCAAGGAAGTTCAAGTTTCAACAAACTCGCGCTGTGCGTGACCCGACTCACACCATCCGGGGGACCCTAGGAGGTTTCCTCCCGGTCCCGGTCCTCGGTCCCGGTCTCCTCGGCCAGGGCCGCGTCCAGGCGGGCCCGGGCCCCGTCGAGCCAGCGCCGGCAGATCTTCGCCAGTTCCTCGCCCCGCTCCCACAGAGCGAGGGACTCCTCCAGCGTCGTGCCGCCCGCCTCCAGCCGGCGTACCACCTCGATCAGCTCGTCCCGGGCCTGCTCGTAGCCGAGCGCCTCGGTCCGGGCCGCCGTCTGCTCCACCTCGCTGGTCATCCACTCACCCTACGCATCGACTCGAACGGAGAAATCACCCTCGGAGACCCGCGCGCGCAGCGTCTCGCCCGCCTCCACCTCACCGGGGTCCCGCACCGCGTGGCCGTCGGCCCGCTGCAGCACCGCGTACCCCCGCTTCAGGGTCGCGGCGGGGGAGAGGGCCACCACCCGCGCGTGCGTGTGCGCCAGCTCGGAGTCGGCGCGGTCGAGGTGGTGGCGCAGGGTGCGCCGGCCCCGGTCCAGCAGAGCCGCCACCTGCTCGGCACGCTCCTGGATCATCCGGTGCGGATCCTGTATCGCGGGGCGGGCGAGCGCGTGGGACAGCCCCCGCTCCTCGCGGTCGAGATACGCCGCCACGCACCGCCGCGCCCGGTCCCGCAGCAGCCGTACCCGCTCGTACTCCTCGCCGACGTCCGGCACCACCTTCTTGGCGGCGTCGGTCGGTGTGGAGGCGCGCAGGTCGGCCACGTGGTCGAGGAGCGGGTTGTCCGGCTCGTGCCCGATGGCGGAGACGACCGGCGTACGGCACGCGGCGACCGTCCGCACCAGTTGCTCGTCGGAGAACGGCAGCAGGTCCTCCACGCTGCCGCCGCCCCGCGTCACGACGATCACGTCCACGTCGTCCCGCGCGTCCAGCTCCCGCACGGCCTGCACCACCTGCGGCACGGCGTGCACGCCCTGCACCGCGACATTGCGCACCTCGAAGCGGACGGCGGGCCAGCGGTGCCGGGCGTTCTCCAGGACGTCCCGCTCGGCGGCCGAGGCGCGCCCGCAGACCAGGCCGACGAGCTGCGGCAGGAACGGCAGCGGCTTCTTGCGCTCCGGCGCGAAGAGTCCCTCCCGCGCGAGGGACTTCTTGAGCTGCTCCAGCCGGGCGAGCAGCTCCCCGACGCCGACCGGTTTGATCTCGACCGCCCGCAGCGAGAGCTGACCGCGCGGCGCGTACCACTCCGGCTTGGCGTGCACGACGACGCGGGCGCCCTCGCCGACGACGTCGGCGACCGCGTCGAACACCTGCCGGTAGCAGGTGACGCTCACCGAGACGTCGTGCGAGGGGTCGCGCAGCGTCAGGAAGACCACGCCGGCACCCGGCCGCCGGGAAAGCTGCGTGATCTGCCCCTCGACCCAGATCGCGCCGAGCCGGTCGATCCAGTTCCCGATGAGCCGGGAGACCTCACCGACGGGCAAGGGGGACTCGGGACTCGTGTTCACCGCCATGCCGCGAGCGTAACCGGAGGGGCTGACATCACGGCCGGGCCGGCCGGGTCGGGTCGGATCGGCGGGACCTTGCGGCCTCCGGCCGGATCGCCGTACCGGTCCTGGGCACGCGGCCAGCCCTTTGCCGTGCGGCCCCCGCCCGGCCGCCTGTAGCGGGCCGCAGCGGCCCATGGAGGTCTGTAGCGGCCCGCGCGTCTCGCGGCCCGCCTCCGCCGCCCCGCTGCCGCCCCCTGCCGTCGCCCACCGCCCCCGCCGCCCCCCGCTACCCTTCCACCCGCCCCCGCTGCACCACCAGCACCGCCAGCCCGATCAGCAGCCAGACGGCGCCCACGATCTGGGCGGTGCCCGACGCCTCCACGATCACCGCGACCGTGATCGCCGCGCCGATCACCGGCACCAGGACGTGCCGCCACCAGCTCACGGGACCGCCCCGGCGCCGGACGGCGAACCAGCCCACCACGCTCGCGTGCAGCAGGGTGAACGCGGTCAGCGCGCCGATGTCGACCACGGACACCAGGTGGTCGAGGCCGTCGTCCCGCCGGGCCGCCCACACCGCCGCCACCAGCGTGATCACCGCCGAGACCAGCAGCGCCACGCGCGGCACCCCGGAGTAGGTCCGGGACAGCACCTTCGGCAGGCGGCGCTCACGGGCCATCGCGAACAGCAGCCGCCCGGCCGCCGCCTGCCCGGCCAGCGCCGCGAACGCCGCCCCGATCGCCTTGCTCACCGCCACCAGGTCGTGCAGCCACGTCCCCACGGAGGAGTCCACGGCGTCGTAGAACGCCGATCCCTGGCGCCCCGGCTCCGCCGCCAGCTCGGCCGACGACACCGGCTCCAGCAGCGCCGCGAGATACGTCTGCGCCACGAACAGCACCCCGGCCAGCGCCAGACAGAACAGCAACGCCCGCGCCACCTTCGCCGACCCGCCCGTCACCTCCTCGGCGAACGAGGCGATCGCGTCGAAGCCGAGGTAGGACAGCACCGCCACCGACACCGCGCCGACCACCGCCGACAGGGCGAACGCCCCCTGCGAACCGTCCCCGGACAGCGGTGACAGCCAGCCGCGCTCGGCGCCGTCACGCGTGAGGACGACGACCGCCGCCACCACGAACACCAGCAGGACGACGACCTCCAGGGCGAGCACCGCGAACCCCACGCGTGCCGCCGCCCGCACCCCCCACAGGTTCAGCAGCGTGGTGACGACCACCGCCAGCGCCGTCCACACCCAGCGCGACACGTCCGGGACCAGCTCGTTCAACGCGATGCCGGAGAAGAGGTAGGCCACCGCGGGGATGAGGATGTAGTCGAGCATCGCCATCCACCCGGCGACGAAGCCGATGCCCTTGCCGAGCCCCGCGCGTGCGTACGCGAACACCGAGCCCGCCTGGGGCACGACCCGCACCATCTGGGCGTAACTGAACGCGGTGAACGCCATCGCCACCGTGGCGACGAGATACACCAGCGCCACCGCGCCGTGCGACTTCGCGTCCAGGGTGCCGAACACCCCCACCGGGGCCATCGGCGCGATGAACAGCAGCCCGTAGACCACCAGGTCACGGAAGCCCAGCGTGCGCCGCAGTTCGCGCTGCTCCTCGGCCCCGTGGGCCGCCCTGCCGGTCTCGGACATCGCGCCTCCGCCTGTACCCGTACCGCTCCCCGCCAGTCTCCCCGGCAACGCGCACACCTCGCGATCTCTGACCCGCCGAACGCGGCCGTACGATGGACCACATGACTGCTTCGCCTGGCCGCCGTGTCCTGCTCGCCGCTCCCCGTGGCTACTGCGCGGGTGTGGACCGCGCCGTGATCGCCGTCGAGAAGGCCCTGGAGCAGTACGGGGCCCCCGTCTACGTCCGGCACGAGATCGTCCACAACAAGTACGTCGTGCAGACCCTGGAGAGGAAGGGCGCCGTCTTCGTCGAGCGCACCGAGGAGGTCCCCCCGGGGAACATCGTCATGTTCTCCGCGCACGGCGTGGCCCCCGTCGTCCACGAGGAGGCCCAGCGCGGCCGGCTCGCCACCATCGACGCGACCTGCCCCCTGGTGACCAAGGTCCACAAGGAAGCCGTCCGCTTCGCCCAAGACGACTACGACATCCTCCTGATCGGCCACGAGGGCCACGAGGAGGTCATCGGCACCTCCGGCGAGGCCCCCGACCACATCCAGCTCGTGGACGGCCCCGCGGACGTCGCCAAGGTCGAGGTCCGCGACCCGTCCCGGGTCGTCTGGCTCTCTCAGACCACGCTCTCCGTGGACGAGACCATGGAGACCGTCGACGCGCTGAAGGACAAGTTCCCGCAGCTCATCTCCCCGCCCAGCGACGACATCTGCTACGCCACGCAGAACCGCCAGCTCGCCGTGAAGCAGATGGGCGCCGAGGCCGACCTGGTGATCGTCGTCGGCTCCCGCAACTCCTCCAACTCCGTGCGGCTGGTCGAGGTCGCCAAGCAGGCCGGCGCCCGTGCCGCGTACCTGGTCGACTTCGCCGACGAGATCGACGAGAGCTGGCTGGACGGCGTCACCGCGGTCGGCGTCACCTCCGGCGCCTCCGTCCCCGAGATCCTGGTCGAGCAGGTACTGGAGTACCTCGCCCGGCGCGGCTACGCCGACGTGGAGATCGTCAAGGCCGCCGAGGAGTCCATCACCTTCTCGCTCCCCAAGGAACTCCGCCGGGACCTGCGCGAGGAAGCGGCGGCCCTGACGGCCGAGCGAGGCGGAACGGGTACCTCCGGGGCGTGACCGTCAGTCCTCCGTCGTAACGTAGGGCCATGCAGATCTTCGGTGTGGACATCGGCGGATCCGGGATCAAGGGCGCCCCTGTCGATCTAGACAGAGGCGACCTGGCCCAGGAGCGCTGCAAGGTGCTCACCCCGCATCCGGCGACGCCCGACGGCGTCGCCGACGGGGTGAAGCAGGTCGTGGAGCACTTCGGCTGGACCGGGGCGGTCGGGCTCACCTTCCCCGGCGTGGTCACCGACGGCGCCACCGTCCGCACGGCGGCCAACGTCGACAAGGGCTGGATCGACCGGGACGCGCGCGCCCTGTTCAGCGACCGCCTGGGCGGACTGCCGGTGACCGTGGTCAACGACGCGGACGCGGCGGGCGTCGCCGAGATGCGCTTCGGCGCCGGGCGCGGCCGGCGCGGCACGGTCATCATGCTCACCTTCGGCACCGGCATCGGCAGCGCCCTCTTCGTGGACGGCACCCTGGTCCCCAACACCGAGCTGGGCCACCTGGAGCTGGACGGGCACGACGCGGAGAAGCGGGCCTCCAGCAAGGTCAAGGAAGACCACGACATGTCGTGGGAGCACTGGGCGCACCGGGTGACGAAGTACCTCGCCCACGTCGAGATGCTCTTCTCGCCCGAGCTGTTCGTCATCGGCGGCGGCGTCAGCCGCAAGGCGGCCAAGTTCCTGCCCCACATCGAGGGCATCCGCGCGGAGATCGTCCCCGCCGAGCTGCAGAACAACGCGGGGATCGTGGGGGCGGCGATGCACGCGTCGGAGGAAGGGGCCGGCGTCTGACCTGCCCACCGGCCGGCCGGATGCCGGACCGGCCCGGTGCTCACGCCGTGGCGCGGCCCCTGGCCGCGGCGCGGCGCCGCATCAGCCGTACCCGGCGTACCAGCGCGGTGGTCCCGGCGATCAGCGTCCCGCCGTACAGCCACCCGGCCTCCGTCGCGAGCGCCGTGACGAAACCGGTCAGCCGGCCCGTGAGGCCGTCGCCGCCGTCGGCGACGGCCGTCAGGCCCACCGCGAAGGCGATCGGCACCACGATCGGGGCGGTCAGCAGGTCGCACCGGCGCACCCAGACGGCCGTCAGCACGCACACCGGCAGGAACAGCACGCCGTAGAACGTCCTCGACGCACCGAACAGCAGTCCGTCGAGGAAGCCCAGCGCGAGCATCAGCGCCGCGCAGAACAGCCCGCCGCCCAGCCCGGTCAGCCGGGGGTTCGGCATCCGGCGCACCGTCCGAGGCGGCGGCGGGCCGGACGGCCGTACCGGCGCGGGGCGGCGCGCGGCAGCCGCGCGGGCCACCGCCTTCGGCGCGCGGGCGAGCGCCGCGCCGGTACGGCCGTCCGCCCCCCGGTCCTGCGGGGGCACCGGCGGTCCGCCGCGTCGCGTTCCGTACTGCGCAGGTCGCGTCCTGTGTCGCTCCACTGTTCCAACTTAGGTCGGTTAATGTGCCGAACAGGCTCTCGGACACGCCGTAGCGCGCACCTTGGCCCAGCGTTCGCCTGCCCGCCGAAGCGGCACCGGACACCCCGTAGACTGGTGGATCGGCCCCGCCTGGCCCCCGCATCCTCCACACCCTCACGTACGGGAAGTCGCAACGTGTCGCTCACGATCGGAATCGTCGGACTGCCCAATGTCGGCAAGTCGACGCTGTTCAACGCCCTGACCAAGAACGACGTGCTCGCGGCCAACTACCCGTTCGCCACGATCGAGCCCAACGTCGGCGTGGTCGGCGTCCCCGACCCCCGCCTCACGAAGCTGGCCGAGATCTTCTCCTCGGACCGGGTCCTGCCGGCCACGGTCGACTTCGTCGACATCGCCGGCATCGTGCGCGGCGCGAGCGAGGGCGAGGGCCTGGGCAACAAGTTCCTCGCGAACATCCGTGAGTCCGACGCCATCTGCCAGGTCATCCGCGCCTTCAAGGACGAGAACGTCGTCCACGTCGACGGCAAGGTCTCGCCCAAGGACGACATCGAGACGATCAACACCGAGCTGATCCTCGCCGACCTCCAGACCGTCGAGAAGGTCCTGCCGCGCCTGCAGAAGGAGTCGCGGATCAAGAAGGACACGCTGCCCAAGGTCAAGGCGGTCGAGGAGGCCAAGGAGATCCTGGAGAAGGGCGACACGCTCTTCACCCACGGCATCCTCCAGGGCAGCGACCGCGCCGAGCTCCTGCACGACCTGCACCTGCTCACCACCAAGCCCTTCCTCTACGTCTTCAACGTCGACGAGGACGAGCTGACCGACGAGGACTTCAAGAACGCGCAGCGCGCCCTGGTCGCCCCCGCCGAGGCGATCTTCCTCAACGCCAAGCTGGAGGCGGACCTCGCCGAGCTGGACGAGGACGAGGCCCTCGAACTCCTCCAGTCCGTCGGCCAGGACGAGCCCGGCCTCGCCACCCTCGCCCACGTCGGCTTCAACACCCTCGGCCTCCAGACCTACCTGACGGCCGGCCCCAAGGAGTCCCGCGCCTGGACCATCAAGAAGGGCGCCACCGCCCCCGAGGCCGCCGGAGTCATCCACACCGACTTCCAGAAGGGCTTCATCAAGGCGGAGGTCATCTCCTTCGAGGACCTCGTCGAGACCGGCTCGGTCACCGAGGCCCGCGCCAAGGGCAAGGCGCGGATGGAGGGCAAGGAGTATGTGATGCGGGACGGGGATGTGGTGGAGTTCCGGTTCAATGTCTAGCCGAGTTCCGGTCTCACTTCTGGTGCGAAGAGGCAGGGAATCACTGAATGGCTGATGTCACTTTCTTGAGTCAGGCTGAACCGGTTGATGAGTACGGTCGTGCTCTTTACGCGGTTTCGCGATCAATCTTGAGAGCTCACTTCGATGAGTTGTCGCAAGCGGACCTCGAAGACCTCAATTGCGATCGGGCGGACGTCACCTTTCGGCAGCTTGCCAAGCTCGCTCGTCTCCACCGTGACAAGGGGTCGCGCGGAGATGGATTCGAGTGGGCCGTTCATGAGGCGATCGTCGGCGGCGAACCACGCGTTGTCGATCTGGTCAGCGAAGCACTCAGGAAGGTGAGTCCTAGGTCATTTTCCGACTTGGACAGGCCGACGTCCCTGATGTTCGGGCACGAGCGTGCCCGCCATCTCGGATTTACTGATGCTGTTGTGAACAACGCGAGTGGTGACGCGGTGCTGCTGCCTGATGGTTCAGGCCGGCCATTCGCGTTTGGATCCTGGGTGCCGATCGCTGCTCGCGGTGTCGCCGCGGAACCACAGCTTCGGGAACGAATCAAGAAGGTGTGGAAGACTGACCTGTTCCTGAGTAGTTCTGAGAAGGCGCGGTTCGCTGCAGCGACTATCAAGAGCAATTGGCACCAGCTCGAAGACGGCAACGGGCTCCGAGTGGCGATCGTTCCCCAGGCGCTGGACCTTCCGGCGGGATATCAGCGATGGAAGAGTCTCCACCTGATTGCGCTACCAGACCCGGATGGCTTCATGGGCTTGTTCAATGATGCGTATGAAGCAGTTGCCGAAGCGGTTCTGACGGTGGGTAGGCACGACCGTGCGCCCTATTACTACAAGCCGAGTGCCAAGGCGCAGAAAATTCAGGCGCAACTAGAGAAGTACGGTAAGGTGAAGGTGGTCGACATTCTCGATGCCCTTAATGAAGCGGCGCAGCAAAATCTGATTACTGTCGATCGAAAGCTCATGTCAGTAGAAGCGCCTACTTGGCTCAACATCAATGAACAGCGCACTCCCGTCATCGCGCCGAGGCCGTCGTTCGAGAAACTTGACTGATCTCTTAGGTGGTAAAGAATCGTTCGGTGATTTCGCGAATTCGATTTCCGGTTCTGCGTAGTGTGCTCGGTCGCCGGGACGTTTATGGGCGAACCAGTCCCGAACGTACATCATAGAAAACCTGCATTGTCTGCGGGTGAGCCCCTTTGTGCAACCTTCGAAGCTCAGGGGCATGTTGCCTTCGGCTTGACCAGTTGGTAGGGCCGCTTGGCCATGCCGGAACACCTCCATTCTCGCGCTTAGTGGAAGATTAACTTCAGAACCTCCTGGACGTCGAAGTCTCCCGTTTAGTCTCGATAGGGATAGGTTGGTGTCGAAGCGGGTCGGGTTACGTCTGGGCTGTTGTGTTTCACCAGAAGTGAGTCACACGGCCGTCAAGCAAGAAACCGCGCCAGTCAGTTCGCGCAGCTTGCGGCGTGTTTCGTTATCAGTCGAGTACACCACCGTGCCGATCATTCCCCGCGTCAGCAGTACCTTGTACGTATTGCGGATCAGCCGGTCGACGTCCGCGTCCGGGACGGACTTCTTGAAGACCGGGTCCTTGGACGCTGTACGGTCGGTGACCCAGTGGTCGCCGCGCCATACCAGATCGGGGCCGATGATGATTCCACTCCAGTCGTACTCAAAGCCCTGCGCCGTGTACACGCAGCCCACTTGTCCGAAGCCGGCCGGATCGGTTGCCCACAGCGCGGCTGGGGGAGCGCCCCCGACGGAACGGTCACCGAAGACATTCCATGGCCGCTCCCAGTCTCCGATGACGACATCGGCGGGCAGCGCCTGTCCGGGTGGCACCTTTTTCGTCCACTTCCAGCAGTAACCCGCTGACATGCGTGCGCTGTATCCCTGCGAGCGGTGGCCGTCAAGGAATGCCTCCATCTCCTGAGGGCTGTCCGCGACCATGAGTTGCATCTTGTCGTCGGGCTGCCATGCCACAGGACCGCCCGGCTCGAGCCCCAGCAGCCGTACCACCCACCGTAGGTACGCATCACTGCCACCGCATCGGAACTGGCTGTCCAGCGGCACCACCTGACAGCGGAGCCCCTTGTCCGCAGCGGCCGCCTTGATCTCCGCGACGGTGCCCATCTCACCGGGCCGAACAACTTGGTGTTCGTCGAGCAGGAAGACCGGCACGCGCCCCGCGTCGATGAGTTCCTCGATCTGGGCTTTGCCGGTGCGGTTCGATGCGGGCGTGTAGCGGTTGGCCGACGTCTCCCGGATGCGATGAGCTTCGTCGCAGATCAGGACGTCGAGACTGTTTCGCTCCGCGGTCATGAAACTGTTGAAGTACTTGAAGAGATCCTGCACCTCACGCTTTCGAGCGCCGGCGACTTTCCTCATGGTGGTCGTGAACGAGCTCGAGCCCGTCGCGTGCAGCGCGGTGGTGCCCTGCCGGTACAGCTCGCCGAGAAGTGACAGGGCGATGACGCTCTTGCCGGTGCCGGGTCCGCCGGTGACGATCACGACTTCCTTGTGATCGGACTGTTTGGCGCGGCGGACGGCGTTCAGGACCGTCCGGTAGGCGACCTGCTGCTCGTCCAGCAGTACGAACTGCTCGCGCTCACGAACCTCTTGGGCAGCCACCGCCATGAGTTGTTTGGACGGGCCGACCTTTCCGTTGACCAGTTCGTCTGCGGCAAGGGCACCGGGCCCCGTCCCCAGCTTCGTACGCAGGAAGTCTATGAACTCCCCGCGCCGTGCACCGATGAAGAGCTGACCGTACCGGTCCTGTTCCGCCTCGAAGAGTCCGCTGACACCGAACTCGGTGGCATTGTGCAGGTATGCAGCGCCGTTGACGCGTTCCGGGTGCTCGGCCAGCGCTCCGTTGAAGGAGACCAGGTATTCGCAGTAGCCGCGCACTTGGTCGACGGGGTTCAGCACCGCCCGGGTGTATGCGCCGACTCGGCACAGCGACGGATCCTCGTCGTCCGGCTCGGCGCTGCTCCACTGTTTCAGCTCCACGACGACGTACGACGGCAGACCCGTCTCGGGGTGCACCCCGGCCAGCACGGCATCGGCCCGCTTGCTGTTCAGTGGCAGCCCGTACTCCAGGAGCACCTCCACCTGCCCGAGCCCCGCGTCGTTGAGCGCGCTCATGAGTACGGGGATGCTCCGCTCCCACGAACGGACCTCGGACAGACTCGGCTTGTGGCCGTGCACATGCACGAACTGCTCCGTCAGGCGGAGAAAGAGAGTACCGGAGAGGCACTCGGCGGCGACCGCGGCGGCGGAGTCACGGAACAGCAAGGGACATCCCCCAGGCAGCACGAAGGAACTCGTGCGGGTGGGGGCGTGTCCTCGGTACTCCGCGTCGCGGAGTGGAAGCCCGGCGGGCCGCAGCTACGACGAGATCAAGGTTACCTGCGACGGGTGCGGTAGGCGGGTGGCAACTGTGATCCCTCAGCGGTGAGCCTGGGCTGGGCGCCATCGTAGTGCTGCATCCCGATGGCACCTGTGATGAGCTTGCGCAGCTCGTTGTGGGTGGCTGGGTCAACGGCGTAGACCACGGTACCGACGACGCCACGGGTGAGGAGTACGTGGTAGGCGTTGAGGACACACCGGGTGACGGTCGCGTCATCGACCGGGCCACGGAAGGCGGGGTCGCACGAAGCGGATCGGTCCACCCTGAACTCCCCGCCGCGGAACAGCAAATCAGGGCCGATGATGACGCCGTTCCAGTCGTACTCGAATGTCTGTGCGGTGTAGACGCAGCCGATCTGCCCAATGCCGCGGCGGTCAGTGGACCACAGGTCCGACCTCGGTGCGCCCTGAACGCTGTGCTCAGGCTTGACGTTCCACGGGCGGTGCCAGTCCCCGATCTGCACGTCGTCGACGAGCCGTTCCCCGTCCGGGTTGCTCCAAGGCCAGCAGAAGCCCGCAGTGATGCGCGCCGTGGCTCCCTCGAGGTCCCGTTCCCGGATGAAATGCTCCATCTGCTCCGGAGAATCCGCGACCGTGAGTGTCATTCGCCCATCAGGCCGCCAAGCCACCGGATCGGAAGAGGAAAGACCCAACAACTGCTGGACCCACCGCTGATACCGCTTGCTGCCACCCGCTCGGAACGTGCCCTCCAAATCAGTCACCTCGACTTCGCAGCCCATCTCTTTGGCGAGCCGCTGGAGATACATGGCAGTACCTACTTCGTCCGGGCGGATCGACTGGTGGTCGTCGAGCAGGAAGATCGGCACTTTTGCGGCCCGGATCACCTCGGTGGCCTGTGGGCGGTCGTCGTCGCGCAGTTCCTTGGGCGTCCAGCGGTACGTCGAACTGCGCCGCATGCGGTGCGCTTCATCGCAGATGAGGACATCGATGCTGTCCGGTGGGCTTTCGCTGAAGCTGTTGAAATACCGGTACAGCCTGTGCGCCGCGCGGCGCTTGTCCGCCAATCGCCCGCGGCGGGCCGTGCCGAGCATGATCTCGCGCAGTGTCTCTGTATACGCGTGTGAGCCGCTGGCCAGCACGGCCTCTCGGCCCTTGAGACCCAGCGTGCGCTGCAACTCGAGCGCCACGGCGCTCTTTCCGCTACCGGGGCCGCCTCGCAGAATATATACGCGTTTGACGCCGGGTTGAGGGGTTGTGCCGTGAGCACTGTCGGGGTGGTAGAACAACCCGACGTCGAGACTGCCGAACCGCGCGGTCTTCTCCAGGTGCCGGGTGATCCGGTCGACCGCGACGTACTGCTCGTCGAGGAGCGTCAGCCCTCCACCGATCACGGACCGCTGCCGGGCCACGTCGGTGACTTTGAGCAAGGGGGCCTGGCGGGCCTGCTCCAGTGCGTGGGCCGCCTGTTTTCCGGATGCGGTGGCCAGTCTCGAAGTGAGGACTCGCCGGAAGCGGTCCAAGTCGTCAAGTGTGTAGAGGAAGCCATGGTCGGTCTCGGGCAGGCCGAACAGAGCCTCGACGTCCGCGTCGTGTGCGTTGTGGAGCAGCACCACACCCGTCAAACTGTTCTCGTTCTCCCGGAGATATGGCAGATAGCGCAGCATGTACTCGCAGTAGCGCTGAATCTGCCGCACCGGATGCAACTTGTTCTTCCCGTCGCCGAAACCTAGATCTACGGCGATCGGGCACAGAGGGTCGACCGTGGCGTGCCGTACTTGCTTCAGTTCGACCGCGAGATATGAGTCCGCCCCTGTGCCGGGATGCTTGCCGCACAGCACCAGGTCTACTGCGGAGTTGGTGTGTGGCAGGTCGACCTCGACCTGCACCTCGACCTCGTCGAGGCCACAGTCCAGCAGAGCTTCGACCACGATCGGGATACTGTTGTTCCAGGAAGCGACATCGCCCTGACCGGCCGCTCCCCCCTTGATCCGGGAATGCTCTCGAATCAGATGCTCAGTGAGCGGTAGGTGCGCGGATCCGTCCCGGGCGACGATGAGCCGACCGAGCTCGGCTGCGGACAGTTGCAGGAGCACGAAGATTCCCCAGGCACGAGATGACTCGTGCGGGTGGGGGCATATCCTTCGTGACTTCGCCGTAGCGGAGCGGAAGCCCGTCGGGCCGCAATGACAATGCGTAGATTAACCCCGCTGTGGCGTAGTGAGGGCGGGCCCTGGGGGCCCGCCCTCTGCCTGGCTCAGCCGAGGCGGTGCACCATCAACTGCGCCAGAGCCCACATCAGGTTCGAGCCAAGGCCCGCCGTGATGCCAACCAGGACATCACGGACCCAGGTGTGGCGCTTGGGCGTGTACTCGACGGCAGCCATAGGAATGCGTCCCCTTTGGTTGTGACCGGTGACGGCGCCGGACGGCTCCCGCCGGGAGCGCATCGACTCTGTGTCACCGAACCAAAGGGCTTACGTGTCCCCAGGTCACGTCGCGTACATCCTCCGGGGAGGACGCAGGGTGCAGGAGAACGCTAACTCACGACCGGGTGTTCGGAGAAAGGAGTTGTCGCACGGAGGTACATCCGTGACCTGCTGCCGGCCTCGTCGGTAGGTGGGCAGATCACCGGCACCGGCGAGCACGCCGTGCGTCGTGGCGGGCAGCCCCGCTCTGCCATGTCACACAGCTCCGGCGTACGGTCGGTCCATAAGGTGACGGCCGTCCCAGGGCTCGTAACGGTCTCGACGCCGCGAGCGGCTCCCTGGCCTTCGCGGCCGACCGGGCGACCCACCGTTTCGACCGGTTCCTCCTGCGCCGGGAGGGCCGTGCCGACGGGCCCCGTCGCGGTCCGACGGGTGGTCAGTTCGCCGGCGTCCCGCCCGGTCGCGGGTGCCTCCGCCCGTTTTGCCCACTCCGCTCACCACCGGTGAACCCCACTGTCCCCGCCCCCGCTTACGATGCCGCCAGCCGTACCGCAGTACGTGTGATGGTCGCGGACGCCTTCGCGTCGGCCCGGAGGCAGGAGCACGGTCATCGTGTCCATACCGCAGTCGCCCCACCCGGCTTGGGGGCACCCTTACGGTCCGTTCCGGCCGGCGCCCGTCAATGGGCTGGCCATCTCCGCCCTCGTCCTCGGTGGCCTGTGCTTCCTGCCGGGTGTGGGGCTGGTGCTGGGCCTGATCGCGGTGCGTCAGATCAACCGGCGCGGTGAGCGCGGGAAGGGGCTCGCGGTGGCGGGGGCCGCGCTGTCCTCGGTCGGTGTGGCGCTGTGGGCGGTGGCGCTCACCTTGGGGGGCGCGAGCGCCTTCTGGGAGGGTTTCAGGGACGCGGCGCGCGGCGAGGGCACCGCCTTCGCGCTCAGTACGGGCCAGTGCTTCGACGCGCCCGGCGGGTCGTTGGAGGGCGAGACGTACGACGTCGACGAGGTGCCCTGCGAGGGTGCGCACGACGGTGAGGTGTTCGCCGCCTTCGACCTGCCCGACGGGTCCTTCCCGGGCGACGGCGCGATCACCCGCGCGGCCGACGACAAGTGCTACGCCCTGCGCGGCGACTACGCCATGGACGCCTGGGCCCTTCCCGCCGACGCCGACGTCTACTACCTCAGCCCCACCCGGGAGAGCTGGCGCGTGGGCGACCGGGAGGTCACCTGCCTGTTCGGCAGCACCGACGCGGGGGGCCGGCTGACCGGTTCGCTGCGCAACGACCCCACCACGCTCGACGCCGACCAGGTCGCCTATCTGAAGGCGGCCGGCCTGCTCGACGAGGCCGTGGACGCCGAACCGGTCGAATACGCCGAGGACGATCTGCCCGCCAACCGGGCCTGGGCGGGCCGCATGGCACGCGCGCTCACCGAGGAGACCGGTCGGCTGCGCGGGCACACCTGGCCCGCGGTGGCCGAGCGGCCCGTCGCCGCCCTCGCCGACGACCTGGACGCGGCCCGCGCGCAGTGGCGGCGCGCCGCCGAGGCCCCCGACGCGGACACCTTCTATGTGCACTACGACAAGGGGTACGACCTCATCGACCCCTCCGGTTCCGTCACCGCGCGCAAGGCGCTGGGGCTGACGTCGACCCCGCCGGCGTACGAGGAGGGCGACGAGTCGGAGGGCGCGGAGGGTGCGGAGGGCGGGGACGGCGACGGAGTGGAGGGGGCGGAACCGGGCTTCGAGGTGTGACAGCCGTCCTGGCTGGGGAGAAAGTGCCTGCGTAAGGCCCCCGACGGCACTGGTAATCACATCGAGTGATTCCTTGGCCTCTGCTTGCCTCGTCCAACCTACGGTTGCCAGGCTGTAGCTGTCTGTACAACCTGATGGGAGAGCGGCCAGTGACATTCGGTGAGCAGCCGGCGTATCTGCGGGTTGCGGGGGATCTCCGCAAGAAGATCGTCGACGGTCTGCTGCCGCCCCACACCCGGCTCCCCTCCCAGGCCCGGATCCGCGAGGAGTACGGGGTCTCGGACACCGTCGCGCTGGAAGCGCGCAAGGTGCTGATGGCCGAGGGGCTCGTCGAGGGCCGTTCCGGCTCGGGGACGTATGTGCGCGAGCGGCCCGTGCCGCGCCGCGTCGCCCGTTCCGGTTACCGGCCGGCCGGTGGCGCCACCCCCTTCCGGCAGGAGCAGGCCGACGCCGAGGTGCGCGGCACCTGGGAGTCCGGCAGCGAGCAGACCGAGGCGGACGCGGCCGTCGCCGAGCGGCTCGGTATCGAGCCGGGCGAGCGTGTGATGCGTACGCGGTACATCTTCCGTGAGGGCGGGGAGGCGGTGATGCTCTCCACCTCCTGGGAGCCGCTCTCCGTGACCGGCCGCACGCCGGTGATGCTGCCCGAGGAGGGGCCGCTCGGCGGCATGGGCGTCGTCGAGCGGATGGGCGCCATCGACGTCGTCGTCGACAACGTCACCGAGGAGGTCGGCGCCCGTCCCGGCCTCGCCGAGGAACTCCTCGTCCTGGGCGGTGTCCCCGGACACGTCGTCCTGGTCGTCCAGCGCACGTTCTACGCCTCGGGTCTCGCCGTGGAGACGGCCGACGTGGTCGTCCCGGCCGACCGGTTCCGTGTCGCTTACCACCTGCCGGTGAGGTGACCCCGCCCTCCCGGTTCCCTCGGGGGGTCTCCCGGGTGTGAGATGGCGCACGCCTCCTGCGCGCCGTGCGCGCCCGCGCGGCCGTTCCCGAGACCTTCCGCGAGCCTCGTCGCCCCGGAGACGGCCCGGGGATGAAGCGGTTCTCGCAGGTCGTCGCGGACGCGTGCGGTGAGCCGCTGAGGTGACGCGTCGACGCGCGCTGACGGCGCGCTCGGTGTTGCGCGCCCCCGCCTTCCGGCTGGTCGCGTACCCCGCTGTGAAAAGCCGTATTCGCAGCGTGAAGGTTGGGCGTAGGCTCGGGCATATGCGGACTGCGGTTTCCTTGGTGGTCGGGGCGCGGCACCGGTCGTGGGCGCGGAGTGGAGGGGCGCGATGAACGACAGCACGGTCACCCTGCCCTGGCTCGTCGTCCGGCAGGACGACAACGGCAACCGCTACCGGGTGGGGCGGTACGCCACCCGGGCGGAGGCCCAGAAGATGGCGGACAGCCTCGACAGCCGCGGCCACCAGCAGCTCTACTGGGTCGAAGAGGTGGAGCAGGCCGAACAGACCGAGCGGGGCCGGCGGAGCGGCACCGACGCGTCCGAGTGAGCCGTAGGCTCCGGCGCATGACGGATCGCACGGATCGCACGGGTCAGACGGACCGCACAGGTCAGACGGACCGCACGGATCACACCGGTCTGACAGAGCGCCCGGGGCGGACGGATCGGGCGCGGGCGGAACGGGTCGTGGTCGGGGCCGCCCTGCTGGACGGTGGACGTCTGCTCGCCGCCCGCCGCAGCGCGCCGGCCGAGCTGGCCGGGCGCTGGGAACTGCCCGGCGGCAAGGTGGAGGCGGGCGAGACGCCCGAGGCCGCGCTCGTGCGCGAGCTGCGCGAGGAACTCGGTGTCGACGCCCGGACCGGCGAGCGCGTCCCCGGCCGCTGGCCGCTCCGGCCCCCGTACGTCCTCCAGGTGTGGACCGCCTTCCTGCGTCCCGGCTCCGCCGCTCCCGAACCGCTGGAGGACCACGACGAGCTGCGCTGGCTGACCCCCGCCGAGATCTGGGACGTACCCTGGCTCGACCAGGACGTGGCCGCCGTCCGGCAGGTGCTCGACACGCACGGCGGCGACCCGCGCGGCGGCCTGCATGACGGCTCGCGCGGCGGCTCGCATGACGGCTCGCGCGGCGGCTCGCATGACGGCTCGTGCGGCGGCCTGCATGACGGCTCGTGCGGCGGCCTGCATGACGATCCGCACGGCGGCCCGCACGGCGGCCCGCACGGCGACCCGCACGGCGACCCGCGCGGCGACCCGCACGGCAACCCGCACGGCGGCACTCGCTTCGGTGTACCTCTCGGCGTACACCCCGGCACGGGGGCGGTCGGAGACGCGCGGGCCTAGTCGGTGGGCGGTGGTGCGGGTTCCGTACGCCCTCCGTGCCACCGTGCGCCGCTCCTGACGGTAGCCGGGCCTGCAATACGGGTATGTGCCCATTAACCCCGCGAAAGCGGACGCGTAGGGAGTGGGCCCACCGGCCGGGGAAGTGATCGGTGTGATCGAGTCCGAGGACGGCCGCGCCGGGGCGGAATGGACCTTCCCCGCGCAGCCGGACGCCGTGCGCACCGCCCGCTCCCTGGTCCGTGGCCACCTGCGCGAGTGGGGCCTGGAAAGCATCGGCGACATCGCCGCCCTGCTGGTCAGCGAGCTGGTGACCAACTCCCTGCGGCACGCCACCGGCCCCATCGGGGTCCGCCTGGTGCACCCCTCGGACGCGGACCCGGTACTGCGCGTGGAGGTCTCCGACCCGCTTCCGGACCCGCCCCGCGAGCGGACGGCACGTCCCGACGACGAGAGCGGCCGGGGTCTTCAGCTCATGTCCTGCGCCACGCGCCGCTGGGGAACCCGGCCCGGCGGGGGCGGAAAGACGGTGTGGTTCGAACTCGCGGTGCCGGGCTGAAGTGGGACCCTGGCCACCTGTGCGACGGCCCGGTTCGACGCCCGCCGACGACCGCTGTCGACGTACGTGATTCGATGACGTGTCCGCTGGTTAGAAGACTGGAAGTGTGGGTCACGGTCCGGTCCGGAAAACACAGGGACCGTGTTGTGATCGTGAACACCGTGTTGTGCGGCGCCGTAGTGCTGGATACTGCGGGCAGCCGCCTCCGGTGACCGGTGCCGGACGCGGTGAGCTGGAGGGGACGGTTCGCGTGAGCGAGATACCAGCGAGGGCCACGGAGTCCGAGCACGCGTCGGACGGCGCGCGGGCCAGGGGCGCGAGCGGCGACGTGGTGCGCCCGGGTGCGGGCGAGGTCCCGCCCGGTGACTCGCTGTGGCTGAGCAGTCCGCCCGGCTCCATCTACGACTACATCAAGGTCGCGTCCTTCTCCATCGGGCCGGACGGACTGGTCAACCAGTGGAGCCTGCGGGCCGAGCAGCTCTTCGGCATCTCCGCCGACCGGGCCGTCGGCACCGACCCCATCGACGTCTTCATCGACCCCGATCTGCGCGAGCGGGGCCAGCGGAAGATGGCCGAGATCCTCGACGGGCGCGAGTGGACCGGCGTGGTTCCCTTCCGCATCCCGGAAGAGAAGACGGGCGAGCGCCCCAAGCGCGGCCTCGCCGAGGTCTACGTCATGCCGACGCGGACCGAGGACGGCGAGAAGGCCGCCGTCTGCATCGTCGTCGATGTGCGGACCCTGCGCAGCATCGAGACCGACCTCGCCGCCTCGCAGTCGATTTTCGGCCAATCCCCGTTCGGATTCCTCCTGATCGACCCCGACCTGAAGGTGCGCCGCGCCAACCAGCGTTTCGCCTCCGTCTTCGGCGGCACCCCCGAGGACCACCGCGGCCGGGGCGTCCACGACTACCTGCCGCGCGGCGAGGCCGAGCGGGTCGTGGCGACCCTGCGCCGGGTGCTGGAGACCGGTGACGCCATCACCGACATGCACGTCACCGGTCATGTGCCGGGCTCCGACGAGCGCCGCCACTGGTCCGTGAACCTCTACCGCGTGCACAGCGGTTCCGGCCGCCCCATCGGCGTCGCCTGGCTCGGCACCGACATCACCTCCCGCCGCGCCGCCGCCCGCGAGGCCGCCGCCGCCCGGCGCAATCTCGCCCTTCTCAACGACGCGGGCGCCCGCATCGGCAACTCCCTCGACCTGGAGACCACCGCCCGCGAACTCCTCGACGTGGTCGTCCCCGGCTTCTGCGACCTGGCCACCGTCGACCTCTACCAGGGACTCCTGGCCGGCGACGAGACCCCGCCCGGCCTCGCCGACGGCAGCGCCGGACTGCGCCGCGTCGCCTACGCCAGCGCCGTCTCCGACGTCCCGTTCCTCGGCACGAAGAAGCGGATCCAGGTCGGCGCCGTCCACCACTACCCGTTCACCTCGCCCTGCGCCGACGCCCTGCGCACCGCGCGGCCCCGTACCGTCCCGGCCGAGGAGGGCGGCCTCGTGCAGTCCACCCTCGCCGTGCCGATGGTCGCCCACGACACGGTGGTGGGGCTGGTGCAGTTCGCCCGGACCAAGGGCAGCGAACCGTTCGGCGAGCGCGACCGCGACCTCGCGGTGGAACTGGCCGCCCGGGCCGCCGTCTGTATCGACAACGCCCGGCTCTACCGGCGCGAGCACGAACGCGCCCTGATACTCCAGCGCTCCCTGCTCCCGCCCGGCGACCCCGAGGCGTCCGGCCTCGACATCGCCTGCCGCTACCTGCCCGGCAACGCGGCCACCGGCCGGCCCAGCGAGGTCGGCGGCGACTGGTTCGACGTGATCGAACTCCCCGGCCACCGCACCGCCCTCGTCGTCGGCGACGTCATGGGCCGGGGGCTGCGCGCCGCCGTCGCCATGGGCGAGCTGCGGACCGCCGTACGGACACTGGCGCAGCTCGACATCGAACCGGCCGAGGTCCTCGCCCAGCTCGACGAGATCGCCCGCGGTCTCGGCGCCCCCGGAGGCGTCCAGCAGGCGACCCGGGCCGCCCGCCGGCCCCGCGAGGCCGACCTCTCCGAGGTGTACCTCGCCACCTGCGTGTACGCCGTCTACGACTCGGTGACCCGGCGCTGCACCTTCGCCAACGCCGGCCACCTGCCGCCGGTCCTGGTCGAACCCGGCGAGCCCGCCCTGATGCTGGACGTGCCGCCCGGACTGCCGCTCGGCGTCGGCGGGGAGCCCTTCGAGGAGGTCGAGGTCGACCTGCCCGAGGGCGCCCTGCTCGCCCTCTACACGGACGGCCTCGTCGAGAGCCGCGACCACCCCCTCGACGAGGGCCTGCAAGCCTTCGTCGGCGCCCTCACGGACCCGCCCCGCGCCGCCGGCTCCGCGCCCCTCGCCGAGGGGCACCGGAACCTGGAGGACGTCTGCGACCACGTCCTGCACACCCTCGACACCCACCACGGCGAGGACGACATCGCGCTCCTCATGGCCCGGGTGCAGGGGCTGCCGGCCGAGTCCGTGGGCGACTGGACGCTGCCGCGCGAGCCCCGCAGCGTGGGCCGGGCCCGCGAGTACGCCCGCGCGCAGCTCCTCGGCTGGGACCTGGAGCCGCTCGTCGACACCACCGAACTGCTCGTCAGCGAGCTGGTCACCAACGCCCTCAGGTACGGCGAGGGCGAGATCAGGCTCCGGCTGCTGCTCGACCGCACGCTGGTCTGCGAGGTCTGGGACTCCGGCCTGGTCCAGCCGCGCCGCCGCCGCGCCCGCGACACCGACGAGGGCGGTCGCGGTCTGCAACTGGTCGGGCTGCTCAGCGCCGCCTGGGGATCGCGGCGTACGCCCCGGGGGAAGACGGTGTGGTTCGAGCTGCCCCTGCCCGGCGGCGACATCGGCCTGCCGGACCCGGCGGAGGCGTTGCTGAGCCTGTTCTGATCCGGTTCGCTCCCGTACGGGCGTTTTTTGGTCCTCCAGGGTCGCAACCGGTGCTCCCGCGTCCCTCGTCCCTGCTGGCGACACCGGCCACAGGGGCGGGCGGCGAGGGAGCACACGCATGGAACGGGCGACCGGACAGGCAGACCCGCAGTCCCAGGCGGACCCGTCACCCCAGGCGGACCCGCAGTCCCAGGCGGACCCGGCGCCCCCGGAAGGACCGCCCCCGCCCCCGCCTGCGACCCCAAGACGCTGGCCCCGCCGCCTGCGCCGTACCGCCCTCGCCCTCGTGCTCGTCCTCGTGCTGCCCGTGCTCGGCGTCGAGGCCGCCGCGCGTCTCCACTACCGCGGTGATCCGGCCGAAGGCACCACCACCCGGAACAAGGACGCGATCTGGCTCGGCCACGCCTGGGTCGACGGCCGGAAGACGGACGCGGATCTCGCCGCGCTCGGCCGGCGACTGGACGGCACCGGCATCCGGGACCTGTACGTCCACACCGGGCCGCTGGAGCACGACGGCACCCTGCCCCGGTCGCTGTACCCGAAGGCCCGCCGGCTGACCGACGCCGTGCACGAGGAACTGCCCGGCGTCCGGGTCCACGCCTGGCTCGGTGACGTCCTCGCCACCGAGTCCCCCGACGGTATGCGACTGGAGCGGGCCGCGACCCGCACCGCCGTCGTCGCCGCCACCCGGCAGGTCCTGCGCGAGGGCTTCGACGGCGTCCACTTCGACCTGGAGCCCGCCCACTCCGGCGACCGCGACTACCTCACGCTCCTGGACGCCGTGCGGCGCGTGACCGAAGAACGGCACGTCGAACTGTCGGTGGCCGCCCATCAGATCGACCCGCTCCCGGCGCTCCACTCCGTCGCGGGCACCGTCACCGGCCACCCGAAGTGGTGGTCGCAGGAGTACTTCGGGCAGGTCGCCCGCCGGGTCGGCCAGATCGCCGTCATGTCGTACGACACCATGCAGCCCACCGAGGGCACCTACGGCGGTTACGTCGCCCAGCAGACCTCCCTCGCCCTGGAGGTCACCCCGGACACCACCGACCTGCTGATGGGCCTGCCCTTCTACCACGAGAACCGCTTCGGGCACTGGGCGCACGCCGAGACCGTCCCCGCCGCCGTCCGGGGCGTCCGCCTCGGCCTGTCGCGCACGGACGCCGGCCGGGAGCGGTTCGGCGTCGCGCTCTACGTGGACTTCGCGGCGACCGAGGCGGACTGGGCGGCCTACCGCGAGGACTGGGTCACGGCCCCCTGACGCGTTCCTCAACCTGACGCGTCCCTCAGCCTGACGCGGACCGTCGCCGGATCTTGTTCCCGAGCCAGACGAGCGGGTCGTACTTGCGGTCGGCGGCCCGTTCCTTCAAGGGGATCAGGGCGTTGTCCGTGATCTTGATGCCCTCGGGGCAGACCTCCGTGCAGCACTTGGTGATGTTGCAGTAGCCGAGGCCATGTTCGTCCTGGGCGGTGCTCTTGCGGTCCAGTCCTGACTCGGCCGCCGCGTCCAGCGGGTGCATGTCCAGTTCGGCGACGCGCATCAGGAAGCGCGGACCGGCGAAGGCCGGCTTGTTCTCCTCGTGGTCGCGCACCACATGGCAGGTGTCCTGGCACAGGAAGCACTCGATGCACTTGCGGAACTCCTGCGAGCGGTCCACGTCCTCCTGCGCCATCCGGTACTCGCCGGGCCCGAGCCCCTCGGGCGGGACGAAGGCGGGGACCTCGCGCGCCTTGGTGTAGTTGAAACCGACGTCCGTCACCAGGTCGCGGACGACCGGGAAGGCCCGCAGCGGCGTGACGGTGATCGTCTCCTCGCGGGTGAAGACGGACATCCGGGTCATGCAGAGCAGCCGGGGCCGGCCGTTGATCTCCGCCGAGCACGAACCGCACTTGCCGGCCTTGCAGTTCCAGCGGACGGCCAGGTCGGGAGCCTGGGTGGCCTGGAGGCGGTGGATGATGTCGAGGACCACCTCGCCCTCGTTCACCTCGACGGTGAAGTCCGTCAGGCCGCCGCCGTCCGCGTCGCCCCGCCACACCCGGAACCTGGCTTCATAGCCGCCGTTGCCGCTCATCGGTACAGCTCCTCCTCGGCGAGGTACTTGGCCAGCTCCTCTTTCTCGAAGAGGGCGAGCAGGTCGGGGCGGATGGGTTCGGTGGTCTCCCGGACGAGGGCGATCTGACCGCGCACCGGGTCCGTGGCCGCGAGGCCCCCGGTGGGGTCGGTGGGCCGGCAGAGCAGGTTGACGTTGCGCCATCCGCGTTCCATCGACGGATGGTCCTCGCGGGTGTGGCCGCCGCGCGACTCGGTGCGCTCCAGCGCGGCCCGCGCCACACACTCGCTGACCAGCAGCATGTTCCGCAGGTCCAGGGCGAGGTGCCAGCCCGGGTTGAACTGCCGGTGCCCCTCCACGCCGGCCCGCCGGGCCCGTACCCGCAGCTCCGCCAGTTTCTCCAGGGCCTGCTCCATCTCGGCCTCGCGGCGGATGATGCCGACCAGGTCGTTCATCGTCTGCTGGAGTTCCTGGTGGAGGGTGTACGGGTTCTCCGGGGGGCCGTCCGCGGGCCTTCGGGCCTCGGCCTCGGACTCGGCGGAGAACGGCCGCAGCGCCTCCGCGGCGGCGGCGTCCACCTGGACCTCGTCCACCTCCGGTCGCGCCCCGGCGGTGCCCGCCGCGTACTCGGCCGCGTGCAGGCCCGCCCGGCGTCCGAAGACCAGCAGGTCGGAGAGGGAGTTGCCGCCGAGCCGGTTGGAGCCGTGCATACCGCCGGCCACCTCGCCGGCCGCGTAAAGACCCGGCACCCCGCGGGTGGCGGCGGTGTCGGAGTCGACCGCGATGCCGCCCATCACGTAGTGGCAGGTGGGCCCGACCTCCATCGCCTCGGCCGTGATGTCGACGTCGGCCAGCTCCTTGAACTGGTGGTACATCGACGGCAGCCGGCGCTTGACGACCTCGGCGGGCATCCGGGTGGAGACATCGAGGAAGACCCCGCCGTGCGGGGAGCCCCGGCCCTCCTTGACCTCGCTGTTGATGGCCCGCGCGACCTCGTCCCTGGGAAGGAGTTCGGGAGGACGCCGGTTCGCCTCCGGGTCCTCGTACCAGCGGTCGGCCTCGTCCTCGGTCTCGGCGTACTTCTCCTTGAAGACGTCCGGGACGTAGTCGAACATGAACCGCTTGCCGTCGCTGTTGCGCAGCACCCCGCCGTCGCCGCGGACGGACTCCGTGACCAGGATGCCCTTCACCGAGGGAGGCCAGACCATGCCCGTCGGATGGAACTGCACGAACTCCATGTTGAGCAGCGGCGCGCCGGCCAGCAGGGCCAGCGCGTGGCCGTCGCCGGTGTACTCCCACGAGTTGGAGGTGACCTTGAAGGACTTGCCGATGCCGCCGGTGGCGAGGACCACGGCGGGGGCCCGGAGCACGAAGAAGCGGCCGGTCTCGCGCTCGTAGGCGAAGACGCCGCTGACCCGCGAGCCGTCCTTGAGGACGCGGGTGACCGTGCACTCCTGGAAGACCTTCAGCCGGGACTCGTGATCGCCGGTCTCCCGGTGGTCCCGCTGCTGGAGCGCGACGATCTGCTGCTGGAGGGTGCGGATCAGCTCCAGGCCGGTACGGTCGCCGACGTGCGCCAGGCGCGGGTACTCGTGGCCGCCGAAGTTGCGCTGCGAGATGCGGCCGTCCTTCGTCCGGTCGAAGAGGGCGCCCCAGGTCTCCAGCTCCCAGACCCGCGCGGGTGCCTCCCGGGCGTGCAGTTCGGCCATCCGCCACTGGTTGAGGAACTTGCCGCCGCGCAGGGTGTCGCGGAAGTGGACCTGCCAGTCGTCGTGCTCGTTGGCGTTGCCCATCGCCGCCGCGATGCCGCCCTCGGCCATCACCGTGTGCGCCTTGCCGAACAGCGACTTGCAGATGACGGCCGTACGGGCGCCCCGCTCGCGCGCCTCGATGGCGGCGCGCAGGCCGGCGCCGCCCGCCCCCACCACGACGACGTCCCAGTCCTGCCGGTCGACCACGGTCATCACAGGGCCCCACTCAGTCAGAAGAAGCGCGGATCGTCGAAGACGCCGGAGGCGACGAGGTACACGTAGAGGTCGGCGAGTGCCACGCTCACCAGTGAGGCCCAGGCGAGCTGCATGTGCCGGGCGTTGAGCTTGCCGATCCACCGCCACGCGCGGTAGCGCACGGGGTGCCGGGAGAAGTGCTTGAGCTTGCCGCCGACGATGTGCCGGCAGGAGTGGCAGGAGAGGGTGTACGCCCAGATCAGCGCGATGTTCACCAGGAACACCAGGGTGCCGAGACCCATGTGCCCCCAGGTGTAGTCCTCGTCGCGGAAGGCGAGCACGGTGTCGTACGTGAGGATGCCGGCCACCAGCAGGGCGGCCCAGAAGAAGTAGCGGTGGATGTTCTGGAGGATCAGCGGGAAGCGGGTCTCGCCGGTGTACTTCTTGTGCGGCTCGGCCACCGCGCAGGCCGGCGGCGAGGCCCAGAAGCCCCGGTAGTACGCCTTGCGGTAGTAGTAGCAGGTCAGGCGGAAACCGAGCGGGAAGATCAGGATCAGGATCGCCGGGGAGATGCCCCACCAGGGCCCGAACAGCTCCCAGTTGGGGCCCGTCCGCATCGGCTCGCAGTTCTCGGCCAGGCACGGGGAGTAGAACGGCGAGACGTAGGGCGCCGCGTAGTAGTCGGCGTTCGCGAACGCCCGCCACGTCGAGTAGACGACGAAGGCCAGCAGCCCGGCCGCGGTGCAGGCGGGCGCGAGCCACCAGCGGTCGGTCCGCAGGTGCGCGGCGGAGATGGCGGCGCGGGTCGGGGTGCGCACGCCCCCGCCGGGAGGTCGGGGGTCGGTGGGTGGTGGTTCCGTACCAGTGGCCACTAGTCGACTCCGGTTCGAGTTCAGGGGGCGCGTCGGTCCCGGGCGCCGAGGCCCTCGTCGTCCGAGTCCGTCCACAGGGACAGGTCGTAGGGCGCGTCGGAGATGGTGACGAGATCCGGGCGCGGCGCGTCCGGGGCGGCGGCCTGGCGCAGCAGCGCGACGCTCTCGCGCAGATGAGCGGCGTCGGTGCGGACCCGCCGGACCTCCAGGCCGTCGCCGCCGATCTGCTGCTCCAGCCGGCCCACCGACCGCGCCAGGTCGTCCAGGCAGCGCTGGATCCTCGTCAACTCGTCGTGCACGGACATGACTGGCCTCACTTCCGTCTGACCCGGCTTTCAGGGCCGGCCGTGAATGGGGACGTTCATGCGCCTGCGAGTGTCGCGTGTCACACCTGTCCCTGTGAAGAGGACGTGCGTCGATTGGCTGGAGCGCGAGGGTGCACAGGAGGGGCGCGTTGGGCCGCCCGGGTGGGGTTACCAGCCGTGTCCGTCGTGTCGCCCACCGTCACCGAATCCTTTCCTTTTCAGTGGCCGCAGAGGTCTGAATACAAATGATCAACTCCATATACCGCCAAAAGAGACCATAGCGACCGCGGCTTACCGGAGGTAGCAGAGATGTCCCACGTCGGTGCCGGACCCCGCGCGCTCACCCGCTCGGTCACCTTCCTCACCGCGGGCGCGCTCGCGGTCCTCACGCTGGCCGGCTGCACCTCCGAGGAACCCGAGGGCAAGCCCCTCGCGGGACCGGACATCGCCACCGCCGCCCGCGCCCGGGTCGCCGACGGCGGCACCCTGCGCTGGGCCGTGGACACGGTGCCGGAGACCCTCAACGCCTTCCAGTCCGACGCCGACGCCACCACCCACCGCGTCGCCCAGGCCGTGCTGCCCTCCCTCTTCCGCGTCGACGCGGCCGGCCGGCCGGTGCGCGACCCCGCCTACCTGGAGTCCGCCGAGGTCGTGCGGACCGAGCCCAAGCAGGTCGTCCTGTACAAGCTCGGCCAGCAGGCCGTCTGGAGCGACGGCCGGGAGATCGGCGCCGCCGACTTCGCCGCCCAGTGGCGCGCCCTGTCCGGCAAGGACGCGGCCTACTGGACCGCCCGGAACGCCGGATACGACCGGATCGAGAAGATCGAGCGCGGGAAGAACGACCTGGAGGTCAAGGTCACCTTCAGCCGCCCCTACGCCGACTGGAAATCGCTGTTCACCCCGCTGTACCCGAAGGACGTCATGGGCACCCCGGACGCCTTCAACGACCGGGCCCGGCGCAAGCTGAAGGTCACCGCCGGCCCGTTCGCCGTGGAGCGGGCCGACCGCGAGGACGGCGAGATCGTGCTCGGCCGCAACCCGCGCTGGTGGGGCGAGCCGGCCAAGCTGACGCAGATCGTGCTGCGCGCCGTACCGCGCGCCGAGCGGATCGCCGCGCTCACCGCCGGCACCCTCGACCTGGCCGAGATCGACCCGGACACCGCCGAGGAGGTCGGCCTCGCCGGCGCCCCGCCCGGCGCCGCCTCCGGCAACCCCCTCGCGAGCCCCGCCGCCCCGTCCAGCGGCGGCCCGGCGGCCGGCCCCGAGGGGCGGTCCGCCGCCGACGCCCTGCGCTCCTGGGCGGTCGCCAACGGCTCCGACGAGGAGGCCGCGCACGACGAGACACTCGCCCGCGCCGAACAGCGCGAGGCCCTCGCCAGGACCCAACGGCGGCGGACCGCCCTGCGCGGCTTCGAGGTCCGCAAGTCGCTGGAGCCCGCCTACACCCAGCTCGCCCTGAACGGCGCCGACGGGCCCCTCGCCGACGAACGGGTCCGCCGGGCCGTCGCCCGCGCCGTGGACCGCGACAAGCTCGCCGAGGCCGTACTGAAGCCCCTGGGCCTGCCCGCCGAGCCGCTCGGCAGCCACCTCGCGCTCGCCGGGCAGGACGCGTACGCCGACGGCAGCGGCGCGCTCGGCCGCCCGGACACCAAGGAGGCCCGCGCGCTGCTCGTGGACGCCGGGTGGGTGCCCGGCGGCCCGGTGCGGGAGCGGCAGGAGAGGAAGGACGAGCAGAAGGAGGACGGGGAGGAGGCCGCGGGCGCCGAGGGGGAGGGCGACGAGGAGAGCCAGGACACCGACGACGGCACCTACATCGTCGGCGAGGACGACAAGGGCGAGGACGACAAGGGCGAGGACGACAGGGGCGAGGACGACAAGGGCGAGGGCGAGCGGCAGGGCGGCGAGCGGCACGAGGCGCAGGGCGGCGCCCCCGGCGCCTACGCCCCGAAGGGCACCGCGGCTCCGGAGGGCACCCCCGCCCCGGAGGGCACCCCCGCCCCGGCGGGCGCCGCGGCCGCTCCCCTCGCCAAGGACGGCAAGGCGCTCACCCTGCGCTTCGTCCTCCCCTCCGGCCCGGGTTCCGGCACGCTGCGCGCGGTGGCCGACCGCATCACGGCCATGCTGAAGCGGATCGGCGTGCGCACCGACCTCACCACGGTCTCCGACGAGAGCTACTTCCGGGACCACATCGCCTCCGGCCAGTACGACCTCGCGCTGTACTCCTGGCCCGCCTCGGCCTTCCCCGCCACCGACGCCCGCCCGATCTACGCCAAGCCGGTCCCGGCCGCCGACGGCTCCCTGAACGTCGAGCAGAACTACACCCGCGTCGGCACCGACCAGGTGGACCAGCTCTTCGAGCAGGCCGCCGGCACCCTCGACGAGAAGGAGGCCCGCACCCTGATCCGCAAGGCCGACTCCCGGATCTGGGCGGCGGCCGGCTCGCTGCCCCTCTACCAGCGCCCGCAGCTCATGGCCGCCCGGAAGAACCTCGCCAACGCGGGCGCCTTCGGCTTCGGGACCCCGGTCTTCGAGGACATGGGCTTCCTGGCCAAGGGGGCGCGGGGCCCCGACGGCGGCGGAAAGCGGGCCGGCAGCCCGGCGCCGTGACGGCCCCGCCGGGGGCTTCGGGGCCCTGCCGCGCAGGGGTGCGAGGCTCCACTTCCCCCCGCCCCGTACCATGGGAGGGAAAAGGCCGAGGCGTCACCAGCCCGGCGAAGGCCAGCGCACAGTGACCTGGCCGTCCTCACCACTTCGGGAGTACGCCGCAACATGGCTGTGTCCGCAACGCGTCACGACATCCGCAACGTCGCCATCGTCGCCCACGTCGACCATGGCAAGACCACTCTGGTCGATGCCATGCTCAAGCAGGCCGGTGCCTTCGCCGCGCACGCTGCCGAGTCGCTCGACGACCGCATGATGGACTCGAACGACCTGGAACGTGAGAAGGGCATCACGATCCTGGCGAAGAACACGGCCGTCAAGTACCACCCGAAAGACGGCGGCGACGTCGTCACGATCAACATCATCGACACCCCCGGCCACGCCGACTTCGGCGGTGAGGTCGAGCGCGGCCTGTCGATGGTGGACGCGGTCGTCCTGCTCGTCGACGCCTCCGAGGGCCCGCTGCCCCAGACCCGCTTCGTGCTGCGCAAGGCGCTGCAGGCCCGCCTGCCCGTCATCCTGTGCATCAACAAGACGGACCGCCCCGACTCGCGCATCGACGAGGTCGTGAACGAGGCGTACGACCTCTTCCTCGACCTGGACGCCGACGAGGACCAGATCGAGTTCCCGATCGTCTACGCCTGCGCGCGGGACGGCGTCGCCTCGCTGACCAAGCCGGAGGACGGCACCGTCCCGGCCGACAGCGACAGCCTGGAGCCGTTCTTCACCACGATCCTGGAGTCCGTCCCGGCCCCGTCCTACGACGAGGCCGCGCCGCTGCAGGCGCACGTCACCAACCTGGACGCGGACAACTTCCTCGGCCGTATCGCCCTGCTCCGGGTGGAGCAGGGCGAGCTGCGCAAGGGCCAGACCGTCACCTGGATCAAGCGTGACGGCACGATGTCCAACGTCCGCATCACCGAGCTGCTCATGACCGAGGCGCTCACCCGCAAGCCCGCCGAGAAGGCGGGCCCCGGTGACATCTGCGCCGTGGCCGGTATCCCGGACATCATGATCGGCGAGACCCTGGCCGACCCCGAGAACCCGATCGCGCTGCCGCTGATCACGGTCGACGAGCCGGCCATCTCCATGACCATCGGCACCAACACCTCGCCGCTGGTCGGCCGCGGCGGCACCGGCAAGGGCGCGGACGCGAAGGCCGCGGTCAAGGACCGCAAGGTCACCGCCCGCCAGGTCAAGGACCGCCTCGACCGCGAACTCGTCGGCAACGTCTCGCTGCGGGTGCTGGACACCGAGCGTCCCGACGCCTGGGAGGTGCAGGGCCGCGGCGAGCTGGCGCTGGCCATCCTGGTCGAGCAGATGCGCCGCGAGGGCTTCGAGCTGACCATCGGCAAGCCGCAGGTGGTCACCCAGGAGATCGACGGCAAGACGCACGAGCCCGTCGAGCGCATGACGATCGACGTGCCCGAGGAGCACATGGGCGCGGTCACGCAGCTCATGGGCGTCCGCAAGGGCCGCATGGACAACATGTCGAACCACGGCTCCGGCTGGGTCCGCATGGAGTTCGTCGTCCCCTCCCGCGGCCTCATCGGCTTCCGTACCGAGTTCCTGACCAGCACCCGCGGCACGGGCATCGCCCACTCCATCCACGAGGGCCACGAGCCGTGGTTCGGCGAGCTGAAGACCCGTAACAACGGCTCGCTCGTCGCCGACCGCTCCGGTGCCGTCACCGCCTTCGCGATGACCAACCTCCAGGAGCGCGGGGTGCTCTTCACCGAGCCCGGCACCGAGGTCTACGAGGGCATGATCGTCGGTGAGAACTCGCGCGCCGACGACATGGACGTGAACATCACCAAGGAGAAGAAGCTCACGAACATGCGGTCCTCCTCGGCCGACTCGTTCGAGGCGATCGTCCCGCCGCGCAAGCTCTCCCTGGAGCAGTCCCTGGAGTTCTGCCGCGACGACGAGTGCGTCGAGGTCACCCCGGAGGCCGTCCGCATCCGCAAGGTGAACCTGGACGCCCGCGAGCGCGCCCGCGCCGCCAGCCGGGCCAAGAACGCCTGACACCGGAGAGAACGGCACCGGACACCGCGGCTGACGCGGCGTCCGGTGCCGTCGTGTTTGGTGTGGCCGCGTCGGCCGCCGTCGGCCGGGCCGATGCCGGGACGGTCCTCCGTGGCAGCGTGCACTGCTCAGTAGTTACGCGCAATCACATTTCGTCACCAAGGCGTCCGATATACGGACAGTGATGATCGCTAGATGTGTAACAAGTCCGTTTCGCAGTGATCTCTCACCAAACCCTTTGTCCGGAATTTGGAAGGTCTGGCCCCTATCTGTGATCGAACCGAGACCTTGGGGGTGTGGTTCGTTGCCTGGCCGATGGCAGATAGTTAGGCGCGTAGACCTCGGATAAACGGGTCATGCGCCGACAGCGCAGTCTCGCGAGCGCAGGGGGCACCTGGCACTCTCCGGCACGAAGATGGCCGGTGTGCGTCGCGTGCTCCCCTTTGCGGTGAAGCAGCGGAATCATGAGGAGGAACCCATGCGAGGTGCCACAAGCGCCATGTGGGTCGGGTCGTCCCCGATGGCAGGTGGAGGCCCCGCGGGTGCGCTCGGTCCGGTCAGGACGGTCACGACGGCGTCGCGGCGCCGCGAACTCCCTTGACGACCTGCTCCGCCGGCCGGTAGCCGCCGGCCGAGAGCCAGGGTTCCCCAGGGGTCGGTGTCGCCCCTTCGTCGTTGTTCCCCCCGCGCGCCGCACATGACGTACGCCGTGCGAAGGCCGTCGGGTCGCCGTGCACTCCGACGACCTCCAACTTGTGAAATGGACGAATCATGACGAGTCCAATCGAGATTGAGGGTGCTGCAGCCTCTTCCGTCTTGGACAAAGAGAGCGTGCCCCAGGGCGACGCCCCAGAGCCGAAGAAGCCCGTGGGGCGCAGCCCCGGGCAGTTGATGTGGGCGCGTTTCAAGCGCGACCGGACCGGTGTGGTCTCCGCCGTCATCGTCCTGTTCTACTTCGTGATCGCGGTGGCGGCCCCGCTGATCGCGAACCTGTACGGCAAGGACCCGTACACCCTGTACGGGCAGGACAACCCCGAACTCCTCGACATGTTCACCATGCCGGCGAAGCCGGCCGGCGGCATCGACGGGGAGTTCTGGTTCGGCATCGAGCCCGGTCTCGGCCGCGACGTCTTCACGCAGCTCCTGTACGGCATCCGGACGTCGCTCTTCACGGCTCTGGCCGCCACCTTGCTGATGACCGTGACGGGCGTGCTGATCGGCCTCGCCGGCGGCTACTTCGGCGGGCGGATCGACTACTGGCTCGGCCGGGTGACCGACTTCTTCATGGCGCTGCCCAGCCAGTTGTTCTTCGTCGCGGCGATGCCCGTCATCACCACGGTGTTCGTCGCCCCCGACGAGGAGACGCCCACCTACGTGCGCACCTCCGCGATCATCATCGTGCTCTCCTTCCTGGGGTGGATGAGCATGGCGCGCATCGTCCGTGCCGCCACGCTGTCCCTGCGCGACCGCGAGTTCGTCGAGGCCGCGCGCATCTCCGGTGCCTCGTCCTGGCGCATCATCCGCAAGGAACTCCTGCCCAACATCGTCACTCCTACGCTGGTACAGGCGACGCTCACGCTGCCGAGCACCATCCTCAGCATCGCGTTCCTGTCCTTCGTGGGTGTCGGCTACGTCGAACCCACCCCGGACTGGGGACGGATGTTCTCCATCGGCGCCCGCATCGTGGAGCAGGACCCGTACTACATGCTCTTCCCCGGCATCGCCATGGTGATCTTCGTCGTCGCCTTCAACCTCCTCGGCGACTCGGTGCGCGACGCTTTCGATCCCAAGACCGGGCGCTGAGCCCCACAGGTCCTCCCCCCACAGTTTCGCCCGGCCGGTCCAGGGGCTCCACGACCCGGCACCGGTCACGTACCAGCAGTGCCCACCACTCACAGGCAGGTGTATTCATCTCCATGAGCATCTTTCGTCACCGCACCGCGACCGCGGCGATAGTCGCGGTCGCCGCCGGCGCCCTGACCCTGACCGCCTGCGGCGGCGGCAGCGACAGCTCCGCCAAGGACAACAGCAAGAGCAAAGAGGACGCCAAGTCGCAGTCGAAGCCGGTGCAGATCGGTGACGTCAAGGCGTCGACCGGTCCGGCCGCCGAGATCTCCGGTGCCCAGACGGGCGGCACCGCGACCGTCTACCAGGAAGCGGACTTCTCGCACCTGGACCCGGGCCAGATCTACGTGTCGGACGGCAAGCTCCTCAGCCGCCTCATCTACCGCGGTCTGACGCAGTACCAGGAGGACGACAACGGCAACCTGACCGTCGTGGGCGACCTCGCCACCGACGCCGGCCAGGTCTCCAACGGCGGCAAGACCTGGACGTACACGCTGAAGGACGACCTGAAGGACGAGAACGGCAACCCGATCAACGCGGCCGACATCCGCAACACGGTCGAGCGCCTGTACTCCTCGTACATCACCGACGGTCCGACCTACCTCCAGCAGTGGCTGTCCGGCGCCGGCACCACCTACCGCAAGGCGTACGCGGGCCCGGACAAGGGCAAGCACCTGCCGAAGGACGTCCTGGAGACGCCGGACGACAAGACGGTCGTCTTCCACTTCAAGGACGCCCAGCCCGACCTCCCGCAGATGCTGACGATGCCGGGTTACAGCGTCGTCCCGGAGGAGACGGACACCAAGGCGAAGTACGACTCCGACCCGGTCGCCATCGGCCCGTACAAGATCGCCGACTTCAAGCCGGGCAAGTCCATGAAGCTGGTCAAGAACACCCAGTGGGACGCCAAGTCCGACTCGGTGCGCCACCAGTACGTGGACGGCTTCGACATCGAGATGAACCACGATGACGAGGACCAGACCAAGACGCTCCTGGCCGACCAGGGCGAGGCCAAGAACGCGATGATGTTCACCGGCCAGGTCGCCACCACGCAGCTCCAGAACGTGGTCAGCGACAAGGCCGCCATGGGCCGCACCATCCAGGGCTACGCGCCCTACGTGTGGCAGCTCAACTTCAACCTGGACCGCGTCAAGGACAAGAAGCTCCGGGACGCCATCGCGCTGGCGCTGCCCTCCACCGCGGTCTTCAAGGCCGACGGCGGTGCCTACGGCGGCGAGGTCGCCAACTCGCTGATGTCGCCCACCACCCCGGGCTACGACGAGGCCTTCGACCCGTTCAACCGCAAGGCCAAGCCGAACGGTGACATCGAGGCCGCCAAGAAGCTGATCGAGGAAGGCGGCTTCAAGGGCAAGAAGCTCGTCTACGCCTACGGCAACACGCCGGTCCGCCAGCAGCAGGCCGTGCTGATCGCCGACGCCCTGGGCAAGATCGGCCTCGACATCCAGAAGAAGGAGATCGACGCCGCCACCTGGTACGAGCAGGTCGGCAAGATCGACAACGGTTACGACCTGTACATGACCGGCTGGGGCCAGGACTGGCCGTCCGCCTCCACGGTCATCCCGCCGTCCTACGACGGCACGCAGCTCCAGGACGGCTCGTCGAACTACGCGCACATCAACGACAAGCACGTCAACTCGGAGATCGCGCGCATCCTGAAGATCACCGACACGACCGAGGCCACCAAGGCCTGGGCCGAGCTGAACGAGTACATCTCCAAGGAGGTCAACCCGGCAGCGCCGATCTACTACACCAAGGTCTTCCAGATCTTCGGTTCGAACATCGGCGGTCTCCGCTACAGCTCCGACTCGAGCTACGTGGACGTCACCCGGGTCTACCTCAAGAAGTAACCGCCAGACCGGGCAACCGGTGGGGGGACGCGCGGCGGAGCGCCCCCCACCGGTCCCCGGACCTCCCGC
The DNA here is from genome assembly GCF_039542605.1 of Streptomyces ziwulingensis. Classification (NCBI taxonomy): domain Bacteria; kingdom Bacillati; phylum Actinomycetota; class Actinomycetes; order Kitasatosporales; family Streptomycetaceae; genus Streptomyces; species Streptomyces ziwulingensis. Next base: position 127,174 of record NZ_BAABIG010000004.1, read on the forward strand.
CGACCCCCTCCCGATCGCCGCCGTCCTGAGAGCAGACGCCTGCCATGCTTCAATTCCTCCTTCGCCGGACGTTCGGCGCGGCGCTGATTCTGCTGTTGATCAGTGCTTTCACGTTCTTCATGTTCTTCGCCATCCCGCAGGACCCGGCCACGCTGGCCTGTGGCAAGAACTGCACTCCGGACGCGCTGGAGATCATCCACAAGAACCTCGGCCTCGACCAGCCGGTCATCCTCCAGTTCTGGCACTTCCTGACCGGCATCTTCGCGGGCCGTGACTTCGCCGTCGGCCACTGCGACGCGCCCTGCTTCGGCGTCTCCTTCGCCAACAACCAGAACGTCTGGGACACGATCCTCGACCGCTTCCCGCTGACCCTCTCGCTCACCGTCGGCAGCCTGGTGGTCTTCCTCGTCGTCGGCCTCGGCGCCGGCATGCTGGCCGCCAAGTACCGCGGTACCTGGCTGGACAAGGTCTTCAGCAGCGGTTCACTTGTCATCAGCTCGCTGCAGATCTACTTCCTGGGCCCGCTCGTGCTGCTCGCCCTGGTCTACACCACCGGCTGGCTGGACAAGCCGAAGTACGTGCCGATCTCCGAGGACCCCGGCGGCTGGTTCATGGGCCTGCTGATCCCCTGGGTCGTCATGGCGACCATCTTCACCGCCAACTACACCCGTATGAGCCGCTCGTCCATGGTCGAGCAACTCCAGGAAGAACACGTGCGGGCGGCCCGCGCCAAGGGCATGTCGGGCAACTACACGTTCTTCCGGTACGCCTGGCGCGGCTCCCTCATCCCCATCATCACCATTCTCGGTATCGACCTGTCCTCGCTGCTGGCAGGCGGCATGGTGACCGAGCTGACGTTCGGCCTGGCCGGGCTCGGCCGGCTCGCCCTGGAGTCCGTCACCAACAAGGACCTGCCGATGCTGATGGGCGTCATGCTGATCAGCGCCGCGCTGATCATCGTCTTCAACCTGATCGTGGACGCCTTGTACGCCGTCATCGACCCGCGCGTGCGCCTGTCCTAGGAGAACCACCGTGACCACTCAGACCAAGCCCGACGAGGCCGCGGCCGCCGCCGCGGGGAACGCCTTTCTCTCGGTGCGCGACCTCAAGGTCCACTTCTCCACCGACGAGGGCGTCGTCAAGGCCGTGGACGGGCTCTCCTTCGACCTGATGCGGGGCAGGACCCTCGGGATCGTGGGCGAGTCCGGCTCCGGCAAGTCGGTGACCAACCTGGCCGTCCTCGGCCTGCACAACCGCAGGAAGACCGCCATCGACGGGTCGATCACCCTGGACGGCCAGGAGTTGACCGACGCCAGCGAGAAGCAGTTGGAGACGCTGCGCGGCAAGAAGATGGCGATGATCTTCCAGGACGCGCTGACCGCGCTGTCGCCGTACTACACGGTCGGCCGGCAGATCGGCGAGCCGTTCATGAAGCACACCGGCGCCTCGAAGAGGGATGCCCGGGTGCGCGCCATCGATCTGCTGGAGAAGGTCGGCATCCCGCACCCGCAGCAGCGGGTCGACGACTACCCGCACCAGTTCTCCGGCGGTATGCGGCAGCGGGCCATGATCGCCATGGCGCTCTCCTGCAACCCGGACCTGCTCATCGCCGACGAGCCCACCACGGCCCTCGACGTGACGGTGCAGGCGCAGATCCTGGATCTGCTCAAGGACCTCCAGCAGGAGTTCGGCTCCGCGATCATCATGATCACCCACGACCTCGGGGTGGTCGCCAACATGGCCGACGACATCCTGGTGATGTACGCCGGCCGTGCCGTGGAGCGCGGCACCACGCGTGAGGTGCTCAAGGCGCCGCAGCACCCGTACACCTGGGGTCTGCTGGGGTCGATGCCGCAGCTCACCTCCGACGTCGACGAGCCGCTGGTGCCGATCCCGGGATCGCCGCCCTCGCTGCTCAACCCGCCCACCGGATGTCCGTTCCATCCGCGGTGCGGCTTCACCGACCTGGTCTCCGGGGAGCGTTGCTCGGGCGAGCGCCCGACGCTGGCCCCGGGACGAGCCGCCGCCTGTCATCTGACGAAGGAACAGCGGCAGCAGGTCTTCATCGAGACGATTCAGCCCCGGCTGGGCTGAGCGGAAACCGGCGACTGGGGCATCACCATGAGCGACAACAGCAAGACGACCACGGCGGTCGCCGACACCATCCCGCAGCAGCGGGACGACGACGCCGCACCGCTGGTCAAGGTCAGCGGTCTGACCAAGCACTTCCCGATCAAGGGCGGCTTCCCGATCCGGCGCACCGTCGGCGCGGTGAAGGCCGTCGACGGCGTCGACTTCGAGGTCTTCCCCGGGGAGAGCCTCGGCCTCGTCGGCGAGTCCGGCTGCGGCAAGTCCACCACCGGCCGGCTGCTGACCCGGCTGCACGAGCCGACCTCGGGCACCATCGAGTACAAGGGCCGGGACATCAGCCGGGCCGGCCGCCGGGAGCTGGCGCCGGTCAGGTCCGAGATCCAGATGATCTTCCAGGACCCGTACGCCTCGCTGAACCCCCGGCAGACCGTGGGCACGATCATCTCGGGCCCGATGGCGATCAACGGGATCAACCCGCCCGGTGGCCGGGAGAAGCGTGTCCGCGAACTCCTGGAGATCGTCGGCCTCAACCCGGAGCACTACAACCGGTTCCCGCACGAGTTCTCGGGCGGTCAGCGCCAGCGCATCGGCGTCGCCCGGGCCATCGCCCTGCAGCCCAAGCTGATCGTCGCCGACGAGCCGGTCTCCGCCCTCGACGTGTCGATCCAGGCCCAGGTGGTCAACCTGCTGCAGGAAGTGCAGCGGGAGATGGGGATCGCGTTCGTCTTCATCGCCCACGACCTGGCGATCGTCCGCCACTTCTCGCAGCGCGTCGCGGTCATGTACCTCGGCAAGATCGTGGAGATCGCGGACCGCGACTCGATCTACACCCGGCCCCGCCACCCGTACACGCACGCGCTGCTGTCCGCGGTGCCGAACGCCGACATCGACGCGGAGAAGGGGGAGCGCATCCGCCTGGAGGGCGACGTGCCCTCGCCGATCGCCCCGCCGTCCGGCTGCCGCTTCCGCACCCGCTGCTGGAAGGCCCAGGACAAGTGCGCCACCGATGAGCCGCCGCTGGTCCGGCTCGACGGCAACAGGCCGGGCCACCTCACGGCCTGCCACTTCCCGGAGGCGCCCACCACCGAGGCCCGCGCCGAGGACGTGGTGATGGACCCGGGGCTGAAGGCGCTGGAGGGACACGGCACCACGGCCGGCCAGATCTGATCCGGCCTGGCCGGCCCGTGGCCGGTACCCGCGCGCGTTCCCGACCGGGGCGGAGGCAGGCGCGTCCGCCCCGGTCCCGGTGTGTGCGGGGCGGCCCGCCGGCGGGTCCGCCGTGCGGTCAGCCGGCCGCCCGGCCCTCGGCCCAGTGGCACGCCACCCGCACCCCCGCGCCGGCGTCCGACAGCCCCGGATCCTCGTCGCGGCAGCGTTCCGCGACCCCGGCCCGCTCCGCCTCACCGCCCGCCAGGACCGGGCAGCGGACCCGGAACCGGCACCCGGAGGGGATGCGGGCGGGGTCCGGTGGCTCGCCGGACAGCACCACCGGGTCTCCCGCTGTGCCCGGGAGCACCGAGAGCAGGGCCCGGGTGTAGGGGTGCCGTGGTGCCGTGAGCACCTCTTCGACGCTCCCCGTCTCCACGATCCGGCCCAGGTACATGACCGCCACCCGGTCGGCGACGTTCCAGGCCAGCCCGAGATCGTGGGTGACGACCAGCGCGGCCAGGCGCAGTTCGGCGCGCAGGCGCAGCAGCAGCGCGAGGATCTCGCCGCGTACCGACGCGTCCAGCGACGCCACCGGCTCGTCGGCGACCAGCAGTTCGGGCGCCAGGACCAGCGCGCCGGCGATCACCACGCGCTGGCGCTGGCCACCGGAGAGTTCGTGCGGAAGGCGGAGCAGGAACCGCTCGGGGGGCCGCAGCCCCGCGCGGGCCAGCGCCTCGGTGACGGCTTCCTTCTCGTCACCGGAGTACCTGTGGACGCGCAGCCCTTCCGCCACCGCGTCGTACACCGTGTGCCGGGGATTGAGTGAGCTGCCGGGGTCTTGGAGCACCAACTGGACGCGCTTGCGGTGGGCCTTCAGGGCCCGGGAGCGGTACGTCAGCGGGCGCCCGGCGAACTCGATCCGCCCCGAGGCGGGCGGGACCAGGCCGAGCAGCGCACGGGCCAGGGTGGTCTTGCCGCACCCCGACTCCCCGACCAGCGCCACGATCTCGCCGGAGCGCACCGCGAGGGCCACGCCGTCCACGGCCCGGACCGGCGGCCCGCCCTGCCGCCCGGGGAAGGTGACGTGCAGCCCGGTCACGCCGAGCAGCGGGGGAGGAGGCGCGGTCGGCGGTGTGGTCGTCATGCGGTCCTTCCGGTGGGGTCGGCCGGGTGCTGCCGGATTGGTGGGGGCGCCCCGGGGGTGGGACCGGCCGCAGTGCCCCGCGGCGGCCGCTGGCCGGGGGCCGCCTCCGGCACGTGGACGCAGGCTGCCCGCCGGTCCCCGGGTGCCTCCCGCAGGAGGACGTCGTGCGTGGCGCAGCCCGCGAGCGCCACCGGGCAGCGCGGATGGAAGGCGCAGCCGGCGGGAGGGGCGGCCGGGTCCGGCGGGTCGCCGGGCAGGCCGCGCGGTGCGAACCGGGAGGCGGGGTCGCCGACGCGCGGGAACGCGGCGGACAGCGCCCGGGCGTAGGGGTGCAGAGCCCCGTCGTGGCCGGCCCCGGCGGGCCCCTCCTCGACCACGCGGCCGGCGTACATCACCGCCAGCCGGTCGCAGGTCTCCGACAGGACGGAGAGATCGTGGCTGATCATGATCAGTCCGAGGTCCCGTTCGGCGACGGAACGCTCGATCAGCCGCAGGATCTGCGCCTGGATCATGACGTCCAGGGCGGTGGTCGGTTCGTCGGCGACGATCAGCCGGGGGTCGCAGGCCAGCGCCATCGCGATCATGACGCGCTGGCGCTGGCCGCCGGAGAGCTGGTGCGGGTACGCCGCCGCCCGGGCCGGCGAGAGGCCGACCTGTTCCAGCAGTTCACCCGCGCGGGTGCGGGCCGCCGCGCGGGACGCCCGCCGGTGCAGCAGGATCGGCTCGGCGATCTGGTCGCCCACCCGGTGCACGGGGTTGAGGGAGTGCATCGCGCCCTGGAACACGATCGACGTGCCGGCCCAGCGGACGGCACGCACCCGGCCCCACCGCATGGTGAGCACGTCCTCACCGTCCAGCAGCACCTCCCCGGTGACCTCGGTGCCGGCCGGCAGCAGCCGCAGCAGGGCGAGGGCCAGCGTGGTCTTGCCGCAGCCGGACTCACCCGCGATGCCCAGCTTCCGCCCGGCCGGCAGCGTGAGGTCGACGCCCCGCACCGCGGCGGCCCCGCCCGGATAGGTGACCGTCAGGCCCCGGACTTCGAGCAGCGTCACCGGGTCACCCCCAGACGGGGGTTGAGCACCGATTCGACCGCCCGGCCGCACAGCGTGAAGGCCAGCGCGACGGCGGCGATGGCGAGGCCCGGCGGCACCAGGTACCACCAGCCGCCGGAGCTGACCGCGCCCGCCTCGCGGGCGTCCTGGAGCAGCCCGCCCCAGGACACCACGGTCGGATCGCCGAGCCCGAGGAAGGCGAGGGTCGCCTCGGCGAGGACGGAGGTGGAGACCATCAGCGTGGTCTGGGCCAGGACCAGCGGCATCACGTTGGGCAGCACGTGCCGGACCATGACGTGCGTGTGCCCGCCGCCGAGCGCCTTCGCCCGCTCGATGTACGGCCGGGACTCCACCGCCAGCGTCTGGGCGCGCACCAGCCGGGCCGTGGTCGGCCACGAGGTGATGCCGATCGCGAGGATCACCGTGCCCAGCGACCGGGACATGACGGTGGCGAGCACGACGGCCAGCACCAGGGTCGGCATGACCAGGAACCAGTCGGTGATCCGCATGACCACCGTCGCGTACGCCCCGCGGAAGTGGCCGGCCGTGATCCCGGCCAGCGCGCCGATCGCCACCGAGAGCACCGCCGCGAGGAGTCCGACGAGCAGCGAGACCCGGGTGCCCTGGACGACCAGACCGAACAGGTCGCGGCCGAACCGGTCGGTGCCGAACGGGAACCGGCCGCTCGGCCCCTGCAGTGGCCGGCCCGGGGCACCGGTCACGCTGGTCACGTCGCCGCCGACGGTGAGCGGCGCGGTCAGCGCGACCAGTACCAGCAGGACGAGCGCGGCCAGCCCCACCAGTCCGGCGCGGTGGGTGCGGTACTGCCGCCAGAAGCGGGCCGCCGCCCGCCGGCGCCGCTGCCGGGCCAGTGCCCGCGCGGCGGCGGGCCCGGCGGGGGCGGGCGGCGCGGGGGCCGCGGTCATCGGCCCACCCGCGGGTCCAGCAGGGGATAGAGCAGATCGGCCAGTGTGTTCAGGATGATCACCGCCGCGGCGAAGAAGAGGAACAGCCCCTGGACCAGGGGCAGGTCGGGCACGCTCAGGGCCTGGTAGAAGAGGCCGCCCAGGCCGGGCCAGGAGAAGACGGTCTCCACCAGCACGACCCCGATGACCGTCCGGCCGAGGTTGACGAAGATCAGGGTGACCGTGGGCAGCAGCGCGTTGGGCACGGCGTGCCGACGGCGTACCAGGTCGTCCCGGAGTCCCTTGGCCCGCGCGGTGGTCAGGTAGTCCTCGCCCATCTCGTCGAGCAGCGCCGAGCGCGTCACCAGCAGGGTCTGGCCGTATTCGACGGCCACCAGGGTGAACACCGGCAGGACCAGGTGGTGGGCGACGTCGAGGACGTACCCGAGGCCCTCCTGCTCGCCGGACTCCATGCCTCCGGTCGGAAACAGGCCGGGCACCGGGCCCGTCCCGACGCCGAGGACGATGATGAGCAGCAGGCCCAGCCAGAACGACGGCAGGGAGTAGAGGGTGAGCGCCAGCCCGGTGTGCAGCCGGTCGGCGGGCCGCCCGTGCCGCCACGCCGACCGCGTGCCGAGGAAGATGCCCAGCGCGGTGTACAGCACGAAGGCCGTGCCGGTGAGCAGCAGGGTCGGTGGCAGCGCCTCGGTGAGCTTCTCGGTGACCGGTGCCCGGAACTGGTACGAGGTCCCCAGGTCCCCGGTGAGTGCCTTGCCGCAGTAGTCGGTGAACTGCTCCCACAACGGCAGGTCGAGGCCGAACTCCGCTCGGTAGGCGGCGAGTTGTCCGGCGGAGACCGGACGGCCCCCGGTCATGGTCTTCACCGGGTCGCCGGGAATCAGCCGGAACAGGAAGAAGCCGGTGACGAGGACGGCGAACAGGGAGACGGCGGCGCCGCCCACCTTCCCCGCCCCGTAGCGCAGGTAGGCGAGGCGGGGGGAGCCGTGCGGGCCGCGGGCCGGCGCGGCCGGTACCGGAGCCGCCTCGGGCCGGGCGTCAGCGGTCATCGGCGGCCGCCCGTTTCCCGCGTCGCCGGGTGAGGTCCATCGGCTACTCGCGGTCGTCGGCGGTCGAGCGGCGGCGCAGGACGAGGAAGGCGGCGGCGCCCACGAGGACGACGGCCCCGGCGACGACACCGATGACGGCCCCGGCGGAGTTCCCGTCCGCCGGACCGTCACCGGTTACGGCCGGAACCGCCGACCACCAGCTCCAGTACCCGTCCTGCCCGAAGATGTTGCCGCCGTTCTCGGGCATCGTCCGCAGCGAGGCCACCTGGTCGGTGCGGTACGCCTCCAGGACGTTCGGGTACGCCATGACGTTCATGTAACCCAGGTCGTACAGCCGGGACTGCATCCGCTTGACCAGCTCCGCACGCCGGTCCGGGTCGTACTCGGCGAGCTGGCGGGCGTACAGCTCGTCGTACTGCCGGTCGCAGATGAAGTTGTCGGTGGTGCCGGTGTCCTCCTTGGTGGCGGGCAGCGCGGCGCAGGTGTGGATCGACAGCACGAAGTCCGGGTCGGGGTTGACCGACCAGCCGTCGAAGGCGAGGTCGTAGGTGCCGGCGAGCCACGGGTCGGAGACGTTGTCGAGACAGTTCAGCTCCACGCCGATGCCGAGGTCGCCCCACCATTCGGTGAGGTACTGCCCGACCGCCTTGTCGTTGGGGTCGGTGGCATGGCACAGCAGCCGGTAGCTGAGGGGCTTGCCGTCCTTGCCGACCCGCTTGCCGTCGGCGTTCCTCCGGTAGCCGGCCCGGTCCAGCAGCCGGGCCGCCCTGGCGGGGTCGTGGGCGAGTTCCTGATCCGCCGAGGGTTTCCAGAAGTACGGGGAGAAGCGGGGCGGGAGGTAACCGGCGCCCTCGACCGCGTGGCCCTGGAACACCCGGTCGACGAGGGTCTTGCGGTCCACGGCGAGGAACAGGGCCTGCCGGACCCGTCGGTCGAGCAGGGAGGGGTCGCCGTCGCCGAAGCGGGTGCCGTCCTTGGCGCGGGCACCGGGGTTGGTGGCGAGGGCGTGGAAGCGGCGGCCCGGGGCGTCGTTGACCTTGATGTCCTCGTGGCCCTGGAGCGCCTCGGCCTGGGCGGGCGTCAGGTTGCTGACGAAGGACACCTCGCCCTTGCGCAGGGCGGCGACGGCCGCGTCCCCGTCCTTGTAGTACTTGAAGACCAGTTCCTCGAACTTCGGCGCCCCGCGCCAGAACCTCGGGTTGGCCTTCAGCCGGACATGGCTGTCGGCCCGGTAGTCGGTGAGGACGTACGGGCCGCTGCCCACGACCGGGAGGTTCTTGTCGCCCGTGAACTTCCCGATGTCGCCGACCTTCTCCCACACGTGCTTGGGCACGATCGGCACGTCCAGCGCCGTCATCGTGGCCTGCGGCTCGTCCAGCTCGATCACGAGCCTGGTGGGATCGGGCGCCGACACCTTCTTGAAGTTGCCGACGAAGCTTCCGTTCGCGGTGCCCGCGGTCTCGTCGGTCATCATCGTGCGGAACGTCCAGGCGGCGTCCTCGGCGGTGATCTTCCGCCCGTCCGACCAGGTGGCGTCGGAGCGGATCGTGTAGGTCCAGGTGAGCCCGTCGGCGGACGGGGACCACTTCGTCGCCAGTCCCGGAACCACGTGGCCGTCGCCCGGGTCGTAGCCCGTCAGGTACTCGTACATCAGCCGCAGGACACTGGTGCTGACCAGTCGGGTGGCCAGGAACGGGTTGAACGAGTCGACGCTCTGCGCGACGGCCGCGGTCAGTACCCGCCCGCCGTCGGCCGCCGCCGCCCGCGGGGGCGCCGGGGCGAGCGGAGTCGCGAGACCGGCCGTGACGAGCAGCGCCGCCGCCGCGGCGCCGACCGCCCGCCGCAGTGCGTTCGAACCCGCCGTCCGGCCCGGCCGGCGACCCCGTGGCCGTGCGGGGCGGGCGGGCCCCGACCCGCGTCGTTCTCCCGTGCTCATGGTGGTGACCTCGCGTCATCGTTCGGACGGACAGAAGTGGCGCCACCTGCGTGAGGAGAGTGTCTATCAGGGCCGTATGCGCCCGTCAACGGGCCCTCAGAACCGCTGTGGCCAGGGGAAACACAGGTGGTGATGTTTTTCCTCGGATCAGTGGTCCAGACCTCTGACGCCCTGCTGGTGCGGGGCTGGCGGCGCGGCGTCCCCCGGACGGAGGGGGTGAACAGGGCATTACGGAGATATGAGGTGATAGTGGGTTGAACAGATTTCTGCGTCCGGAGCCGGGCGCACAGCGCCCACGAGGAGGCACTCCATGCGCGGAGCCACGCAAGCCGCACGAGCCGCGTGCGCGATGGCGGCGGCCCTCGCGGTGACGGCCTGCGGCGGTGGGGGCGACGACGGAGGGGACGGCGGCGCGGTGCTCAGTTCCTCCTGGGGCGACCCGCAGAACCCGCTGGAGCCGGCCAACACCAACGAGGTGCAGGGCGGCAAGGTCCTCGACATGATCTTCCGGGGGCTCAAGCAGTACGACCCGGACAGCGGCGAGGCCCGGGACATGCTCGCCGAGAAGATCGAGACCACCGACTCGCAGAACTTCACCGTCACCGTCAAGGACGGCTGGACCTTCTCCAACGGCGAGAAGGTGAGCGCCCAGTCCTTCGTGGACGCCTGGAACTACGGGGCGAGCCTGAAGAACAACCAGCGCAACGCCTACTTCTTCAGCTACATCGACGGCTACGACAAGGCGCACCCGGAGGACGGCGGCAAGCAGAGCGCCGACACCCTCTCCGGACTGAAGGTCACCGGCCCCCGCACCTTCACCGTCAAGCTCAACCAGAAGTTCTCCACCTTCCCGGACACCCTCGGCTACCCGGCCTACGCGCCGCTGCCGCGCGCCTTCTTCGACGACCACGACGGCTGGCTGAGGAAGCCGGTCGGCAACGGCCCCTACCGGGTCGACAACTACGCCCGCGGCTCCCAGATGTCGCTGCGCAAGTGGGACGACTACCCGGGCGACGACAAGGCGGTCAACGGCGGCGTCGACCTCAAGGTCTACACCGACAACAACACCGCCTACACCGACCTGATGGCCGGCAACCTCGACCTCGTCGACGACGTCCCCGCGGCCCAGCTCAAGAACGTGAAGAGCGACCTGGGCGACCGGTACATCAACACCCCGGCCGGCATCATCCAGACCCTGGCCTTCCCGTACTACGACGACAACTGGAACAAGAGCGGCGCGGAGAAGGTCCGCAAGGGCCTGTCCATGGCGATCGACCGCGACCAGATCACCGACACGATCTTCCACGGGACCCGCACCCCGGCCACCGACTGGACCTCCCCGGTCCTCGGCGCGGACGGCGGCTACAAGAAGGGGCTCTGCGGGGAGTCCTGCGACTTCAAGCCCGACGAGGCCAAGAAGCTGATCAAGGAGGGCGGCGGGCTGCCGGGCGGCCAGGTCAAGATCACGTACAACGCCGACACCGGCTCCCACAAGCAGTGGGTGGACGCGGTCTGCAACTCCGTCAACAACGCCCTCGACAACGACAAGGCGTGCGTCGGCAACCCGGTCGGCACCTTCGCCGACTTCCGCAACCAGATCACCGGCAAGAAGATGAGCGGCCCCTTCCGGGCGGGCTGGCAGATGGACTACCCGCTGATCCAGAACTTCCTCCAGCCGCTCTACTACACCAACGCCTCCTCCAACGACGGCAAGTGGTCCAACGACGAGTTCGACAGCCTCCTCGACAAGGCCAACGCCGAGACCGACAACGCCCAGGCCATCAAGACCTTCCAGCAGGCCGAGGGCGTGGTCCGGGACAACATGGCCGCCATCCCGCTGTGGTACCAGAACGGCAGCGCCGGCTACTCCGACCGGCTCTCCGGCGTGAAGCTCAACCCGTTCAGCGTCCCGGTGTACGACGAGATCACAGTGAGCTGATCCGCCGTGGGACGGTACGTGATCCGACGGCTGCTGCAGATGGTCCCGGTCTTCATCGGGGCCACCCTGCTGATCTTCCTCATGGTCAACGTGATGGGCGACCCGATCGCCGGGCTCTGCGGCGACCGGGAGTGCGACCCGGCCACCGCCGCCCAGCTCAGAAGGGAGTTCGGCCTCGACAAGCCGGTGTGGCAGCAGTACCTGACCTACATGGGCAACGTCTTCACCGGCGACTTCGGCACCGCCTTCAACGGCCAGCCGGTCACCGAGCTGATGGGGACGGCGTTCCCGGTCACCATCCGGCTGACGGTCATCGCCCTCGTCTTCGAGGTCGTCGTCGGCATCGTCCTCGGCGTCGTCACCGGCCTGCGCCGCGGCCGGCCCGTCGACACCGCCGTGCTGGTCCTCACCCTCGTCGTGATCTCCGTGCCCACCTTCGTCACCGGCCTGCTGCTCCAGTTGCTGCTCGGCGTGAAGTGGGCGTGGATCAGGCCCTCGGTCTCCTCCGACGCCCCGTTCGGCGAGCTGATCCTCCCCGGTCTGGTCCTCGCCTCGGTCTCGCTCGCCTACGTCACCCGGCTGACCCGCACCTCCATCGCGGAGAACCGGCGCTCCGACTACGTCCGCACCGCCATCGCCAAGGGCCTGCCGCGCCGCCGGGTCATCACCCGGCACCTGCTGCGCAACTCCCTCATCCCGGTCGTCACCTTCATCGGCACCGATGTGGGCGCCCTGATGGGCGGCGCGATCGTCACCGAGCGGATCTTCAACATCCACGGCGTCGGCTACCAGCTCTACCAGGGCATCCTGCGCCAGAACACGCAGACCGTGGTCGGTTTCGTCACCGTCCTGGTCCTGGTCTTCCTCGTCGCCAACCTCCTCGTCGACCTGCTGTACGCCGTACTCGACCCGAGGATCCGCTATGCCTGAGCCGACGCCCGAGGAGCCGTACCCGGCCGGCGGGGGCCCGGCCGCCCAGGACGGCGCGATCGCGCCGACCGGCATGGGCGGCGCGATGGACCTCGCCGCGAGCGAGGGCGAGACCCTGGAGCGCCCGCCCGGCGGCCCCGACGGGCCCGACGGCCCCGGGCCGCAGGACAGGCCGCGGAGCCTGTGGTCCGACGCCTGGCACGACCTGCGCCGCAACCCGGTCTTCCTGCTCTCCGCGCTGGTGATCCTCTTCCTGGTCGTCATCTCCCTGTGGCCCTCGCTGATCGCGTCCGGCAACCCGCTCAAGTGCGACCTCGCCCGCGCGCAGGAGGGCTCCCGGCCCGGCCACCCGTTCGGCTTCGACGGCCAGGGCTGCGACGTCTACACCCGTACCGTCTACGGCGCCCGCACCTCGGTGACGGTCGGCGTCCTGTCCACCCTCGGCGTCGCCCTCCTCGGCAGCGTCCTCGGCGGACTGGCCGGCTTCTTCGGCGGGGCGGGCGACTCGGTGCTCTCCCGGATCACCGACATCTTCTTCGCCATCCCGGTCGTCCTCGGCGGCCTGGTCCTGCTCTCCGTCATCACCAGCAACACCGTCTGGCCGGTGATCGGCTTCATCGTGCTGCTCGGCTGGCCGCAGATCTCCCGGATCGCCCGCGGCTCGGTGATCACCGCCCGGCAGAACGACTACGTCCTGGCCGCCCGCGCCCTCGGGGCCTCCCCCTCCCGGCTGCTGCTGCGGCACATCGCGCCCAACGCCGTCGCCCCCGTGATCGTCGTGGCGACCATCGCGCTGGGCACCTACATCGCCCTGGAGGCGACCCTGTCCTTCCTCGGCGTCGGCCTCAAACCGCCGAGCGTCTCCTGGGGCATCGACATCTCCGGCGCCGCCCCCTACGTCCGCAACGCCCCGCACGCCCTGCTCTGGCCCTCGGGCGCGCTGGCCGTCACCGTCCTGGCGTTCATCATGCTCGGCGACGCGGTGCGCGACGCCCTCGACCCGAAGCTGAGGTGAGCCGCCGCCATGCTGCTCGAAGTGCGTGACCTGCGGGTGGAGTTCCACACCCGGGACGGCGTCGCGAGGGCCGTCAACGGCGTCTCCTACGGCGTGGACGCCGGCGAGACCCTCGCCGTGCTCGGCGAGTCCGGCTCCGGCAAGTCCGTCACCGCCCAGACCGTCATGGGCATCCTCGACGTGCCGCCCGGCCGGGTGACCGGCGGAGAAGTCCTCTTCGAGGGCCGCGACCTGCTGAAGCTCAAGGAGGAGGAGCGGCGCAAGGTCCGCGGCGCCGAGATGGCGATGATCTTCCAGGACGCGCTGTCCTCGCTGAACCCCGTCCTGACCGTCGGCGACCAGCTCGGCGAGATGTTCACCGTGCACCGGGGCATGTCGAGGAAGGACGCGCGCACCAAGGCCGTGGAGCTGATGGACCGGGTGCGCATCCCGGGCGCCGGGGAGCGGGTGCGGCAGTACCCGCACCAGTTCTCCGGCGGCATGCGCCAGCGCATCATGATCGCCATGGCGATGGCCCTGGAACCCAAGCTGATCATCGCCGACGAGCCGACCACCGCCCTCGACGTCACCGTCCAGGCCCAGGTCATGGAACTCCTCGCCGAACTCCAGCGGGAGTTCCGGATGGGGCTCATCCTCATCACCCACGACCTCGGCGTGGTCGCCGACGTCGCCGACCGGATCGCCGTGATGTACGCGGGCCGGATCGTCGAGGAGGCGCCGGTCCACGACATCTACAAGGCGCCCGCGCACCCCTACACCCGCGGCCTGCTGGAGTCGATCCCCCGCCTGGACCAGAAGGGCCGGGAGCTGTACGCCATCAAGGGCCTCCCGCCCAGCCTCACCCACGTCCCGCCCGGCTGCGCCTTCCACCCGCGCTGCCCGATGGCCCGGGACGTCTGCCGCACCGACGTACCCCCGCTGTACGAGGTGACGCGGCCCGAGTGGACCGGGGCGGCCCGCGGCAGCGCCTGCCACTTCTGGAGGGAGTGCCTGCATGACTGAGCCGATCCTGCGCGTCAGCGGCCTCGTCAAGCACTACCCGCTCACCCGGGGCGTCCTGCTGCGCAAGCAGGTCGGCGCGGTGAAGGCGGTCGACGGTGTCGACTTCCACCTCGACCGCGGCGAGACCCTCGGCATCGTCGGCGAGTCCGGCTGCGGCAAGTCCACGGTCGCCAGGATGCTGGTCAACCTGGAACGGCCGACGGCCGGCCGGATCCGCTACAAGGGCGAGGACATCACCCGGCTCTCCGGGCGCGCGCTGAAGGCCGTACGCCGCAACATCCAGATGGTCTTCCAGGACCCGTACACCTCGCTCAACCCCCGCATGACGGTGGGCGACATCATCGGGGAGGCGTACGACATCCATCCCGAGGTCGCGCCGAAGGGCGAGCGGCGCGGGCGGGTCCAGGACCTGCTGGACGTGGTCGGGCTCAACCCCGAGTACATCAACCGCTATCCGCACCAGTTCTCCGGCGGGCAGCGCCAGCGCATCGGGATCGCCCGCGGCCTCGCCCTGCGCCCGGAGATCATCGTCGCCGACGAACCGGTCTCCGCCCTCGACGTCTCGGTGCAGGCGCAGGTCATCAACCTGATGGCGCGGCTCCAGGCCGAGTTCGACCTCTCGTACGTCTTCATCGCCCACGACCTGTCGATCGTCCGGCACATCTCGGACCGGGTGGCGGTGATGTACCTCGGCCGGATCGTGGAGACCGGCCGGGACGCCGAGATCTACGACCATCCCACGCACCCGTACACCCAGGCGCTGCTCTCCGCCGTGCCCGTCCCCGACCCCGAGGCCCGCGAACACCGCGAGCGGATCATCCTGGTCGGCGACGTCCCCTCACCGACCCACGTCCCCTCCGGCTGCCGCTTCCGCACCCGCTGCTGGAAGGCGCGCGAACGCTGCGCCGAGGAGGTGCCGTCGCTCGCCGTCCCGGAGGCGTTCCGGGGGGCCGGCGGCCCCGCGGCCCACGACTCGGCCTGTCACTTCGCGGAGGAGAAGCAGGTCGTGCCGCCGGAGACCGGGCCTGCCGAAACGTGACGAACTCCGTTAACAGAGCGACAATCTGCCGGAATCCGTCTCGATATACGGACGCGTCAAGCTGTTCGGCGTACGGCCGTGCGGGTGCCGTAGACGGGCCGGGACGCGCCATGTCGTCCCGGCCCGTCGCCGTGCTCAGTGACCCCGGTCGAGTCCCAGTGAGCGCTTGAGGAAGTCGACCTGGAGCCGGAGCAGGTTCTCGGCGACCGACTCCTGCGGGGTCATGTGCGTGACGCCGGACAGGGGCAGCACCTCGTGCGGCCGGCCGGCGGCGAGCAGCGCCGAGGAGAGCCGCAGGGAGTGGGCGACCACCACGTTGTCGTCCGCCAGCCCGTGGATCACCATCATGGGCCGGTGCGGCTCGGCGGCGTCCACCAGACCCGCGTCGTCGATCAGCGAGTTGCGCCGGTAGACCTCGGGCCGCTCCCCGGGATGCCCGAGATAGCGCTCCTGGTAGTGGGTGTCGTACAGGCGCAGATCGGTGACCGGGGCGCCGACGACCGCCGCGTGGAAGACGTCCGGGCGGCGCAGCGCGGCGAGGGCCGCCAGATAGCCGCCGAAGGACCAGCCGCGGATCGCGACCCGGCCGAGGTCGAGCGGGAACCGGTCGGCGAGCGCGTGCAGGGCGTCCACCTGGTCCTGGAGGACGACCGCCGCGATGTCGTCCTTGACCGCCTTCTCCCAGGCGGGCGACCGCCCCGGAGTGCCGCGTCCGTCGGCGATCAGCACCGCGAACCCCTGGTCCGCGAACCACTGCGAGGTGAGGTACGCGTGGTGCGCGGCCACCACCCGCTGGCCGTGCGGACCGCCGTAGGGGTCCAGCAGGACCGGCAGGAGTGAGCCACCGTCGTAGTCCTTTGGCATAAGCAGGGCGCACGGGACACGGCGTGCGCCCCCCTGGGTGAGCGTCACGCGCGGGGACAGCCCCGGATCTTCGGCGTACGAGGCGATCGTCCCGACCGGCTGCCCGTCCCGCAGCACCTGGGCCCGGGTTCCCGGCCGGTCCGGCGTGGCGGAGACCAACACGGTCACCCCCCCGGCGCGGACCGCCGAGTGCACGCCCGGTTCCCGCGAGACGCGCTCCACACCCAGCTCGTTCACCCGGTACACGTGCACCTCGCCGATCTCCGGCTCGGCGGCCTCTTCCCCCGCCGACGCCGAGATCAGCACGTCGTGCGCGGAGACGTCGAGCACCGCGCGTACGTGCAGCCGCGGGCCGGTCAGCAGGCGGTCGCCCACCGCCAGCACCCGGGCGCCGCCCTCGTCGGCGATCCGCACCAACTGCCCCGAGGGGCTCCAGCAGGGCACGCCGGGGAAAAGTTCCAGCCAAGTTCGATCTTCGTCGGCGTGCACCATCCGGGTCCCGCCGGTCGCCGGATCGACCGCCAGGCACACCTGAGCGCGCTGGTCGCGGCTCTGCACGAGCAGCAGCGGCGCACCCGCCGCTGACCAGTGCACACGCGCCAGATAGGGGTAACGGGTCCGGTCCCAGCCGACCTCCGTACGGGTCCCGTCCAGGCCGATCACGCTCAGCCGCACCTCGGCGTTGGGAGTGCCCGCCGCCGGGTACCGGACGTGTTGTGGATCACGCTCGGGGTGGGCCGGATCGGAGATCCACCAGCGCTGTACGGGCGTGTCGTCCACGCGCGCCACCAGCAGCCGGTCCGACTCCGGAGCCCACCAGAAACCCCTGGTCCGGCCCATCTCCTCGGCCGCGATGAACTCGGCGAGACCGTAGGAGACGCCCTCCGACTCCGGTTCGGCCAGCGCCCGGTCGCCCTCGCCCCCGGCGCCGACCACCCGCAGGGCGCCGCCCGAGACGTAGGCGATGTGCCGGCCGTCGGGGGCGGGGCGGGGGTCGATCACTGGCCCCGGGACGGGGAGTTCGCGTGCCGTACCGGCCCGTGGACCGGCCGTGAAAAGCCGCCCTGACAAGGCGAAAGAGGCCAACTCGACGGCCGCGTCGGTGGCCTGGCCGACGATGCCCGCGCCGCCCTCCCGGCTGCGCTCACGCCGGGCCCGCTCGGCGGGTGACAGGCGTTCCTCGACGCCGCCCAGCAGGGCGCGCGGGTCGGCCACCAGGCGCTCCTGTCCGTCCGCCGTGTCGAGCACCCACAGGGCGCCCGCCCGGTCGGTTCCGGAGGCGGAGCGCAGGAAGGCGACCCGCGAACCGTCGGGCGCCACGGTGAACGAACGCGGCGCGCCGAGCGTGAACCGCTGGGTGCGCGCGTGGCGTCTGGGGAAGGAGTCGGGCTCACTCGTCATGCCCTGACCATATTGGCCATGCGCCCCCTTGTGCGGCCGTGCGCCGATCGATGCGCGCGCACGGATAGTTATGATCACTAGCGCATAGTGGGTATCAACCTGCTGCCCGCTGTGTGGATTTATCTGCCTCATGGTTCCGACCGCGTACGTCCCCCCATGTCCCTGGGTTCCTTTGGAGGTGAGCCGCCGTGGCACTCTCGATTTCGGCGGTGGTGCTGCTGGCGATCGTCGTCTTCCTGCTGATCAAGAAGTCAGGACTGAAGGGAGGGCATGCGGTGGTGTGCATGCTCCTCGGGTTCTACCTGGCCTCCTCCACGGTGGCCCCCACGATCAGCGACCTGACGTCGAACATCGCCGGGATGATCGGATCCATCAACTTCTGACCCCCGTACGCTGGGGCCCATGACGGAACAGCCCTCCCGGCGTCTGCTGCTGGTGCACGCGCACCCGGACGACGAGTCGATCAACAACGGCGCCACCATGGCCAGGTACGCGGCCGAGGGCGCCCAGGTGACGCTCGTGACCTGCACCCTCGGCGAGCGGGGGGAGGTCATCCCGCCCGGGCTCGCGCACCTCACGGGGGCCGCCCTCGGGCAGCACCGCCTGGGAGAGCTGACCGCCGCCATGAGCGCGCTCGGCGTCGACGACGTCCGGCTGCTCGGCGGGCCGGGCCGGTTCGCCGACTCCGGGATGACGGGCCTCGCCGACAACGACGACCCCGCCTGCTTCTGGCAGGCGGACGTCGACCAGGCCGCCGCCCTGCTCCTGGAGGTGATCCGCGAGGTCCGCCCGCAGGTCCTCGTCACCTACGACCCCGACGGCGGCTACGGCCACCCCGACCACATCCAGACCCACCGCGTCGCCACCCGCGCCGCCGAACTGGCCGCCGAGGCGGGTCTCGGCATCGCCAAGACCTACTGGAACCGCGTACCCCGGCCGGTGGCGGAGGCGGCCTTCGCCCGCCTCGCGGACGACCTGCCCGGCCTGCCCTTCACCGCGGCGGCCGGCGTCGACGACGTCCCCGGCGTCGTGGAGGACGCGCGGATCACCACCGAGATCGTCGCCGACGGCACCCCGTACGCCGCCGCCAAGGCCGCGGCCATGCGGGCGCACGCCACCCAGATCGACGTCGCCGAGCCGTACTTCGCGCTCTCCAACGCCCTCGCCCAGCCGCTCTTCACCACCGAGTACTACGAGCTGGTCGGCGCCGCCCCGGCCGGCGCGCGCGAGCGGGACCTCTTCGCCGGGATCGAGCAGGCGCGGTGAGCGGCCGGACCGCGGGGACCCCCGCGCTCGCCCAGCCGCTGCGACCGCCCTCCCCGGGGCGGGCCGCCCTCTACCTCGGCCTCTTCCTCCTCGGTGCCGTCCTGGGCGTGGCCGGGGCGCTGGTGCAGCCCGGCTGGTTCCCGGGCGGACTGCTGCTCGCGCTGGCCGGTGAGGCCGGGCTCTGCCTCGGCGCCGCCCGCGCCGTGCGCCGCCGGGCCGCGGCCGTCGCGCCCGCCGCCGGCTGGGCCCTCGTCGTCGTCCTGCTCACCGCCGGCCGCCCCGAGGGCGACTTCCTCTTCGCGGCGGGCAGCGGCTCCTACCTCTTCCTGCTCGGCGGCATCGCCGTCGCTGTGATGTGCGCCACCCTCGCGCCGGTCCGGCGACCGGACGACGACCCCGGCCGACCGGGGAAGTGACGTGGTACGCCGGGCAGGTGCCCTGTCGTGACCGGTGCCGTGAGCGGTGCCCTGACCGGTGCCGTGACCGGTGGGGTGACCGGCCGTGCGGGTCCGGTGTGGGTTTACCCGGCGGTCATGGGATACGCGTGTGAGGCGGCCAGTATGGTGGTGCGCGCCGCCGAGCCGCCCGCTTTGAAGGTGTGACGGGCGGCGGAGCCAACCGGGAGAACCTGCCTTGAGTCGTGAAACTGACACTCCGTCCTCCGGGCCCCACGGGCGTGGTGGAGCCGCATACCCCTCGGGCACGCCGCCCTACGGGACGCCGACGGCTCCCGACGCCGGTGCGGACGCGGGAGGTCCGGCCGCCCGGCCGGACGAGCGCAAGACCGAGACGACGCTGACCACGCGGATCCGGATCAACATCCCCGGGTCGCGGCCCATCCCGCCGGTCGTCGTGCGCAAGCCCGTCGCGGACGGCGAGAGCGGTGCCGGTAACGGGTCCGGAGCCGGCAGTGGGTCCGGTGCCGGCTCGGGTGCCGGCTCCGGAGAAGCGGACTTCGAGGCGTCGGCGCCCGGCGCCCCGGCGCCCGCCGAGCCCGCGCCGGCCGCCGGTGAGGACAAGCCGGCCAGCGACTGGTTCGCGCCCCGCAAGTCCGGCCCCGCCAAGGGCGGTCCGGGCGGCGGCTCCACCAACGGCGCGGGACTGCCCGGCGGTTCCGCCACGGGTGCCTCCGGCGGAGGCGCGGGCGCCGGGAACGCCGGTGCTTCCGGCGGGGGTGGTGTCTCTGGTGGGGGTGGTGCGCGGCCGGGTGGTGTGGTCGGCTCCATGAACGTGCCCGGCGGCTCCCGGTCCGGGTCCGGTTCCGCCGGCGGGGCGGGGCTGACCGGGGCGACCGGCGGCCCGGTGGCGCCCGGACACGGCGGCGGCACCGGTTCCTTCGACGTGACCGAGGCGCTGGCCGCGGGCCCGCTGGGCAACGGCATCCGCCCGGGCACCGACGGCGGCGGCCCGGAGCCGCGCCGCGAGGACCTGGCGTACTTCGCCGACGACGGACACGGTGGCCAGGGCGGGCCCGCGGGTCCGACCGCCGGACCGGTCACCGGCGACGGGTCGCTGACGCCGCCGCTCGCGGGCGGGACCGGCGGCGCGGGCGGGACCGGCGGCGCGGGCGGGACCGGCGGTTTCGCCGGCCAGTCGGGCCCGGGTGGCCCGGGGCCGTTCGCGGGCCCAGGCGGCTCGGGCGGCCCCGGTGGACTCGGCGGCCAGAACATACAGGGCGGGCCCGGCGGCCCGGGCGCACCGGACGGCCCCGGCACGCCGGGCGCCCCGCGCGACCCCCAGGGCGCGACCGCCCCCGGCCGCCCCCACCCCGGTGGTGGCCTGAGCGACGACACCGCGATCCTCACCCCGCAGCAGCAGGTCCCCGAGCCGCCGGGCGGGTTCGCCTTCGGCAACCCGGACAACGTCTCCGGGAACACCGTCACCAGCGGCATCCCGGTCGTGCCCGGCGACCCCGGCGCGCCGTTCCGGAACGGCGCGCCCGTCGGCGGCCCGGTGTCGCAGACGCCGCCGAAGGCGCCCGAGCCGGTCACGCCGCCCCCGGCGAGCACCGCCAAGGCGCCCAAGAAGAAGAAGCGCCGCGGCAAGCTGCCTCTGCTCTGCGGCGGCCTGGTCTTCCTCGGCGGCGTCGCCTACGGCGCCGGTCTGCTGATGAACCACTCCGACGTGCCCAAGGGCACCACCGTGCTCGGCCTCGACATCGGCGGCTCCACCCGGGACGACGCCGTCGAGAAGCTCGACGACACCTTCGAGGACCGGGTGGGCAAGCCGCTGAAGCTCACCGTCGACGGCGACACGGTCTCGCTCCGGCCGGACCAGGCGGGCCTGCAGTTCGACACCCAGGCCACCGTCGGCATCGCCGCCCGCAGCGACTACAACCCGGTCTCCGTGATCGGCTCGCTCTTCGGCAACCACCGGGTCGTGGACCCGGTCATGCCCGTCGACGAGGAGAAGCTGAACGCCGCCCTGAAGCAGGCGGCCGGCGGCTCCGGTTCGATGTCGGAGGGCGGCGTCGAGTTCACGTCCGGCAAGGCCGTCGCCGTCTACCCGAAGGCGGGCCAGGGCATCGACGCCGCCAAGTCGGCCGCCGCCGTCGAGGAGGCGTACCGCAAGCAGGTGCGGACCGGCGCCTCCGCGGCGGTGTCCGTGCCGACCACCGCCCAGCAGCCGAAGGTCACCAAGGCCGAGGTCGACCGGATGATGAAGGAGTTCGCCGAGCCGGCGATGTCGGCCAACGTCACCGTGCAGACCGACCCGGCGCACTCCGTCCCGATGAGCCCGCAGAACTCGCTGTGGAAGTTCCTCAGGGTCACCGCGGTCGACGGCAAGCTGGTCGACAAGCCCGACCTGGACGCCCTGAAGGAGCTGTACGGCGGGGCGTTCGACGGGGTGCTCATCGCCCGGGCCAACGGCGAGAAGACGGCCGTCACACCCCAGGACGTCTACGTCGCCCTGCGCCAGGCCCTGCTGAGCAGGACCGACCGGATCGCGGTCATCGACACCGACCCGAGCTGACCGGGGACCGGCGGAACAGGACTGGGGCGCCCCGGTGAGCACCGGGCGCCCCACTTCCGCGCCCGCGCCGTTTCGCCGGTCAGTTCAACAGCGCCCGGGCCGCCAGCGCCTCGCCGCGCACCCGCCGGCCCACGCCCTCGTCCACGGCCCCCACCACCTCGGCGTACGCCTCCAACTCGGCGGCCCCCGCCAGGAACTCGCCCCGCCGCACCAGCAACCGCGCCCGCTCGTACCGCAGCCGCGCCGGATGCGAGGGCAGCAGCAGTGACAGTTCCACCGCCCACAGGGACACGTCCGACCGCTCGGGCCGCGCCTCGGCCCAGGCCCGTACGTTGTTCAGGATGCGCAGCACCACGTCGAGCGGATCGGCCGGTTCCAGCATCGCCGCCTCCAGCGGCACCCCCGTCGAGCCGGCCACCAGCAGCTCCGCGTCGGGCCCCGACAGCACGCGGCCCCCGTCGAACGGGTCCACGAGCACCCGCGCCTCCCGCGGCCCGCCGCCGTCCCCGAGACCGACGACGAAGTGCCCGGGCAGCGCCACCCCGTACACCGGCGCCCCCGCCCGCCGGGCCACCTCCAGCCACACCACCGACAGCAGGATCGGCAGCCCCCGCCGCCGCTCCAGCACCTGATGCAGCAGGGACGACTCAAGGCGCCGGTAGTCGGCGGCCGTGCCGTGGAAGCCCTGGCCCTCGCCGAGCAGTCGACGCAGCGCCACCGCCCAGTCGCGGGGCCCGCCGGGCCGGAACGGCAGCTCCCCGGCGAGCCGGTCCAGCTCCATCTGGGCGGCGTCGATGCCCGCCTCGTCCAGGGACCCGTCCGCCTCCGCGCCGACCAGCAGACAGAGCGTCGACAGATCGGGCCGCCCGGAGCGGGCCTCCGCGGCGAACCGGCGGCGCAGCTCGGCGGAGCGGCCGGGGGGTGGGGGATGCGGGGAACGCATGGCTGGCAGATGCCCTCTCGCGGCGGTCAGCGCGGGTCCGGTCCGGCGCTTCCCGGCTCCCGGTAGTGGTGGTACGCGTGCTGGGCGGCGAAGCCCATCCCGGTGTACATTCCGCGCGCGGCGGCGTTGTCCAGCTCCACCTGGAGCCAGGCCGCCGACGCGCCCTCGTCCAGCGCCCGCCGGGCCAGCGCGGCCATCACCGCACCGGCCAGCCCCTGGCGCCGCCGCGCGGGGTCCACCTCGACGGCCGCGAACCCGGCCCACCGGCCGTCCACCACACACCGCCCGATCGCGGCCGGCACCCCGCCCGCGCCGGGCACCGTCGCGAACCACACCGACGGCCCGCCGCCCAGCACCCTCAGGGCCACGTCGCTCAGGCCCTTGCGCTGATAGCGCGTCAGCCACGCCCGGTCCGCCGTCCGGGACAGCTCGACCCCCTCGCCCCCGGGCCGGTCCGCGACCGGCGCGAGCCCGCCGGTCCACAGTTCGGCGGTCACCTCCCGGACCCAGCCGCGCCGCTCCAGTTCCACGCCCAGCCACTCCTCGGTGCCCTCGGCCCCGGTCGCGGTCTGCACGTACGCCGGCCGCCCACGCGCCGCGTACCAGCGCCGTACGGCACTCAGTGCCTCGTCCAGGGGCAGCCCGGGGTCGCCCAGCGGCAGCACCGAGTTGGCCCGCCGGGTGAACCCGGCGGCGGCCCGCAGCTCCCACTCGCCGAGCCGTTCGCTCTCCACCGGCCGCCACGCCCGCGCCGCCACCCGCGCCAGCTCCCGGTACGACGCGGCAGGACCCCGTCGCCGCGCCGGCGCGGGCGGCACCACCTTGCCGGCGACCAGCCGGGACGCGTCAACACGGACGGTCTCGCCGTCCTTCCGTGTGATCAGCAGCACAGAGTCGTCCCATGATGTGAGAACACCGAGGGTGTCGGTGAACTTCTCTCCCGGCGCGCCGGGTTCGGACAAACGGCGCACGGAGACACGTTTGCCCACGTCAGCGGCGGTAATGCGGACTTCGAGACGGCCTGCGCCGGAGATTTCCACGGGTCCGTTCACCCCTCCTGTTCGGTTCGTGCCCAGGAACGGAGATACTAGGGGCGGGCATCGACGACGCCGCGCTCCCGCGCGCCAGGCGGCGGAGCCTGAGGAGGCCCGCCGGCGCCCGTATCGAGGAGGAACGACAGCGTGACCTACGTCATCGCGCAGCCTTGTGTCGACGTCAAGGACAAGGCGTGCATCGAGGAGTGCCCGGTCGACTGCATCTACGAGGGCCAGCGGTCCTTGTACATCCACCCGGACGAATGCGTCGACTGCGGTGCCTGTGAGCCGGTCTGCCCGGTCGAGGCGATCTTCTACGAGGACGACACTCCGGAGGAGTGGAAGGACTACTACAAGGCGAACGTCGAGTTCTTCGACGAACTGGGCTCGCCCGGCGGTGCCAGCAAGCTGGGGCTGATCGAGCGTGATCACCCCTTTGTCGCCGCCCTGCCCCCGCAGAGCGAGTGACGCCGTAAGCGGCCCGCACCGTCGCGCCGCCTCGGTCCCGTACGCCCCGATCCCGGTCGGCCGGCGCCCGGGACCGGGGCGTTCGTCGTACGCCCCGCGTACCAGAAAGTGAGTCAATCCCCGTGTCCGCAGTCTCCGACCGCCTCCCCGCCTTCCCCTGGGACCGGCTGGCGCCCTTCAAGGCGACCGCCGCCGCCCATCCGGACGGTCTGGTCGACCTCTCCGTCGGCACGCCGGTCGACCCGGTGCCCGAGCAGGTCCAGAAGGCGCTGATCGCCGCGGCCGACTCCCCGGGCTATCCGACCGTCTGGGGCACTCCGGCACTGCGGGACGCGCTCACCGGCTGGGTGGAACGGCGCCTCGGCGCCCGCGAGGTCACCCACCACCACGTGCTGCCGATCGTCGGTTCCAAGGAACTCGTCGCCTGGCTGCCGACCCAGCTCGGCCTCGGCCCCGGCGACCGGGTGGCCTTCCCGCGGCTGGCCTACCCGACGTACGAGGTGGGTGCCCGCCTGGCGCGCGCGGAGTACGTGAGCTACGACGACCCCACCGAGCTGGACCCGGCGGGACTGAAGCTGCTCTGGCTGAACTCCCCGTCCAACCCCACCGGCAAGGTCCTCTCCCGGGCCGAGCTGACCCGGATCGTCGGCTGGGCCCGCGACCACGGCGTCCTCGTCTTCTCCGACGAGTGCTATCTGGAGCTGGGCTGGGAGGCCGACCCGGTCTCCGTCCTGCACCCGGACGTCAACGGCGGCTCCTACGACGGCCTGGTCGCCGTCCACTCCCTCTCCAAGCGTTCCAACCTGGCCGGGTACCGCGCCGCCTTCCTGGCCGGTGACCCGGCGGTGCTCGGCCCGCTGCTGGAGATCCGCAAGCACGGCGGCATGATGACCTCGGCGCCGACGCAGGCGGCCGTGGTGGCGGCCCTCGCCGACGACGAGCACGTCCGCGTCCAGCGCGAGCGGTACGCGGCCCGCCGCGCGGCCCTGCGCGCGGCGCTGCTCGGCCACGGCCTGCGCATCGAGCACAGCGAGGCGAGCCTGTACCTCTGGGCCACCCGCGAGGAATCCTGCTGGGACACGGTGGCCCACCTGGCGGAGCGCGGCATCCTGGTCGCGCCGGGCGACTTCTACGGCCCGGCGGGCGAGCGCCACGTCCGGGTGGCCTTCACGGCGACCGACGAGCGGGTCGCGGCGGCGGTCGCCCGCCTCTGACGCGCCGCGCACGCACGCGGACCGCACGCATGCCGAAGGGGCCCGGGTGGTGAACCCCGGGCCCCTTCCGCGTGCCGGACTCAGCGGCCGATCGGCAGGCCCTGCAGGGGCAGCGAGCCGGTGGCCGGCAGGCCGCCGGCCGCCGCGTCGCCGGGCAGGCCGCTCTTGGTGGCGGTCTGCGCGGTGTCACCGAGGATGTCCCCGGCGGAACCGGCCGCGTCCCCGGCGGCCTTCTGCGCGACCGGGGTGGCCTTCTTGACGACCGAGCCGCCGGCCTTGCCCGCGGTCGGCACGGCCTTCTTCACGGCCTTGCCGCCGGTGTCGCCCGCGGTCTCGGTGACGTTCTGGGCAGCGGAGTCGACGGTGTTGCCCACGTTCGCCCCGTCCAGGGCGGTCAGCCCGCCGAGGTTCGGGGCGGCGGGCAGCTCGGGGGCCGCACTGGCGGAGCCGGCCGCACCGATCCCGGCAGCCGCTCCCGCAGCGACGAGCAGCGCGGCACGGGCGATCCGGCGGGTCAGGGGGAGGGACATGATGCTCCTTCGACGGGATGTGAACGGTGTCTGCGACCGGACCCGGTGAGTTGAGCGGCGGGCTCGGACGCAGTGACTACCGCTCCAGCGCCGCGAAGGTTGCGGCGGACAAACGTAAAGAGTTGTTAATGCGTCGCATTATCGGGTGCGCAGAAAAGCGGGCAAAGGTCACTCGTCGGAAAGTCTGCTGAATCCTTACGGCCCGGTGTTGCCAAGGGCTCGGCCGGACCGGGGAGGGTGGCGCCGGGAACCCGTCCACGCCGTCGTCGGTCCGCCGGGCGCGTAACCCCCGCGGGGGACGGCTCGTACTACCGAGCGGTGACGATCCGGACCGATCCGGAGCCCCGCTCGGCGCCTCCGGTACCGGCCGCGGCCAGGGAGCGCCACTGGCTGCCGGTGTTCCCGGCGGTCCACTCGCGGCCCGCGTACGACACCCGTTCGATGAGCAGGGCGGAGGAGTTGGCCACCGCCCAGTGCGCGAGCTGCCAGCCGCGCTGCCGCGCGTCCCGGGGGCCCGCTTCGGCGGTGACGGGCAGCGTCATGGTCCGTCCGCCCGAACCGCCAGAACCACCCGAAGGGACTGAAGTGGGTGAACGGTCCGAAGAGGGTGAAGAGGGTGAGGAGGGTGAAGAGGGTGAGGAGTCTGAAGCGCCGGTCGTCGGGGTCGGCGTCGGCGAGGCGCCGACGTCCGCGGCGGTCGGCCGGAGCACGTCGCGCCCGAAGTCCCGGGCGAGCGCCGCGCGTACCGCGTCCGTCCCGCCCGTCCGCGTGGTGCCCGGCCGTCCCTCGCAGGTCAGGGTGGCCGCCGCGTGTCCGGTGAGGGCGGCGGCGAGCAGTGCCGCGTCCGGCTCGTGCTTGGCGTACGCGTCGGGGAAGCCGCTGCGCTGCACGCGCTGCGCGGCGACGGTCAGCGGCAGCCGGGTGTAGCCGGGCACGTCGACCAGATGGTCGTAGAACTTCCCCGCCGCGTACGCGGGGTCCATGATCTGCTCCGGCGTGCCCCAGCCCTGTGAGGGCCGCTGCTGGAACAGGCCGAGCGAGTCCCGGTCGCCGTGGTCGAGGTTGTCCAGCGCCGACTCCTGGAGCGCGGTCGCCAGCGCGATCGTCACCGCCCGCTCGGGCAGGTCGCGGGTGGTGCCCACGGCGGTGATGGTCGCCGCGTTGACCGCCTGCCGGGGCGTGAACTCGTAGGACGATCCGCGGTCACCGGCCGCCACGACCTCGCAGCCCGGCCGGCCCGCGCCCGAGGTGACGTACTGCACCACGAGGTATCCGGCGACCGCGAGCATGGTCACGAGGGCCGCCCCGAACCGGAAGAGGCGGCCGCGGCGCTTGCTGGTGGGGGACGGCTGAAGCACGGGTAACAAGGTACTGGAGGGCGCGGCGGCAGGCGTGCAGGGCCGAGCGCGTGCCCCGCCGGACCGGGGCGTTAGGGTCGACGCCATGGCCGATACCCCGCTTGACCTCACGCTGGACGCCGCGGAGCTGACCGCCCGGCTCGTCGACTTCCCGTCCGTCAGCGGTTCGGAGAAGCCGTTGGCCGACGCGATCGAGAGCGCCCTGCGCGCCCTGCCGCACCTGCGGGTCGACCGGTTCGGCAACAACGTCGTGGCCCGCACCGCACTGGGACGCGAGCAGCGGGTGATCCTGGCCGGCCACATCGACACGGTCCCGATCGCCGACAACGTCCCCTCGCGCCTCGACGAGGACGGCGTGCTGTGGGGCTGCGGCACCTGCGACATGAAGGCGGGCGTCGCGGTGCAACTGCGCGTCGCGGCCACCGTCCCCGCCCCCAACCGCGACCTCACCTTCGTCTTCTACGACAACGAGGAGGTCGCCGCCCACCTCAACGGCCTGGGGAAGATCGCCGAAGCCCACCCGGAGTGGCTGCGGGGCGACTTCGCGGTGCTCCTGGAGCCCTCCGACGGCCAGGTGGAGGGCGGCTGCCAGGGCACGCTGCGGGTGCTGCTGAGGACCACCGGCGAACGCGCCCACTCCGCGCGGAGCTGGCTGGGGTCCAACGCGATCCACACGGCCGCCCCGATCCTCGCCCGCCTCGCCTCCTACACGCCCCGGTGGCCGGTCATCGACGGCCTGGAGTACCGCGAGGGGCTGAACGCGGTCGGGATCTCCGGGGGAGTGGCCGGCAACGTCATCCCCGACGAGTGCGTGGTCACCGTCAACTTCCGCTACGCGCCCGACCGCACGCCCGAGGAGGCACTGGCCCATGTCCGCGAGGTCTTCGCCGACTGCCCGGTGGACGAGTTCGTGGTCGACGACCACAGCGGCGCCGCCATGCCCGGCCTGTCGCACCCGGCCGCCGCGGCCTTCATCGAGGCGGTCGGCGGCACCCCGCTGCCCAAGTACGGCTGGACGGACGTCTCCCGCTTCTCGGCGCTCGGCGTCCCCGCGGTCAACTACGGACCCGGCAACCCGCATCTGGCCCACAAGCGCGACGAGCGCGTGGAGGTGGCCAAGGTCCTGGCCGGCGAGGAGCGCCTGCGTTCCTGGCTGACCGCCTGACCGCCTGACCGCAGCCTCGTTTAGGGCGCTTCATGGCGGACATGCTGATGTCCCCCGTGCGTAACCCGCGTAGATCTACGCTGAGGCGGAAACACCGGCACGACCAGAACGACGGAGGGAGCCCCCATGGCTACCGGCAACCCCGTGGGCAAGAAGCAGCCGCCGGACGAGCAGCGCCTCGGCCCGGTCCTGCGGCGGCGGGGCCAGGTCCAGGCGAGCACCACCGACCAGCGGCTGCTGGACGAGCGGGCGCCCACCGACTGGGTCCACACCGACCCCTGGCGGGTGCTGCGCATCCAGTCGGAGTTCATCGAGGGCTTCGGCACCCTCGCCGAACTGCCGCCCGCCATCAGCGTCTTCGGCTCGGCCCGCACCCCCGCCGACTCCCCGGAGTACGAGGCCGGCGTCCGCCTGGGCCGCGGTCTGGTCGAGGCGGGCTTCGCCGTCATCACCGGCGGCGGGCCCGGCGCGATGGAGGCGGCCAACAAGGGCGCGCTCGAAGCGGACGGCATCTCCGTCGGCCTCGGTATCGAGCTGCCGTTCGAGCAGGGACTCAACCCGTATGTCGACATCGGCCTGAACTTCCGGTACTTCTTCGTCCGCAAGATGATGTTCGTGAAGTACGCGCAGGGCTTCGTCGTGCTGCCCGGCGGCCTCGGCACGCTCGATGAACTGTTCGAGGCGCTCACCCTGGTGCAGACGCAGAAGGTGACCCAGTTCCCCATCGTGCTCTTCGGCACGGAGTACTGGGGCGGCCTGCTCGACTGGCTGCGGAACACCCTGGTCGCCCAGGGCAAGGCGGCCGAGAAGGACCTGATGCTCTTCCACGTCACCGACGACGTGGACGAGGCGGTCGCCCTGGTGTCCAAGGAGGCCGGGCGCTAGACACCGTCCGGACTCGCCGGTACGCCACCCCGCCCCGCCGGTCTCGGCCGGCCCCGGCGGACCCTGCGACGGTCCCCGGTCGCCGGCTCTACGACAGGCCCCGGCGGGCCACCGCCGGGGCGCGGTGGCCCGCTATGGACGCCACCATGTCCAGTACCTGCCGGGTCTCCGCCACCTCGTGCACCCGGTAGACCCGCGCCCCGAGCCAGGCCGAGACCGCCGTCGTCGCCAGCGTGCCGGTCAGGCGCTCCTTGACCGGCCGGTCCAGGGTCTCCCCGACGAAGTCCTTGTTGGACAGGGAGACCAGCACCGGCCAGCCGGTCGCCACCATCTCCCCGAGCCGCCGCGTCGCCTCCAGGCTGTGCCGGGTGTTCTTCCCGAAGTCGTGCCCGGGGTCGATCAGCACCGACTCCCGGGGCACCCCCAGCGCCACCGCGCGCTCGGCCAGCCCCAGCGTCACCCGCAGGATGTCGGCCATGACGTCCTCGTACGTCACCCGGTGCGGGCGGGTGCGCGGCTCGGCGCCGCCCGCGTGCGTGCACACCAGGCCCACGCCGTACCGCCCGGCGACCTCCGCGAGCTTGGGATCGACGCCGCCCCACGCGTCGTTCAGCAGGTCCGCGCCGGCCTCGCACACGGCCTCGCCGACCTCGTGCCGCCAGGTGTCCACGCTGATCACCACGTCCGGGAAGCGCCGCCGCACCTCCGCGACGAAACCGACCGTGCGCCGCGCCTCCTCCTCGGCGCTCACCTCGTCGCCGGGTCCGGCCTTGACCCCGCCGATGTCGATGATCGCGGCGCCGTCGGCCACCGCGCGCTCCACGCGTGCGAGCGCCGGTTCGTCGTGGAAGGTGGCGCCCCGGTCGTAGAAGGAGTCCGGGGTCCGGTTCACGATCGCCATGACCACCGGCTCGTGCGCCTCGAACGCGCGCCTGCCCAGCCTGAGCATCTCCTGTGACCTCTTCCCGTGAAACCGGCGATTCCGGTGAACCCGGTGCATCCGGTGAATCCAGTGCATCCGGTGAATCCTGTGCGTCCCGCGCCCGCGTCGCGCTCCGGGGCCGCCTGCGGCCCCGGCTGTCAGACTCGCATGGCACGATCGACTCGACACACCCGACTCCGATCCATCCGATCATCCGTCCGTGGGGGCCCAGCGATGGTTATGTTCCTGTTCCTGGTCGTCGCGCTCGCCGTCGTGGTCGCCGCGGTCACTCTCGCCGTGGTCGGCGGCGGCGAGGGCGGCCCGCTGCCCGACGTCGCGCCCGAGCGGCTGCGGGACCCGCTGCCGCTGGACCGCCCGGTCGGCCGCGCCGACGTGGAGAGCCTCCGCTTCCCCCTCACCGTCCGCGGCTACCGGATGGCCGACGTGGACGACGCCCTCGGCCGGCTCGGCGCCGAACTCGCCGAGCGCGACGCCCGCATCGCCGACCTGGAGTCCGCGCTGGCGGGCTCCCGCGCCGCCGCCCCCCACACCGCCCCCGACGCCGCCCCGCACCCGTCCGGCCAGGAGGAGCGGCAGTGAGCGCGTCCGAGGCCGTCGCGGGCCCGGACGGCGCGCCGCGCTGCCCCTGGGCGCTGTCCACCGCGGACTACGTGACCTACCACGACGAGGAGTGGGGCCGCCCGGTCCACGGCGACGACGCCCTGTTCGAGCGGCTCAGCCTGGAGGCGTTCCAGTCCGGCCTGTCCTGGATCACCATCCTGCGCCGCCGCCCCGGATTCCGCGCCGCCTTCGCCGGCTTCGAGATCGACGCGGTGGCGGCCTTCACCGACGCGGACCGCGAGCGGCTGCTCGCCGACGCGGGCATCATCCGCAACCGCGCCAAGATCGACGCGACCCTCGCCAACGCGCGGGAGCTGGCCGGGTGGTCACCGGGCGAGCTGGACGGCCTGATCTGGTCGCACGCACCGGACCCGGCCGGCCGGCCGGTCCCGAGGACCCTGGCCGACGTGCCCGCCGTCACCCCCGACTCCACCGCCCTGTCGAAGGCCCTGAAGAAGCGCGGCCTGCGCTTCGTCGGCCCGACGACGGCGTACGCGCTGATGCAGGCGTGCGGACTGGTCGACGACCACCTGGAGAACTGCGCGGCGCGGCGGGCCTGACCCTCACCGGCCCAGGTACCGGGGCTTCTCCTTCCGCACGAAGGCCCGCACCGCGATCGCGTGGTCCTCGGAGGACCCCGCCCGCGCCTGCAGCTCCTCCTCCTTGTCCAGCGTCTCGGAGAACGAGTGCGTCAGCCCGAAGGCCGTCGCCTCCTTGAGCGCCGCGTACGCCACCGTCGGTCCCTCGGCCAGCGACCGGGCCACCTGCTCGGCCACCGCCCGCAGCTCCGCGGCCGGCACCACCTTGTTCGCGATGCCCAGCTCGTACGCCTCCTGCGCGCCGACGCTCCGCGGGAAGAGCAGCAGGTCGGCGGCGCGGCCCGGGCCGACCACCCGCGGCAGCGTCCAGGAGACGCCGGAGTCCGCGCTGAGCGCCACGCCCGCGAAGGAGGTGTTGAACGCCGCCGTGTCCGCGACGATCCGGACGTCCGCGGCGAGCGCGAAGCCGAAACCCGCCCCCGCCGCCACGCCGTTCACGGCCGCCACCACCGGCTTGGGCGCCTCCGCCAGCGCCCGCGCGATGGGGTTGTAGTGCTCCCGCACCGTGCTCATGGTCTGCCCCGAACCCGCCTCCCGGTCGGCGGCCAGCAGCCCGATGTGCTCCTTGAGGTCCTGGCCGACGCAGAACGCCCGGTCGCCGGCGGCCGTGAGCAGCACCGCCCGCACGGTCTCGTCGGACCCGGCGGCCCGCGCCGCGTCCCGGAGCGCGACCTTGGTCTCGACGTTCAGCGCGTTCATCGCCTCCGGGCGGTTCAGCGTGATCGTCGCGAGTCCGTCGCGCACCTCGTAGAGCACGGTGTCGGCCATGGCGTTTCCCCTCCGCGTCGCGGCTCGCGGACGTACTCCTCGGTACGTCCCGTCTGGAGGACAGCATGACCCAGGCCGCGGGGAACGGATGGCGGGGGAGGTGTGACCTGCGTCAAAGAAATCCGGTCCGGATTCGATCGGCTGAAGTGCGCGCGGGCGCGCACTATCGCGGTCACCTCCCCGAATTGAGTGGTTTTGATCGCGTGCGTTGCCCAAGCGATGCCGACCGATGTTGGTCATCGGGTCCTGCGATGCGGGATAATGGCCTGGAGCAATGTGTTCGATGCCGGTGTCGCGTGTCCCGAGTACGGGCGCACGCGTGCCCTCATGGGCCGTCGGCCCTAGACGATGAACTGGTATCAGGAAGGGGAACGAGCATGGCGGCCATGAAGCCGCGGACGGGCGATGGCCCGCTCGAGGTGACCAAGGAGGGGCGGGGCATCGTCATGCGAGTTCCGCTCGAAGGCGGCGGTCGGCTCGTCGTCGAGCTGACCCCGGACGAGGCGGGCGCGCTCGGCGACGCCCTCAAGAAGGTCGTCGGCTGACGCGGAAGCGACCATACCCGTTCAGACGCCCCGGCACCCACGCGGTGCCGGGGCGTCTGGCGTACCCACGTTGACCAGGGCGTTTCGCGGCCGGTCGGGGCCGGCCGCGACCGGCCGGTGCCGGTCCCTGAAGGTGCCCCAGGGCCCGGCGGGCGGTTCCTAGCGCTTGACCGCGCACAGCAGGCCGTCGCCCACCGGCAGCAGGGACGGCGCCAGCTCGTGGCTCTCCCGCACCGCCCGCAGCAGCTCGCGCAGCCGCAGCACCTCGGTGGGCTGCGGACCGGAATCGATCGTGCGCCCCCCGCCGAAGACGCCCTCGAAGACGACCAGCCCGCCCGGCCGCAGAAGGCGCAACGATTCGGCGAGATAGTCGAGGTACTCCAGCCGGTCGCCGTCGCAGAAGACGAGGTCGTAGCCGGCGTCCGCGAGCCGGGGCAGCACGTCCAGGGCCCGGCCGGGGATGAAGCGCGCCCGGTTGGTGGCGAACCCCGAGGCACGGAACGCCTGGCGGGCGAACTGCTGGTGCTCCGGCTCCGGGTCGACCGTGGTCAGCACCCCGTCCGGCCGCATGCCGTGCAGCAGATGGATCCCGGAGACCCCGCAGCCGGTCCCGATCTCCGCCACGGCCTTGGCGTCGACGGCGGCGGCGAGCAACCGCAGCGCGGCGCCCGTACCGGGCTGCACCGAGCGCAGGCCGGCGTCGCGGGCCCGGTCCCGGGCCCAGAGCAGCGCGTCGTCCTCGGCGACATAGGCGTCGGCGAACGCCCAGCTCGTCAGCCGGTTGCCGGTAATGACCCTCTCCTGTCCCCGTGAATGCCTCGGCGTGACTGTATCCGTTGGCGTCGGGAACCCGCAGATGGGACCGGTCGTTTGACGGGGTGCGGGAAGAGAACGGCCGACGACCGGCCGAAGACCGGGGCTGCGACGGGGGCGAGGAATGCGCGGGGACGCCGAGCAAGTGCTGACGCAGCCGTACGAGCCGTGCCAGCCCAGATCAAATTCTCGTAAAACCGCTTATCCGGAGCTAACGGGCGAGGTGGCTATGGTAGGGGCTCCACTGGACACCACCAGAGCCGACAGGGGAGGTGCGGCCCCGCCTGCGGATCGGGGGGGAGTGCTCAGGCGCTTCCTCGGATCGGCGGGCAGGCCGAAATCCGTGACAGACACTGCTGACCACAGCCCCGCCGGCCCCGCCGGCCACCACCGGACCGCGACCTTCACCACCGACGCGGACGGGCAGGCGTGGACTCCGCCCACCTGGGAGGAGATCGTCAGCACGCACAGCGGCCGGGTGTACCGACTCGCCTACCGCCTCACGGGCAACCAGCACGACGCCGAAGACCTCACCCAGGAGGTCTTCGTCCGCGTCTTCCGCTCCCTGTCGACCTACACGCCGGGCACCTTCGAGGGCTGGCTGCACCGCATCACCACCAACCTCTTCCTGGACATGGTCCGGCGAAAGCAGCGCATCCGCTTCGACGCGCTCGGGGACGACGCCGCCGAGCGGCTGCCCAGCCGGGAACCCACCCCGCAGCAGCTCTTCAACGACGCGCACTTCGACGCCGACGTCCAGCAGGCGCTGGACACCCTCGCGCCCGAGTTCCGCGCCGCCGTCGTCCTGTGCGACATCGAGGGGCTGTCGTACGAGGAGATCGCCGCCACCCTGGGCGTCAAGCTCGGCACGGTCCGCTCGCGGATCCACCGCGGCCGCTCGCAGTTGCGCAAGGCCCTCGCCCACCGCTCCCCTCAGGCACGCGCCGAGCGCCGCTCCTTCCGGGCCCGCGTCCCCGCTCTGGGAGGAGGGGGTGCGAGCGCGTGAGCGGATCACGGCCGGAACCCGAGGGACACCTCGCGGAACAGCACCTGGGAGACCGACTCTCCGCCCTGGTGGACGGAGAACTGGGTCATGACACGCGTGAGCGCGTACTGGCGCACGTCGCCACCTGCCCGAAGTGCAAGGCGGAGGTCGACGAACAGCGCCGGCTCAAGAGCGTCTTCGCCAAGGCCGGCGAGCCCGCCCCGTCCGAGAGCTTCCTGGCCCGCCTGCAAGGGCTGCCCGGGGGCGGCGACACCGCTCTGACCGCGGCCGAGGAGAGACTGTCCGGGCTGCCGGACCTGTCCGGCCGCTTCGGCGGCCCGGGAGTCTTCGGGACCAGGCGCGCCGGACGGTTCGAGTTCGACTACGTGCCGGCCCGGCCGCACCCTTCCGTGCTGCCGTCCGCCGTACCGGGCCGGGGCTTTCGGATACACGACGTGGGACGGCACGAGAGCGACCGCTCCGCCTCGCGCGGCCTGCGGTTCGCGTTCGCCGCCGCCGGAGCGGTGTCGCTGGCCGCGATCGCCCTGGGCGGGGTCACCACCGGCACACCGGACGGCACCGCGGAGGCGCGGGGCGGCTCCGGCGCGGGCAGCAATGTCACCCCGGCGCGCACCCAGGGCGGGGTCTCCGCCTCCGTCCCCGAGGCGCAGCGCCGCCGCTCCACCGGACCGCTGCTCGGCCAGGTGGCGCAGGGGCCGCGCACGATGGGCGAGATCCCGGCGGCCGCCACCTCGCTCTCCGCGCCGCTGCTGCCCGGCCTGCCCACGCCCGCCACGGGCCGGGACGGCCGGTCCGGACACCCGCTGACGACGCCGGTGGTGGCCGGTGCCGTGGCGATGTCCCCGCTGATACGGCCGCTCGAAGCCGTTCCGCCGCTCGCGCTGGCCTCTTCCTGGCTGGAGACGGAGGGCACCGGCGTCAGACCGCCGGGTCTGCTCGCCGCACCCGTCGCCGAGTCCTCCTCGTCCCCTTCCGCCGCCCCTCGTCCGCTCCCCTGACCGGGGTCTGCGCGGCGGCGCGCGAACCTGGTTGAATCCTCGGTGGCGCCCATGGCGGGCCGAGGGGAGAACATGGACGAGGGGAAGCCCGCGAAGGCGAAGTGGTGGAGCCGCCCGCGCCCGCAGCACACCGCCGGGTTCCAGGAGGCACCGCCCACCGAGGATCGCGACGGCGACTTCACGCTGCCCCGGCCCCGCCCCCGCCCGGCCCCTGACGGGAGCACCGGGACCGACGACGGCGACTTCACCCTGGCGAGCCCCGCCGCGCGCCCAGGTCCCCCCTCACCCGGGGCCGGTTCTCCGGCACCCGTGGACGGCCGCCCCGAGCCGCTCCACGACCCCGACCCCTACAGCACCCCGCCGTACGGGGAGCCGGGCCCCTGGGCCCCCGCGCCGCCGTTCCAGCACCCGGCGGGGACCCCCGCCCACGGCACGGCGGCCCCGCCCGCCACCCCGCCCGCGCTCCCGACGGCGGCGGACGCCGCACCCCCGGCCCCCTGCCCGCCCCCGCTCCCGCCCGCCCCCGTGCCGGAACCCGGCGCCCCCACCTCCGCCACCTCCGCCGCCGACCCGTGGCGGCGCTACGACCCCTGGGCGCCGGCCCCCGCCGGCCCGCTCCAGCACAGCGGCGCTGCCCCGGCCCCCGGACGGGCCCGCCCGCGCCGCAGGCTCGCCGGCGTCGCCGTACTGCTCGCCCTGGTCTCCGGGGGTCTCGGCGGCGTGGTGGGGACGTACCTGGAGCGCGGCGGCGGGTTCGGCACCGTGGAGCTGCCGCAGGCCGGGAAGGAACCGCAGGCGCGCGCTCCGGGCACCGTGGCCGGCATCGCGGCGCGGGCCCTGCCCGGCGTGGTCACGCTGCACGTGAGCGGCGCCGAGGAGCAGGGCACCGGCACCGGCTTCGTGCTCGACGCCCGCGGCCACATCCTCACCAACAACCACGTCGTGGAGCCCGCCGGGGCCGACGGCGGGATCACGGTGACGTTCCACAGCGGCGACACCGCCGAGGCCACCGTCGTGGGCCGGGACAGCGGCTACGACCTGGCAGTGGTGAAGGTGAGCGGCGTGAGCGGCCTCACCCCCGTGCCGCTGGGCAACTCCGACAACGTCCGGGTGGGCGACCCCGTCGTCGCCATCGGCGCCCCCTTCGACCTGGCGGGCACGGTCACCTCCGGGATCATCAGCGCCAAGGAACGGCCCGTCACCGCGGGCGGCGAGGCGGCCGACGGCAGCGACGTGTCGTACGTCGACGCCCTCCAGACCGACGCGCCCATCAACCCCGGCAACTCCGGCGGCCCCCTGCTGGACGCCCGGGGCCGGGTCGTCGGCATCAACTCCGCCATCCGCTCCGCCGACACCGGCGGCGACCCGGAGAGCGGCGGCCGGGCCGGCTCGATAGGGCTCGGCTTCGCCATCCCCGTCAACCAGGGCAAGCGCGTCGCCGAGGAACTGATCAACACCGGCCGGGCGACCCACCCGGTCATCGGTGTCACGCTCGACATGAGCTACGCCGGTGACGGCGCCCGGGTCGGCACCCGCGGCGGCGACGGCGGTCCGGCGGTCACTCGGGGCGGCCCCGGCGACACGGCCGGCGTCGAGGCCGGCGACGTCATCACCGAGGTCGACGGCAGGCGCGTGCACTCCGGCGAGGAACTCATCGTCAGGACCCGCGCCCACCGCCCCGGCGACCGGCTGGAGCTGACCGTGGAGCGTGCCGGGAAGGTGCGGAAGGTCTCGCTGGTCCTCGGTTCCTCGGACGGCGACTGACCGCGGCACAAGCCCCGCAAGAGACCGGAAAGGAAAACAATCCGGAAAGCGGCCGCGTACACGCATGCGGGAGGTACGGGACTGTACCGGTTCGAGGGGATCGGCGGGTACGGTGGACGCGGCCGGACATCCCAAGGAGCTTCAGGTGTTCAATGACATAGGACCACTAGAGCTGATCACGCTCGTAGTCCTCGCCGTGCTCGTCTTCGGTCCGGACAAGCTCCCCAAGGTCATTCAGGACGTGACGCGCACGATCCGGAAGATCCGCGAGTTCTCGGAGAGCGCAAAGCAGGACATCCGGCAGGAGCTGGGCCCGGAGTTCAAGGACTTCGAGTTCGAGGACCTCAACCCCAAGACGTTCATCCGCAAGCAGTTGGACAACGACGAACTGGGGCTCAAGGAGATCCGCAACGGCTTCGACCTGAAGAAGGAGATGGCCGAGGTCACCGACGCCGTCCACGGCCGGGACACCGAGACGCCGTCCGCCTCCGACGCGTCGGGCTCCTCGGACCCGGCCGCCGGCCGGATCGACATGACCAAGAAGCCGGAGACCCCCGCCCGCGAGGAGCGCCCGCCCTTCGACGCGGACGCCACCTGAGCCCTCACGCCCGCCGCGGGCACGCCCGCAGTCTCACCGGCGGGCGGGCGCCCGCCGTACGTGACGCGTTTCATACTCCGGCCATGCTCCACATGCTCCGCTCATAGTCCGGACCGGTCGTTCCCGGCCGGAGACCCCGCCCGCGCGGGCTCACGCGCCGGGCGCAATCCCGGTTGCCCGCACCGGGGTGGCTATGCTGCCGAATTGATGTGCGGGCCGTACGTGAACCAGCAACGTCGCCCGAAGGGGGGCGGGCCGTATCCGGTCCGTCGAGAACGAGGAGGCGTTCGGTCACATGGAGACGACGAGTCAGGAAGCCGCGCGGACGGCGGCCCCGGCGGACGGGCGGGCCCCGGCGGGGCGGCGCGCGGTCGACGGCTACCTGGGCGCGGACTTCCCGTGGTACGGCCTCGACGAGGCGTTCACGGGTCCGCGTTGGCTGATGCAGGTCGGCACGGCGGCCGACGGGGCCGTGCAGCACG
Source organism: Streptomyces ziwulingensis (assembly GCF_039542605.1). Taxonomy (NCBI): domain Bacteria; kingdom Bacillati; phylum Actinomycetota; class Actinomycetes; order Kitasatosporales; family Streptomycetaceae; genus Streptomyces; species Streptomyces ziwulingensis. Next base: position 165,660 of record NZ_BAABIG010000004.1, read on the forward strand.
GTTCGATCGGGCACGGCGACGAGCCGTCGGTGCGCAACGAGCACGTGGCCGGTGACGAGCAGGACGCCAAGGAGAAGTTCGCGGTCGTGGTGAGCGTGGCCGCCAACCCGGTGCGGCGCAGCGCGGACGGTACGGGACTGCTGGAGGCCACGTCGGTCTCGTCGGCGGCCTGGCTGGCCGGCGTGGGTCTGCTCTCCTTCACCTGGCCCGGCCAGATGGACCACTCCCTGCGTGACGACTGGCTGGAGCAGCAGACGGAGACGGCGTGGGTGCTCGCCGACGACCTCGACGGCTCGGACTGGTCGACGCTGTCGCTTCCCGTGGACGGGGTGCCGACGTCGTTCCACTACCGGGAGTCGGAGTTCGGGTGGGTGCTCGCCGGTTCCACGGCGCAGGGCGTTCACCTGGGGGCGTACGGGCGCGGGATGAGCGCCTACGGGCTGGGCTTCGCCGTGGTGAAGGACATCACCGCCTACGCGTGATCACCGGGGTGCCGCGGGAGCGCGGCGCCCTTCTCCCCGGCGCGTCGGGCGGCACCGGTCCGGAGCCGTCCGGAGGTGTGCCAGAGCATCGCTGGAACACCCCCGGAGCACCTCAGAACTTGTTCCTCGGGGTGATCCCCAGCGACAGTCCCGAAAGGCCGCGCCGGCGGCCGCCCAGCTTGCCGGCGATGGAGCGCAGGGCCGCGCCCGCCGGGGAGTCCGGGTCGGAGAGGACCACCGGCCTGCCCTCGTCGCCGCCCTCGCGCAGCCGGACGTCGATCGGGATGGAGCCGAGGACCGGGACCGAGGCGCCGGTGGTGCGGGTCAGGCCGTCGGCGACCGTCTGGCCGCCGCCCGTGCCGAAGACGTCGACCATCTCACCGCAGTGCGGACAGGGCAGCCCGGACATGTTCTCGACCACGCCGACGATCTTCTGGTGGGTCTGCACGGCGATGGCGCCGGCCCGCTCGGCCACCTCCGCCGCCGCCTGCTGCGGGGTGGTCACGACGAGGATCTCGGCGTTCGGGACGAGCTGGGCGACGGAGATCGCGATGTCGCCGGTGCCGGGCGGCAGGTCGAGCAGCAGGACGTCCAGGTCACCCCAGTACACGTCGGCCAGGAACTGCTGGAGCGCCCGGTGCAGCATCGGGCCGCGCCAGACCACGGGGGCGTTGCCCGGGGTGAACATGCCGATCGAGATGACCTTCACGCCGTTCGCCGACGGCGGCATGATCATGTTCTCGACCTGGGTGGGCCGCCCGTGGGCGCCCAGCATGCGCGGCACCGAGTGGCCGTAGATGTCGGCGTCCACGACACCGACCTTCAGGCCGTCGGCCGCCATCGACGCCGCCAGGTTCACCGTCACCGAGGACTTGCCGACACCGCCCTTGCCGGAGGCGACCGCGTAGACCCGGGTCAGGCTGCCGGGCTTGGCGAAGGGCACCTCGCGCTCGGTCTGGCCGCCGCGCAGGGCGGTGGCCAGCTCCTTGCGCTGCTCGTCGCTCATCACGTCCAGCGTGACGTCGACCCGCGTGACGCCGTCGAGGCGCGCGACGGCATCGGTCACGCGCTGCGTGATGGTGTCCCGCATCGGGCAGCCGGAGACCGTCAGGTACACGGTGACCGCGACCGTCCCGTCCGCGCCCAGCTCCACCGATTTGACCATCCCCAGTTCGGTGATGGGCCGGTTGATCTCGGGGTCGTTCACCGTCGCCAGCGCTTCGCGCACCGCGTCTTCCGTAGCCATGGTGACGATGGTACGGCGCCCGGCACGGGCCCCGGTAAGCCCTTCAGCGGTCGTCTGCGTCACGTGCCGGCGGCTGATCCGCCGGATGTGCCGGGAATGCGCCGACCACGGGACGGTGGCCGTTCTGCCGCGACTCCAGTTCCTTGATCATGTCCTGGAGTTCGGAGCGGATCCAGTCCCGGGTGGCCACCTCGCCCAGACCGATGCGCAGGGCGGCGATCTCGCGGGTCAGATACTCGGTGTCGGCGATCGACCGCTCGTTCTGCTTGCGGTCCTGCTCCAGATTGACCCGGTCCCGGTCGTCCTGCCGGTTCTGCGCGAGCAGGATCAGCGGGGCCGCGTAACTGGCCTGGAGCGACAGCATCAGGGTCAGGAAGATGAACGGGTACTGGTCGAAGCGGAGCGCGTCCGGCGCGGACACGTTCCACACCACCCAGAGGATGATGACGACCGTCATCCAGACGATGAACCGCCCGGTGCCCAGGAACCGCGCCACCCGCTCCGAGAGCCGGCCGAAGGACTCCGGGTCCCACTCGGGAAGTATCCGGCGGCGCGGCGGGCGCGGCTGGTCCAGGCGGGTGGACCGGGGGCGGGAGGTCGCCGTCGCCCCCGACACCGCCCGTTCCCGGGGCGTCGTCTCACGCTCAGGCACCATCGGCACTCACCTCCCGCTCGGCCGAGTCCAGGTGATACTCGGTCTCCCGCCAGTCGTCGGGCAGCATGTGGTCCAGTACGTCGTCCACGGTGATCGCGCCCAGCAGCGAACCGGACTCGTCGACGACGGGTGCCGCCACCATGTCGTACGTGGCGAAGAACCCGGCGACCACGGGCAGCGCGGCGTCCGGGGACAGGGGCTGCAGGTCGACGTCGATGATCGAGCCGACCAGCGTGTACGGGGGGTCGCGCAGCAGCCGCTGGAAGTGGACCGTGCCCAGGTACTTGCCGGTCGGGGTCTCCTCCGGCGGGCGGCAGACGTAGACCTGGGCGGCGTGCGCCGGGGACAGGTCGGGGTTGCGGATGCGGGCCAGCGCGTCGGCGACGCTGGCGTCGGGCCGCAGCACGATCGGCTCGGTGGTCATCAGACCGCCGGCCGTGTGCTCCTCGTACGACATCAGGCGGCGCATGTCGGCGGCGTCGGCCGGTTCCATGAGGTTCAGCAGCCGCTCCTTGTCCGCCTCGGGCAGCTCGGCGAGCAGGTCGGCCGCGTCGTCCGGGTCCATCGCCTCCAGTACGTCCGCCGCCCGCTCCTCCTTGAGTTTGCCGAGGATCTCGATCTGGTCGTCCTCCGGCAGTTCCTCCAGCACGTCGGCCAGGCGGTCGTCGTCCAGGGCCGCGGCCACCTCGGCGCGGCGCTTGGCGGAGAGGTGGTGCAGCACGTTGGCGAGGTCGGCGGGGCGGAGCTGCTCGAAGGTGGCGAGCAGGTTCTCGGCGCCCTGGCCGTGCTCCTCCAGGGAGAAGCCGGTGACGCCGGACCACTCCACGGTCAGCGTCTCGCCCTTGCCGCGCCGGAAGGCACCGGCCTTGCGGCCCTTGCGGACGAAGACCTTGTCGATCTCCCAGTCCCGGCGGGCCGGCGACTGCCGCACGGCCAGGTCGAGGACGGTGACCTCCTCACCGGTGCCGGCGAGCGTGACCCGGCGGTCGAGCAGCTCACCGAAGACGAGGCGCTCGGCGGGCCGCTGCTCGAAGCGCCGGACGTTGACCACACCGGTGGTGATGACCTGGCCGGACTCGATACCGGTGATCCGGGTCATGGGCAGGAAGATACGGCGGCGGGTGGACAGCTCGACGACCAGGCCCAGCACCCGCGGGGGTTTGGGGCCGACGCGGAGCATGACGACCAGATCGCGCACGCGCCCCACCTGGTCGCCGCCCGGATCGAAGACGGCGACACCGGAGAGGTGCGAGACGAAGATCCGGGGGGCACCCGCTGCCATGGCCGCGGCTCCTTTTCCTCAAGTCCGATGCGTGCGCCCGCTGTGCGCGGGCTGCCGCGTCAGGGCTGTCGCGTGCGGTGTTCCTGTTCCGAATTGCCCACTCGGACGGCCTTCAGGCTAGCCCGTCCCGAAGAGGTCCGTCCTGGTGGCCGGTCCGGACGGACTGGCTCCTTCCCCTTCGCCCGGCCCCGGTACGCTGCCGTACGCCGTACCCGGTCCCCGCGCGGGACCTCCGCGAGAAAGGCAGCCCCACCTGTGACTGTGACTCCCCGGCGCCGAACGTCCAGGGCCGCTCTGGCGGGCGCGGTCTGCGTCCTGGCCGTGACGGGCGCGGGGCTGACGGGATGCGGTGGTGGCGAGGACCCGGACGCGGGCACCAACGGGGTCGGCAAGCTGTCGGCCGAGCAGATCCAGCGCAGGACCCGGGCCGCCGCCGACGCCGCCGGCACGGTCCGGCTGCACGGCACCGTGGTCACCAGCGGCAGTACGTACTCTCTCGACATGCGGCTGAAGGCCGACGGCGGCACCGGGTCGGTCACCGCCGAGGGGACCACGTTCGGGCTGCTGCGGATCGACGAGCAGCTCTTCCTGAAGGCCGACGCCGGGTTCTGGAGCGAGGGCGCGGACGGCGCGGACAACGCCGCGGCGGAGAAACTGGCCGGCAAGTACGTGAAGGTGCCGCAGGGCGACCCCTCGTACCAGAAGTTCAGCGGTTTCACGGAGAAGGACGTGCTGCTCGACGGTCTGCTGGCGCTGCACGGCAGCGTGGAGACGGACGGCCGGCACCGGCAGGCGGGGGTGCGCACCGTCCGCGTCAGCGGCGACAAGGGCTCCGGCGGCTCGCTGGACGTCTCCCTGGAGGGCACGCCGTACCCGCTGCGCCTGGTGCGGGCGGGCAGCGCGGGCACGCTCCGCTTCTCGGACTGGAACAAGGACTTCGCACTCCAGGAGCCGGCCAAGGACGAAACCCTCGACTACGGCCAGGAACTGCCGACGTCGTAAGGCGGGTCCTAAGGCGTGTTTCGAAAGTCCCGTCTGCCGGGCGGGCCTTTCGAAACACGCCTTAGCGGCCGTTACGGCGCTTACGGCGTGTGAACAGCAGCCGGGGCAGGCCCGCCGGGGCCGGTTCGCGGGTCGTCGCCGGGGTCGGCAGGGGTGCCTCGGCCAGCGGGCCGTCGGGGAGCGGGGCCGTGACCCCCGTGGGTTCCAGGCGCAGCACCCGGCACTCGCGCGCCCACCGCTCGGGCATCGCCTCGCCGTCGGGCGCGTTCAGGCGCTTGCCCTTCAGCTCGGCGACCGCGGCCTGCCACGGTTCGGAGCCGGACGCGCACTCCACGACCCGCGCCGCCCAGGTGACCAGCCGGCCGCCCTTGTCCTTGCTGCGGACCGTCACCACGGCGGTGCCCCCGTCGGTGAGGGGCGGCAGCGGCTGCTCGCCGGGGCCGTCGCCGACCAGGCAGACCGCGCCCTCGTGCCAGACGTGCCAGAGCGCGCGGGCCGGGCCGCCGGGCCCCTCGACCCAGATCAGGCCGGACTTCTTCGTGGCCTCCTCGATGAGGGCCCGGTCGAGCGGCGCACTTGTCATGGGGCCCAGCCTAGGGCGTGTTCTCGGAGCCCGGTCCGGACCCGGGGGCTCAGAGCCAGCCGTTGCGCTTGAGGGTGCGGTGGATGCCGAAACAGATGGCCACGGTGACGCCGACGACCACCGGGTAGCCGAACTTCGAGTGGGTCTCCGGCATGTAGTCGAAGTTCATGCCGTACACCCCGCACACCATCGTCGGTACGGCGATGATCGCGGCCCATGAGGTGATCTTGCGCATGTCCTCGTTCTGGGCGACGGACGCCTGCGCGAGGTTGGCCTGGAGGATGGAGTTGAGCAGTTCGTCGAAGCCGACGACCTGCTCCTGCACCCGGGCGAGGTGGTCGGCCACGTCGCGGAAGTACTTCTGGATGTCCGGGTCGACCAGCCGCATCGGCCGTTCGCTGAGCAACTGCATGGGCCGCAGCAGCGGGGAGACCGCCCGCTTGAACTCCAGCACCTCGCGCTTGAGTTGGTAGATGCGGCTGGCGTCGCTGCCGCGCGGGGCGCCCTTGCGGCCCGGCGAGAACACCTCCGTCTCGACCTCGTCGATGTCGTCCTGCACGGCGTCGGCGACCGCGATGTAGCCGTCGACGACGTGGTCGGCGATGGCGTGCAGGACCGCCGAGGGGCCCTTGACGAGCAGTTCGGGGTCGTCCTGGAGCCGGTGGCGCAGCGCGCGCAGCGAACCTTTGCCGCCGTGCCGGACGGTGATGAAGAAGTCCCGTCCGGTGAAGCACATGACCTCGCCGGACTCCACCACCTCGCTGTTGGCGGTGAGCCGGTCGTGGTCGACGTAGTGGATGGTCTTGAAGACCGTGAACAGGGAGTCGTCGTAACGCTCCAGCTTGGGCCGCTGGTGGGCCTGGACGGCGTCCTCCACGGCCAGCGGGTGGAGGCCGAACTCGCCCGCGATCCCGGCGAATTCGTCCTCGGTGGGCTCGTGCAGGCCGATCCAGACGAATCCGCCGTCGCGGCGCACCCGGCGCATCGCCTCGTGCGGGCTGAGCGGGGTGTCCGTCTCCAGGCGCCGGCCGTCGCGGTAGACGGCGCAGTCCACGACGGCGGAGGGGGTCGCCGGGTCGCGGGTGGCGTCGTAGGCGCCGCCGTCCTTGCGCAGCGAGACCCGGGACGGGCGGACCGCGGCTCGCAGGTTGTGGATCATCGACATGGGCAGGCTCCTTCGCTACGGGCAGCGAACGGCGCCGACGACGGGTGGAACCACCCGGAATGAGGACGTCCAGAGAGGCGCGTGACCGGCGCGTCCACAAAGCGGGGAGCACCCCACCGTCGCGGTGGCGGGCTTCACTGCTGGTTCACAACGAGACGAAGTGCTCTTCCGCAGGAAAGCGCGCGGCTGACTGCACGGGCCGCGACCGGCGAAACCGGGGCGGTGGCGTCAGCAGCCGGAAGAGCGGGTGGTACTGCACGGTCGACTTCGGTCCATGCCAGCCCCACCTCCTCCGGCCGGTCCCTCGTGAGGGACGATCCATTCCCTCTGTTTGGAGGGGTTCCCCGTAGGGGATGGTTCTTCACAGTGTCGGGGCTGACAGCCACGCTTCTGCGTGCTGCCCCGAACCACCGGTTCAGGGTACCAGTCACCCGTTGTGTCAAGGCGCCGCTTTGCCTGGTGCTGACGAGTTCTATGCTCGCCGCATGGTTGATGTTCTTCCCCTCGTCGAGGCCAGGTTGCGCACCGCGCTGGGCGAACCGGACGCGCGCGCGGCGGTCACCTTCCTCGGTACGGACCGCATCGAGGTGCTGCGGTTCCGCGACTCGGGCCAGGACGGGGACGTCGTCCGCTACGCCACCCTCGGGATGTCCGCGCACCCCATGGCGGACCCGACCGCCGTGCTCGCCGACCCGGTCCAGGGTCCCCGGGCCGAGCTGGTCCTCTCCGTCCGGGCCGGCCTCGCCGACACCGACAAGGTCCTGCGCCCGCTCGCCGTGCTCGGCGCGTCGCCGCAGGTCGAGGGCGTGGTCGTGGCCCCCGGTGCCTCGCTGGACGTCGGCGGACCGCTGTGGCCCGGCGCCCCGTTCACCTCGGTCCTGGTCGCCGAGCCGGGCGGCCTGGTGGAGGACCTGGAACTCGACGCGCCGCTGGACCCGGTCCGGTTCCTGCCGCTGCTGCCGATGACACCGAACGAGGCCGCCTGGAAGCGGGTGCACGGCGGCCAGGCGCTTCAGGAGCGCTGGCTCACGCACGGCACGGACCTGCGGGATCCCGCCCGCGGGGCCGTGCCGCTGGACTGACCGGAGCTAGTGACACAACTCACCAACGGCCGGTCGCCTCGCCTCAGTTGGCGAAGGCCGTCACGCCGTCCTCGGTGCGGTGCCTCGGCTCCAGCTCCTCCGCCTGGTGTGTCAGGGCCCGGCGCCGTACCAGAACCACGACCGCGCCCAGCACCGCGGTGACCGCCGCCACCACGAAGGGGATGTGGATGTCGGTCCACTCCTCGATCTTCGGCGCGAAGTACGGGGCCGCCGCCGCGGCGAACCAGCGCACGAAGTTGTAGCCCGCGCTCGCCACCGGACGCGGCGCGTCGGAGACGCCGAGGGCCAGTTCGGTGTAGACGGTGTTGTTCACGCCGATGAAGGCGCCGGACAGGATCGTGCAGACGACGGCCGCGGTGTGGTTGCCGTAGCCGAGGACGAGCACGTCCGCCGCGAGCAGGACCAGCGAGCCGCCGAGCACCTTCAGCGAGCCGAACCGCCGCTGCGTGCGCGGGGCCACCAGCACCGAGAAGACGGCGAGCAGCACACCCCAGGCGAAGAACACCGCACCGGACTTGTACGGCGTCATGTTCAGCACGAACGGGGTGAAGGCCAGCACGGTGAAGAACGTGTAGTTGTAGAAGAACGCCGAGATCGCGGCCGAGGCGAGGCCACCGTGGCCGAGCGCCCTGAGGGGGTCGAGGAGCGAGGTCCGGCGGGCCGGCCGCGGCTGCTCCTTCAGGAACAGCGTGATGCACAGGAAGCCGACCGCCATCAGGAACGCGGTGCCGAAGAAGGGGTAGCGCCAGCTCGCGTCGCCCAGCAGCGCGCCCAGCAGCGGGCCGCAGGCCATGCCGAGGCCGAGGGCGGACTCGTAGAGCAGGATCGCCGCGGCGCTGCCGCCCGCCGCCGCCCCGACGATGACGGCGAGCGCGGTGGAGACGAAGAGCGCGTTGCCCAGGCCCCAGCCGGCCCGGTAACCGACGAGCTGGCCGACGGTGTCGGAGGTGCCGGCCAGGCCCGCGAAGACCACCACGAAGGCGAGGCCGAGCAGCAGGGTCTTCTTGCCGCCGATGCGGCTGGAGACGAAGCCGGTCACCAGCATCGCGAGCGCGGTGATCAGGAAGTACGAGGTGAAGAGCAGGGAGACCTGGCTCGCGTTCGCGTGCAGGCCGGTGGCGATGGACGGCAGGATCGGGTCGACGAGACCGATGCCCATGAAGGCGACCACGGACGCGCCCGCGGTCGCCCACACCGCCTTGGGCTGACGCAGGATGCTGCCCGCCCCCGCATCGAGGGAATCCATGCTGGCTCCGTTGTCGAGAAGGTTGGTGTTTACATACATTAAGTTAGGTCTGCTAATTAATGCAAGCTACATCTAGTTTCCCCTGGTCGGGTGGCGCGACCGGCCGGTTCCCTCCGGATGGGTGATCGTCCTTGACGTGGCGGAGACGGGGTAGGACCGTGGGGCGCTATGAGGGGCGAACCCAGTTGCCCGAAGTGTGGTGGCCGGGTCAGGGCTCCCGGTCTCTTCGCCGATTCCTGGCAGTGCGACGCGCACGGGATCGTGCATCCCGTGCAGCCCGTGATACCGCCGAGCGTCGAGGCCCTGGACGTCGTGGTGCACCGCACCCAGGTGCCGGTGTGGATGCCGTGGCCGCTGCCGGTGGGCTGGCTCTTCACGGGCGTGGCCTGCGCGGGTGACGACCGCACCGGTGGCCGTGCGACGGCGGTGGCCTGTTCGGGTCCCGGTCCGCTCGGCGGTGTGGGAGAGCTGATCCTGATCGCCGAGGAACTCGGCGTCGGCCTCGGCGCCCATTACGCCGGCATGGACGCCCCGGACCCCGGCCCCTACCTGGACGTCGAGAAACCGCCCCAGGCCAAGGTGCTCGCCGCCGGCCGCCCCACCCCGCTCTGGCTCGTCTCCGGCGCCCCGCCCGACCGCGCGGTCTTCGCGGGTGAGGCGCTCGGCATGTGGCTGTGGGCCGTCGCGTGGCCCGAGCAGGCGGGGCTGCTGATGTACGACGAACTGGTCCTCACCGATCTGCGGGACGCCGGCGCGGAGGTCGAGCTGGTGCCCTGCGGGGCGCTGTCGCCGCGGTTGCTGGAACCGTAGAGGGCCGCGGGTCTTCGGGCGAGGGTGCGGGCGGGCGTGCGCGCGGGGGTGTGCTCCGGTGGATGCGCGCGGGCGTGCGGGCGGTCCTGTGGGTACGCGCGGGAGCTGCGGGCGGCCCCCTGTGTGTAGGGGGTGCCACGAGGTAGCGGGTGTGACAGGGGAGGCCGGGCGTCCGGTTATCCTTGGGCGTCCCCTTCCGTCCCGTCACCGCCTGGAGTCAGCGTCGTGCGCATCGATCTGCACACCCACTCCACGGCGTCCGACGGTACGGACACCCCGGCCGAGCTGGTGCGAGGTGCCGCCGCGGCCGGTCTGGACGTCGTCGCGCTGACCGACCACGACACCACCCGAGGCCATGCCGAGGCCGTCGCCGCGCTGCCCGAGGGGCTCACGCTGGTGACCGGTGCCGAGTTGTCCTGCCGTGTCGACGGCGTCAGCATGCACATGCTCGCCTACCTCTTCGACCCGGAGGAGCCGGCCCTGCTCGCCGAGCGGGAACTGGTCCGCGACGACCGCGTGCCCCGCGCCAAGGGCATGGTCGCCAGGCTCAACGAACTGGGCGTGCCGGTCACCTGGGAGCAGGTCTCGCGGATCGCCGGCGACGGCTCGGTGGGCCGCCCGCACGTGGCCTCCGCCCTGGTCGAACTGGGTGTCGTGCCGACCGTGGGCGACGCCTTCACCGAGGACTGGCTCGCCGACGGCGGCCGGGTCTTCGTGGCCAAGCACGAGACCGACCCCTTCGAGGCCGTCCGGCTGATCAAGGGTGCCGGCGGGGTCGCGGTCTTCGCCCACCCGGCCGCCGCCAAGCGCGGTCGCACGGTTCCGGAGACGGTCATCGCCGAACTGGCCGCCGCCGGGCTCGACGGCATCGAGGTCGACCACATGGACCACGACCCCCGGACGAGGGCCCGGCTGCGCGGCCTCGCCGGCGAACTGGGCCTGCTGGTGACCGGGTCGAGCGACTACCACGGCAGCCGCAAGACCTGCGTACTGGGCGAGTACACGACCGACCCCGAGGTCTACGGGGAGATCACGCGGCGGGCGTTCGGGGCGTTCCCGGTGCCGGGGGCCGGTGGAGACGCCGTAGACGGCGGAGTCGGCGGGGCCGGCGGAGCGGCCGACGGGGCCGGCGGGGCCTGAGCGCCCCGGGTCCTCACGTCCGTTTCCCCCCTTACCTCCCCCTGACCCCTCCGCCTCGCTTCTCCCCACTCCTCTTCCGTCGCTCCCGCAAGTTCCGTTACTCCCGCAAGGCCAGTGGCTCACCCATGCTCGACGTCGCCGTCTTCGGCTCCCTCTTCCTGACCCTTTTTGTGATCATGGATCCCCCCGGGATCACACCGATCTTCCTCGCCCTGACCGCCGGCCGGCCGGCCAAGGTCCAGAAGCGGATGGCGTTCCAGGCCGTCTGCGTGGCCGGCGGTGTGATCACCGTGTTCGGCCTGCTCGGGCACCAGATCCTGAACTACCTGCACGTCTCCGTGCCCGCGCTGATGATCGCGGGCGGCCTGCTGCTCCTGCTGATCGCCCTCGACCTGCTCACCGGCAAGACGGACGAGCCGAAGCAGACGAAGGACGTCAACGTCGCGCTCGTCCCCCTGGGCATGCCCCTGCTCGCCGGACCCGGCGCGATCGTGTCGGTCATCCTGGCGGTGCAGAAGGCCGACGGCGTCACCGGCCAGGTATCGGTGTGGTCGGCGATCTTCGCCATACACGTGGTCCTCTGGCTGGTCATGCGGTACTCGCTGCTGATCATCCGCGTCATCAAGGACGGCGGCGTGGTCCTGGTGACCAGGCTCGCGGGCATGATGCTGTCCGCGATCGCCGTGCAGCAGATCATCAACGGGGTCACCCAGGTGATCCAAGGGGCTTGAGGGGTTCGAGGGGCTGGTGCCGGGGCCGGGGGAGGGCCGGTGGCCGGGGACAGACGTGACGGAGCCCCCGTACAGAGGGAACTGCGTACGGGGGCTCCGAAAAGTGGTGAAGATCCGCGTTACGAGGCCGAGGCGTCGGCTGGGCGGATCCACAGGCGCTGCCCAATGGCGGCGGCCTGCTGCACGATGCGGTTGACGGAGGCGGCGTCCACGACCGTCGTGTCCACGGGCGTGCCGTCGACGTCGTCGAGTCGCATGATTTCGAAGCGCATGGCTTCTCCCTTCGTCTGGTCATCCTCCTGAGGAGAACTACTGATGGGGTCGGTCCCGGGGGTCATCGGTGTTCCCGGTTCCACTGATCACAACGAGCTTCTCGTGATGAACATTCCCTACGCTAACGAAATTTTTCGCACAACTAATTACCAAGTAGTAAGTTGTCTGTTTCCTGCTTGGTACAAGACTGACCGGGACCGGTTGTGTTCGCAGCGTGACCGCCGGGACAATGGGTGGTGATGAACGACGACCTCGTGTCCCTGCACGCCCGTATCGATCGCACCAACGAGCTGCTCCAGCGCATGCTCGCCGAGGTGGCGAAGACGCCTTCCACCCACGCGATCTTCGTCGACGCGGGCTACCTCTACGCGGCGGCGGGTCGGCTGGTCGCCGGTACCGAGGACCGCCGCGCCTTCGACCTGGACGCCGAGGGGCTGATCGACGCGCTGATCGACAAGGCCCGTTTGCTCTTCGCCGACAGCCGCCTGCTGCGGGTCTACTGGTACGACGGCGCCCGGCGCCGTATCCACACCTCGGAGCAGCAGTCCATCGCCGAGCTGCCCGACGTCAAGGTCCGCCTCGGCAACCTCAACGCCAACAACCAGCAGAAGGGCGTCGACTCCCTGATCCGGTCCGACCTGGAGTCCCTCGCCCGGCACCGCGCGATCAGCGACGCGGCCCTGCTCGGCGGCGACGAGGACCTGGTCTCGGCGGTCGAGGCGGCCCAGGGCTACGGCGCCCGGGTCCACCTGTGGGGCGTGGAGGCCCCCGAAGGCCGCAACCAGGCCGACCCGCTGCTCTGGGAGGTCGACAGCCAGCGCACCTTCGAACTCGACTTCTTCAAGCCGTACGTCTCCCGGCGCTCGCTCCCCGCCTACGACGCGGCGGGCACCGCCCGGCCCAGCCGCGACGACGTCCGCTTCGTCGGCGCGCAGATCGCCGCGAAGTGGCTGGCGGCCCGTGGCCGGGAGGCGCTGGTGGAGCTGCTCCCCGGCCACCCCTACCTGCCGGGCTCGGTCGACCAGGACCTGCTGGTGGAGGCCGAGGGGCTGCTCCAGTACTCCCTGCGCGGCCAGGCGGACCTGCGACGGTCGCTGCGGGACGGGTTCTGGGAGCACGTGCAGACGCAGTATTAGCGGTACTGGGGGCCCGTGCGGACGCGGTATCAGCGAGGGCCGCCGACGGTGTCCCAGAAGTCGGCGAGGGCGGTGGCGGTCGGCAGCGGCCGGTCGGTGTTCGGGGAGTGCTCCGCCCCGGCGACGACGGTCCGGCGCGCGTCCAGCCGTACGGCCATGTCGTCGAGGAGGGGCACCGGCCAGGTGTCGTCGCGTGCGCCCGACAGGACGTGGAACGGCAGCGGCAGGGCGGCTAGTTCCGCGACGCGGTCCGGTTCCGTGCACAACTGCAAGCCGGTCGCGAGGAGCTGGGCCGGTTTTGTGTCCAGCCAGCGGCGCCGCAGCCGGGCCTCGTCGGCCAGGCCCTGAGCGGGGCCGCCGACCTCCTCGGGCGGACCCATGGCCTGCATCGCCTCCCAGACCGCGTCCATCGGCATCGCGGCGAGCGCGTCCCGCAGCAGCTTCACGCGCTGCTGCTGGGCGACCGAGATCTGTGCCGGACCCGAGGACATCAGGGTCAGGGAGCGGAAGGGTGAGTGGTCGATCAGGACGGCGGCCCGGGAGATCTGGCCGCCCAGGGAGTGGCCGAGGAGGTGCAGGGGGCTGCCGGGGGTGTGGGGGGTGTGGTGGGTGTGGGGAGTGCGGGAGGTGTGGGGGGCGCCCAGGGCGGCGGCCTGGGCGAGTACGTCCCGGGCGAGTTCCGGCTGGGCGTACGCGGTCTCGTCGTGCTCGGGGCCGGCGGACTCGTACTGGCCGCGCCCGTCCAGGGCGACGGTGCGGTAGCCGCGCGCGGCGAGCGGTTCGTGCAGCAGGGTGAAGTCCTCCTTGCTGCCCGTGAAACCGGGGAGCAGCAGGGCGATCCCCTTCGGTTCGACGCCTTCGGCCACGGGGGAGTCGACGGCGGCGAACTCGCCGCGCGCGGTCCGCAGCCGGTACGTGCGCGCGCCGGGGGGCGGGGTGAAGGCGATGTTCCTGCTCACGGGGCGAGGGTATCGGGCGCGGGCGGAGGGGGGCGGGGCGCGGGGTCCGTCGGAGAACGGCGTGCGCGGGCGCGCGGTGGGGCGGCCGGGCACGGGGGAGGGGGTGGAGGGGGGTGGAGGGGGGTGGAACGGCGTCGGGCCGGTCCCATGGTGCGGGACCGGGCCGACTACGCGGTGGCGGGAGATCAGCTCTCCGTCGACGCCGCGGATTCCGTGGACCCCCCCGTGGGCTGCGGCGCGGCGGCCGCGGTCTTACGGGTGCGGCGCGCCTTGGGCGGGGCCTCGGCCGTCGCTTCGGCCGCCGGGGCGGCGGTCTTGCGGGTGCGGCGGCGCGGTGCGGCGGCCTCCGGCTCCTGCGCGGTCTGGGCCGGGATCTCGGCGGTGGCCGTCTCCGCGACGGCCGTGGCCTTGCGGGTGCGGCGGGCCTTGGGCTTGGACTCGGCTGCCTCGGCGGTGGCGGCGGTTTCCGCGGGGGCGGTGGCCGTCGTCT
>NZ_BAABIG010000005.1:0-60145 GCF_039542605.1 Streptomyces ziwulingensis
ACGAGACACCGTTCGAGGCTGGAAGAAAAAGAACAAGCTCAGAGCACGTACTCCGCCGTCGCCCCTAGCACGAGCAGGATGACGGCAAGCAGAGTCCAGCCCAGCCCGAGTGAAATCCTCCTCTTGCCCTTCCCGTCCTGCCGCTTGGCCAGTCCCTCGTTCCGTCCGTCATACACGAGAGGGACCGCCTCCCCCACCAAGGGGAAGTCCGGGCCGACCGCCAAAACCCAGCGCAACTCACGACCATCGGGCGTGACATAGGTGCAGACCATTCGTTTGGGGTGTGCGGTGTACCCCTCATAGATGTGGTCGACACAGGTAGCCACCACCCACACGGCGTTGCGCCTCATACTTCTTTCCAAATAGTGGATGCGCAACCCAAAAGGCAGCAGAAGCAGGCCGATCCCCAGCAGTGCACTCATACCCGCTTTGTCCCCTCAGTCTTTTCCCGTGTGCCAGCGCAGTATATCCAGAAGGAGGATCAGGTATGTCGGATGACGAGAAAAAGCCGCTCACAGACCAAGTAGCCGACCTGAGGGACCAGCTCGGAACCCTCCAGTCCACACTTAGCAACAAGGCCGAAAAGGCGGACCTTGCCAAAAAGGCGGACAAGGAGGACAAGACAACATTCTTGGGGCTTGATGTAACCCACCTCACTCAGGAATGGAAGTCCTTGGTGGTTGAAGTTGTCGGCCTAAAAGTGGCGATGGATATCATCAAGTTCGAGATTCCCTCAGTTATTAAATTCAACGAAGAAGCCCTGATGAAATGGGCCGGAGTCGAATACAGGCAAATAGGTGGCGAGGCCGGAGTCGTCGAACGCTGGGGACGCGTCCGGACCCGCCAAGGGCCGAATCCGCCCGCCAACGAAACTGACACCCAGCGCACTGCCCGGCTGCAGCGTGAAGCACAGCAGGCACAAACGACTTTCGATCGCACACAGTCCCAGATCACCCAGCTCCAACAACAGTCGCAGACCGCCATGCAGCAGATTCAGAGCAGCGCTACCGGCCTCCGGGAACTGGAGGAACGAGCGCGCGCGGCCGCCGCTGCGGTAGGGGGGAGCGGCGGAGGTGCTGGGGGCGGCGGGGCTGGCGCCGGCAGCGGCTGACAGGACAACACACGCGACCGTTACGGAGGTATGAATGTCCCTCGCAGATTCACTCAGAAGCGCCTCGAACTCCCTACAGGATTTCAAGAGCAAGGCGAACTCGGCGACGTCCGCCGCGAAGTCGCTCGGAAGTGCAGGAAAAACCGGGTCCAGTCAGCTCAAGTCCCTCAAGACGGCCACCCAGGGCGCCGAGAAGGAACTGAAGGACCTCAAGACCGCGTCCGACCGGGCCGAGAAGTCCCTGAGTAAGACCGGAAAGACTGGTTCGAGCGCCGGAAAGAACCTCGGCAAGTACGAGTCCGGGGCGAGCAAGGCGGCCAAGGGCCAGGACAAGATGAACAAGTCGATGAAGGGCAACTTCTTCGGCATGCTCATGGACTTGCTCATGCCGCTCATACAGAAGGTCGTCGAGATGGCGACCCGGTCGAAGGCCATGCAGAACGTCCTCAAGACCGCCTTCGGCGTCATCAAGTCCGTGATCAGCAGCGTCATGAAGGCCATCGGGCCGATTATGAAAAATGCCGCCAAGCTGATCAAGTCGGTCTGGAACGGCATCAAGGCGGCGATCTCGGCGGTCGTCAAGGCCGTCGCCACCGTCATCAAGACCTACGTGGCCATCTGGAAAAAGGTCATCAGCACCGCGCTGAATGCGATCAAGACGGTCGTCTCCAGCGTCTGGAAGGGCATCAAGGCCGTCATCTCCCCAGTCGTCAACTGGGTCAAGTCGGCCATTCCGAACGCCTTCCGCGCCGTCAAGGACAAGCTGTCCAGCATCTGGGGCGGCCTCAAGGGCGTCGCCGGCCGCGCCTTCGACGGCATCAAGAGCGCGGTCAAGGGCCCCCTGAACTCGGTCATCGGCATCATCAACCGCGCGATCGGCGCCCTTAACGGCATCAAGGTCTCGATCCCTGGCTGGGTCCCCGGCGTCGGCGGCAAGACCTTCGGCGTCAGCCTCCCGAAGATCCCCCTGCTCGCCACCGGCGGTGTCGTCATGCCCCGCTCCGGCGGTGTCCCGGCAATCCTCGCCGAGGCCGGCGAGGCGGAGGCCGTCCTGCCGCTGAGCAAGCTCGATCAGCTACTGCGCCGGGCCGCCGCGGGCCGGACATACACCGGGACCGGCGGGGCGGACAGCGCGCTGTACATCGAGCACTACTACGCAGCCGAGACCAGCAGTCCCCGGCGGACCGCCCACGCCCTGGAATTCCTGGCGAAGGCACGCGGATGACGGCCGCAGCCGCCACCGGCCGGACCATGCTCCGCAGTCCGCTCATTGGCGTCTCACCCGCGTTGCGGACGTTCCGTACGCGGCTGTCGCAGAGCGGCGGTTCCCTTCGGACGTTCACCAGCCGGGTGAAGAACGCGGCAGGCGCCATCGGCGGGTTGCGCTCCGCAGCCGGCCAAGAAATCACCGCCCTCGATGCGTTCAAAGCGCACGCCGAGACCGCGACCCGCTCCGTCGCCAAAACCGGACAGACCGCTACCACCGCAGCCTCCAGCCTGAAGTCCATCGGCACCAATGCCAAGAACTCCAAGAAGCCCCTGACCAGAATCCTGTCCGGTCTCAGCGGTGTCATCGCTCTAGTGGCCGGGCTACTCGCCACAGTCGGCGTCCTCGGCAACCTCCTGGGCGCCTTCGGCACCGCCATGACCATCGGCTCCGGCGTCATGCTGGTGATCAACGCGCTCACCCGCGCCAACCCCCTCGGTTTCGTCGCCGGCATCCTCCTCCCCGTCGCCGGCTGGCTGATCGACCTCGCGGTGAACTCCGAGACCGGGCAGCGGCTGATGGAGCAGCTCGCCGGTCTCGTACTGCAGTACGTCGAGGGTTACCTCACTCTCATGACACCGCTGCTCAAGGTCATCGCGAGCGCGGTGAACACCTACGTCACCGCCTACCTCGCCGTGATCACCACCGCGCTCACCGCCATCGGCGCCGTCGTCAGTACCGGCTTCGCCGTACTCAAGGCGCTGACCACGGGCGACACCCAGGCGCTGCGCGGCAAGGTCGTCTCGGTCTGGAACGGCTTCAAGGACCGGATCAAGCCGATCCTGCGGTGGATCACCCAGGACATCCCCGGCAAGTTCGCCCGGATCAAGGAGGCCACCTCGCGCACCCTCGGCGCGATCGGGCAGTTCCTGACGACCGGCGCACAGACCGTCGCCGGCGTGGTCAAGGGCCCGATCCAGGGCCTCATCGCCTTCGCCAACTGGGTCATCGACGGACTCAACGACCTCAGCTTCAGCCTCCTCGGCAAGAAGTTCGGCGTGCACCTGTCGAAGATTCCGCAGCTCGCCGAGGGCGGCGTCGTCCTCCCGGCCGCGGTGCCCGGCGCCTCCAGCGTCCAGCCGCTCTCCTCGCTCGGCCGCTTCCTCCCCGCGCCCTCACGCGCCTCCGCCACCACCGGGCCCGCCTTCTTCGCCGGCCGCCCCGGGGTCCGCGTCTACGAGGAGCGCGAGGGCAGCAGCCCGCAGACCGTCGCGGAGGACCTGCTCTTCCTGCGCCACGCCGCCTGACGCGCTCGCCCGACGCGCCGCTCCACCATCCTCCGGGCTCACCAGCCCCGGCCCCCGCCGCCCACACCGACGGCGGCCGTCGGCGTACCCAGGCCGGCGCGCCCCCGCCCACCAGCAGCCCAAGCGAGGTGACGGCCCACCATGGCCACAACGCTTCCCGTCTCCGCCCCCGCCCCGTCCGCCACCGGCACCGACGAATCCCCCGGCTCCCTCATCACCCACGACGGCCAGATCCAGTGGGGCAACCTGCTCATGGGCACCGGTACGGCGTACCCGGTCGACCGCACCGGCATCACCGGCTGGGACGACCTGCCCGAGCTCGACCTCGGTGACGTGCTCCGCCCCGACCAGCACGGCGCCTGGCCCGGCGACCGCTGGGCGCAGCCCCGTCTCGTCGGCGCCACCGTCTGGCTCGCCCCGCCGGCCGGCACCGACCCGCTCGCCACCGCCTCGGCGTTCCGCGCGGCCACCGGCCCCGACGGCCAGGAACGCTGGCTGGCGGTGCGGCTGCTCGGCGAGACCCTGGCCGTGCGCGCCCGGGTCAGCCGCCGGGTCGTCCCCCAGGACCGCTCCTACGCCCTCCAGGGCGTCGCCAAGG
This sequence comes from Streptomyces ziwulingensis, assembly GCF_039542605.1. Taxonomy (NCBI): domain Bacteria; kingdom Bacillati; phylum Actinomycetota; class Actinomycetes; order Kitasatosporales; family Streptomycetaceae; genus Streptomyces; species Streptomyces ziwulingensis. The sequence continues at coordinate 4,224 of NZ_BAABIG010000005.1, forward strand.
TCAGCCTCCAGTGGACCGCGACCGATCCGCGCCGCTACGCCCCCGCGCTGCACGAGGCGCTCACCGGGCTGCCGGTCGCGGAACCCGGTCTCGTCTGGGAGGACATGGCCGGCTCCGGGCTGGCGTGGCCGCTGGACTGGGGCGGCGCCGGGGCCGCCGGGTCGATCGCCGCGGTGAACGCGGGCGGCGCGTCGGTCCGTCCGGTCGTCGAGTTCCGCGGGCCCGTGCAGCGCCCTTCCCTGACCCGGCTCTCCGACGGCCGCCAGCTCCAGTACGACCTGGCGCTCGGCCCCGGCGACATCCTCACGGTCGACACCGAGGCCGGGACGGTCCTGCTCAACGACACCGCGTCCCGCATCTACACCGCCACCCCCGACTCCTCCCCCGAGCAGTTGTTCAGCCTGGAGCCGGGCACCACCGACCTGGCGTTCCGCTCCGACGACGTCACCCCGTCCGCCGCCGCCTCCGTCACCGTCCGCTGGCGCGACGCCCACTGGTGACCCCACCCGCACCCGCACCCGCACCCGCACCCGCACCCGCACCCGCACCCGCAAAAGCCAAGTCCCGTAAGACCCTGAGGAAGGAATCCCATGCCCCTGCGCAGCGCATGGCTCGTCAACCGCACCGACGCCGAGAACGGCCAGTCCCGCGCCGACACCCGGCTCGCCCCGCTGGGCGCCGTCACCCCGGTCAGCGGGCTGGCCGGCCGCAGCGGACTGATCCCGGGCTCGCCGGACGGCAAGTCGCTGACCTCGGCCCTCTACGTGTTCAGCTCGACCGCCGGGATGACCGCGACGATCGCCCCGGGACGGGCCGTCGTCCAGGGCTCGGAGACCGCCGGGGCGTACCCGGTCGTCCTCACCGACTACACCAGCGTCACCTTCGCCGACGGTGACGCCAACAACGCCCGGACGGACCTGGTCGTCCTGCGGATCTACGACGCGCAGACCGACAACTCCGGCCGCACCGAGGCGGTGCTGGAGATTCTGCAGGGTCCCGCCGACGGCAGCCTCGCGCTCCCGCAGATCCCGGCCCCGTCCCTGCCGCTGGCCAGCGTGCGGGTCCCGGCGGGTTCCTCGGTCGGCACCGGCGGCATCGCCTGGGCCACCGCCGTCACCGACCTGCGCACCACGACCGTCGGCGTGGGCGGCATCCTCCCGCTGTACGGCAACACCGCCGAGCCCGGCGGCTACCCGGGCCAGTACCGGGACGTCAGTACCCAGCTCCAGCGGTGGAACGGCGGCCAGTGGGTGGACTATCCGGCCCAGATCGGCGGTATCGCCCCCACCGGCAGGATCGCCACCGGCTCGTACGTCGGGCAGTACCGGGACAACAACGGCCGGCTGGAGCGCTGGAACGGTACCGCCTGGGTGCTGGCGATGCCGAGTCCGGCGTTCGCGTACGACAACGACGGCGGCTACTGCAAGACGACCACCTGGTCGGAGGCGCTGACCGGGACCACCGGGCCGACGGTCACCGCGACCTTCATCGCGCCGCTCTCCGGGAACGTCCTGGTCACCGTGGGTTTCCAGGGCCAGCCGGGGGTGGAGGGCGGCTGGGGCCGGATGTCCGCAAACATCCGCAAGAGCGGTGTCCTTGTCACCGGCCTGGGCGCCGACGAGACCCGGTCGGCCATCGACACCAACCGCGGCACCCAGTCGGTGACCACCACCTTCCCGGTCACGGGGCTCGCGGCGGGCACGACGTACGCCGCCGTCTCGGCGTACTCGTCCAGCGCGACGACCAACAACCACTGGTTCGACAACCGGTTCATCCGCGTCGACCCGATGCTCTGAGGAGCGCCGCGTGACGAGTTCCCCCCGTACCGCCTACACCCCGCTCACCCCCGTCTACCGGGCCGTCTTCTGCGACCTGCGTACCGATCAGGTGATCGACGTGCTGCCGCTGACGGACACGAAGTTCGACGACTACATCGGCAAGTCCGGCTCGCTGTCGGCCACCGTCCCGCTGCCGAACGCCACGCTGGCCCGCCGGGCCCGCGCGGCGCTGGTGCCCGGCCGGACCGCGGTGTGGCTGGAGCGGGACGGTGACATCTGGTGGGGCGGGGTGCTGTGGACCTGCACCCCGTCCAGTGACGAACGCGGCCGGATGCAGGCCGCGTTCCAGGCCGGCACCTTCGATTCCTACCTCGACCACCGCATCCTCTCCGGGCCCCTGACATACGCCGCGCTGGACCAGTTCGAGATCGCCCGGGAACTCGTGGCACACGCCCAGAAGCAGCCGGGCGGCGACATCGGCATTCAGCTCGGGCACGAGATGTCCGGGGTGGCGCGGGACGCCTCCTACCCCTACTCCTCACTCAGCCGGGTCCGCGAGCTCCTCGATTCGCTCGCCCAGTTGGCGGACGGGTTCGAGTGGCGGGTGTACTGCTACCGGGACGCCGAGGGCCGCCGCACCAAGCGGCTCCAGCTCGGGCACCCGACGATCACGGCGAGTGCGTCGGACATCGTCCTGGACCACCCGGGCCAGATCATCACCTACAGCCTGCCGGCCGACTCGACCGTGCAGGCCGATGTGTGGGTGGCGCGCGGCGACTCGCCCAACAGCGACCAGTCCGAGGAGTCGCAGCCGCTCACCGTGTCCGTCGAGGCGCCCGACGACCTGGCGGAGGGCTGGCCCCGGCTGGAGTCCACCTCGGACCACAGCGGGGTCACCGACGAGGCGACGCTGCGCTCGCTGGCCGAGGCGCAGCTCGCCCAGCAGCGGATGCCCGAGGTCATCCCGGAGATCACCGTCCGGCTCGACGGACGGATCACCCCGGCGCTGCTCGGCGCCGGCATCCGGCTGCGGCTGCGCGACCTGTGGCACCAGGAGACGCAGGACGAGCGGTACCGCGTCGTCGGGATCGCCGTGGAGCCGCCGCAGCGCGGCAAGTCCGAGACGGCCACCCTCTACCTGGAAGGCGTGTGAGCCGTGGCGACCATCCCCACCGACCTCCTCGACCGCATCCGGGCCATCGAGCGCCGCATCCGCGAGCTGATGGCCTCGGCCAACAGCAGCCCGCCGATGAACCAGGTCGGCACCGGTGACATCGTCGTCGGCGACCAGGGCCGCATCCGGGCCAGGACCTCGCTCGGCGACGACCTGTTCGTCGTCGGACGGGTCGATCCGGACCGGGACACCGACGCCGAGCAGTACCAACAGGGGCTCGAACTGCGCCGCGACGACGGTTCGATGGCCCTGTCGCTGATCACCACCGACCCGGTGAACAGCCCCGTCCAGCAGTTGCGGGTGCTCGACCACCAGGGCAACACGCTTCTCGCGACCGACGCGGTCCACGGCGGCCTGGCCCGGCCCTACCTGGCGTTCCCGCTGCCGGTCCCGGTCGACACCGGCCGCTGGGAGTCGACCGGCGCCACCGACTGGACCACGCTGTACGCCGGTCCCGGCATCGCCCAGCACCCGCGCGTCCGGTGCGAGGTCGCCGTCTCCGGCAGCGTCGGCGCCGCCGTACGACTGCTCGTGGACGGCATCCCGGTCGCCGCCGCGCAGACCGTCACCGGCACCGCGACGCTCATCGCCACCTTCACCGGGGACGTCGCCGCCCCCTTCGGCGACACGGTCTCCTTCGAGATCCAGGCCAAGGTCGCGACGGCCGGCGACACCGTCGCCTGCGTCCCGCGGGGGTTGTACGGCGTCCAGTCCTGAGCCTCGTACCGCCACCTCGCTCCACCACCGAACGGAGTCTCCGTGCTGCCCGAATCCATCCCCACCGTCCGGCTCACCGCCCAGTACCTCGCCCTCGACGGCCGTCCCCTCGGCGGCACCGTCGAGTTCGCGCCGCCGTCCCTGCTCACCCACTCCGACGCCGATGTGTTCGTCGGCGGTCCGACGACCGCGGCCCTGGACTCCGACGGCCGCCTCGACGTGACGCTGCCCGCGACCGACGCCGACGGGTGGAACCCGCTGGCCTGGACGTACACGGTCACCGAACGACTCAACGGCCTGTCCCGCAACCGTACTTACCGCATCGCCCTGGCCCAGTCCGTGCCCGAGGTGGACCTCGCGGACCTCGCGCCCGCCGATCCGGCCGGCCCCCAGTACGTGACCGTGCCCGGTCCGCCGGGACCCCAGGGCGAGCCGGGGCCGCAGGGTCCGGCCGGCCCGGTCCGCTCGATCAACGGCCACACCGAGGCCGACATCATCCTGACCGCGTCCGAGGTCGGCGCCCTGGCCACCTCGGCGGCCGGCCAGGCGAGCGGCGTCGCCCAGCTCGACGCCACCGGCAAGGTGCCCCTCGTCCAGCTCCCCGACGGCACCGGCGACGGCGTCACCTCGGTCAACAACATGACCGGCGCGGTCACCCTGGCCGCCACCGACCTCGGGGCGCTCACCCCGGCCGCGGCCGACGCCCGCTACCTGGCGATCGACGGCGCGCCCGTGCTCTCCGTCAACGGCCAGACCGGCACGGTCACGCTGACCGCCTCCGGCCTCGGGGCGGCCCCCGCCGACCAGGCCGTCCTGCTCACCGGCAACCAGACCATCGCGGGCGCCAAGACCTTCGCCACCGTCCCCACCGTCTCCGCCGACCCGGCCACCGCCGACCAACTGGTGCGCCGGTCGTACGTCGACACCCGGGTGCCCTCGGGCATGTGGACGCCGGCGGCGCTGGGCTTCAAGGCGTGGGCCTTCGACCCGGCGGCGTCCTCGTCCTCCATGGCCCAGTACTGCATCAACGGCAACGCCTACCTGATCGGTGTCCCGCTGAGCACGAACGCGACCATCACCCAGGTGGTCTTCTACGTCGACGGTTTCGTCGGCACCGGCCTCGCGGCCACCTCCTTCGCCGGACTCTACGACAGCGCCGGCAAGCGGGTCGGCGTCACCGGCACGCTCGACAAGCTGATCGGCAAGACCGAGGGCGGCACGTTCGCCCTGACGCTGACCACCGCCTACGCCGCCACCGCCGGCTACTACTGGGTCGCGCTGCTGATCAACGGCCCCGACCCGCGGACCAACGGTCCCGGCTTCATGGTCGGCGCGAGCTGGGGCAACCTCCCGGGCGGCAACGCCCGGATGACCGACGGCTTCGTCCGGCACGGCCGCCTCCCCACCACCGGCCTGACCGCACTGCCCGGCACGTTCACCCCGTCCTCGATCGTGGCCGACGCCAACGCCATCTGGGCCGCGGTCGCCTGACCACGTTGCCTCCCCCCACCTCACGCACCTCACTCACCTCACCGAAAGGCCCACCATGGCCGCACCCCTCACCGCCGACACCCTCGTCGCCGCGCTGACCGCCGAGGGCGTGACCGTCGTCGAACACGGCGACTGGCGCACCCACAACCGCAACAGCGCCGGGGCCTGGGGTCCCGTCAACGGCGTGATCGTCCACCACACCGTCACCTCCGGCACCAGCGCCTCCGTCGACCTCTGCTACGACGGCACCACCGACCTGCCCGGCCCGCTCTGCCACGGCGTGATCGACAAGGACGGCACGGTGTACCTGGTCGGCAACGGCCGGGCCAACCACGCCGGACTGGGTGACGCCGGCGTGCTCGCCGCCGTGATCGCCGAGACCGTGCTGCCCGCGCCCGACAGCGACGACGTCGACGGCAACACCCGCTTCTACGGCTTCGAGTGCATAAACCTCGGCGACGGGTCCGACCCGTGGCCCGAGGCCCAACTGGAGGCGCTCGCCCGGGTCTGCGCCGCGGTCTGCCGCCGTCACGGCTGGGGCGCCGCCTCCGTCATCGGCCACCTGGAGTGGACCTTCCGGAAGATCGACCCCACGGGCTTCTCGATGGCGTCGATGCGTACCCGGATCGCCGCCCTGCTCGCCGCCGCGCCGGGCGGGAGCGCCACGCGCTACCAGCCGTTCCCCGGTGACGCCTTCTTCAAGTCCGCCCCCCACTCCACCATCGTCGCCGCGATGGGCGGCCGGCTCGTCGCCGAGGGCTGCTCCGCGTACGCCGACGGCCCCGGCCCGCAGTGGAGCGACGCCGACCGCGCCTCGTACGCCCTGTGGCAGCAGAAGCTCGGCTACACCGGCGCCGACGCCGACGGCTGGCCCGGCGCCACCTCGTGGAACTCCCTCAAGGTCCCGTACACCGCCTGATCCTCGCTTCCCTCCCCGCTTCCGTCTCCGCACCCGCCGCCGTCCCGCCCGGACGGCGGCGGACCCCTGCCCTCGGAGGTCCCATGTCCACCCCCCTGACCGCCCCCGCCCTCGTAGCCGCCCTGCGCGCCGAGGGCGTCGCCGTCTTCGAGCACGCCGGCTGGCGCACCAACAACCGCAACCACAAGGGAAGCTGGGGCCCGGTCAACGGCGTGATGGTCCATCACACCGTCACCTCCGGCACCACCTCCACCGTGAACCTCTGCTTCGACGGCCACTCGGCCCTCCCCGGCCCGCTCTGCCACGGCGTCATCGCCAAGGACGGCACCGTCCACCTCGTCGGCAACGGCCGCGCCAACCACGCGGGCACCGGCGACCCCGACGTGCTGGCCGCCGTCGTCGCCGAACGCGCCGCCCTGCCCGCCCCGGACCGGAGCACGGCCGACGGCAACACCCACTTCTACGGCTTCGAGTGCGTCAACCTCGGCGACGGCCACGACCCGTGGCCCGAGGCCCAGCTCGACGCCGTCGCCCGGGCCTGCGCCGCGCTGTGCCGGGCGCACGACTGGAGCGCCGCCTCCGTCATCGGCCACAAGGAGTGGACCAGCGCCAAGATCGACCCGCGCGGTTTCACCATGGCCGCCCTGCGCGCCCGGGTCGCGAAGCTGCTCGGCGAGCGGCCCGCGCCCGCCGGCCGGCCGCCGAAGTACCAGCCCTTCCCCGGCGCCGCCTGGTTCAGGAAGAAGCCGAAGTCGGCGATCGTCACCGCGATGGGCAAGCGCCTGGTCGCCGCCGGCTGCTCCGCGTACGCCTCCGGGCCCGGCCCGCAGTGGACCGACGCCGACCGCGACAGCTACGCCGAGTGGCAGCGCAAGCTCGGCTACTCCGGCGCGGCAGCCGACGGCTGGCCGGGCGCGACGTCCTGGGCGGCGCTGAAGGTGCCCTACGTCAGCGGGACGTGAGGGCCGTGACCGAGAACACCACCGAGACCACCCGGCGGACCCTGCGCACCGTCGTGCAGACGGCCGTGGCCCTGTGTGTCCTGCTGCCCGCCCTGGTCGACGCCGCCGGACTCCCCCGCAGCCTGCCGTGGGTCGCCGGCGCCCTGGCCGTCGCCGGGGCCGTGACCCGCCTGATGGCGCTGCCCGGCGTACAGGCCCTGCTGCCCGCGTGGCTGCGCACGGACGCGTCCCCCAAGGAGAAGAGCACCACGTGAACGAAGCGCTCCCCACCCACTCCCCGCTCTCCGACCCCGCGGTCGTGGCCGTCGAGCTGGAGCGGCTGCGCGGCACCGTCGAGGCCGGCTTCGCCCGGGTCGACGGGTCCCTCGCCCTCCTCGTCCAGCGCAGCGACCAGACCGACCGCCAGCTCGCCGACCACGAGCAGCGCCTGGACGCCCTCGAACGCTCCCGCTGGCCACTGGCGAGCATCGGCGTCCTGGCCGCCCTGGCGACCTTCATCGTCACCGCGCTGCAGCTCTCCGCGCGCTGAAGCGACGCCGAAGGGCGGCCACCCCGGTGGGGTGACCGCCCTTCAGTGCGTCAGACACACGTACGTCAGACACACGCCTTACTGGTTGTACGGACCGTAGTCGTAGTCCTCCAGCGGAACGGCCTGGCCGGAGCCCGTGCCGAACGGCGAGTAGTCGATGTCGTCGTAGCCGACGGCCGAGTACATCGCGGCCTTGGCCTCCTCGGTCGGCTCGACCCGGATGTTGCGGTAACGGGACAGACCCGTACCGGCCGGGATGAGCTTACCGATGATGACGTTCTCCTTGAGGCCGATCAGGGAGTCGGACTTGGCGTTGATCGCCGCGTCCGTCAGCACCCTGGTCGTCTCCTGGAAGGACGCCGCCGACAGCCACGACTCGGTCGCCAGCGAGGCCTTGGTGATACCCATGAGCTGCGGACGGCCGGAGGCCGGGTGACCGCTCTCCTGCACCACCCGACGGTTCTCGGTCTCGAACTTCGAACGCTCCACCAGCTCGCCGGGCAGCAGCTCGGCGTCGCCCGACTCGATGATCGTCACGCGGCGCAGCATCTGCCGGATGATGATCTCGATGTGCTTGTCGTGGATCGACACGCCCTGCGAGTTGTAGACCTTCTGGACCTCGCCGACCAGGTGGACCTGGACGGCACGCTGACCCAGGATGCGCAGCACGTCGTGCGGGTTGGTGGCACCCACGGTGAGCTTCTGGCCCACCTCGACGCGGTCGCCCTCGCCCACCAGCAGACGGGCACGCTTCGAGATCGGGAACGCCGTCTCGTCGCTGCCGTCGTCCGGGGTGACGACGAGCTTCTTGGTCTTCTCGGTCTCCTCGATCCGCACCCGGCCCGAGGACTCGGAGATCGGGGCGACACCCTTCGGGGTACGGGCCTCGAACAGCTCGACGACACGCGGCAGACCCTGGGTGATGTCGTCACCGGCCACACCACCGGTGTGGAAGGTACGCATCGTGAGCTGGGTACCGGGCTCACCGATGGACTGGGCGGCGATGATGCCGACCGCCTCACCGATGTCGACCAGCTTGCCGGTGGCCAGCGAGCGGCCGTAGCAGAAGGCACAGGTGCCGACCGCGGACTCGCAGGTGAGCACCGAGCGGGTCTTGACGACCTCGACGCCGTGCGCGACCAACTGGTCGATGAGCACGTCACCCAGGTCGACGTTGGCCGGCGCGATGACCTTGCCGTCGACGACGATGTCCTCGGCGAGCATCCGGGCGTACACGCTGGTCTCGACGTCGTCCGTCTTGCGCAGCACGCCGTCGGCGCCGCGCTCGGCGATCGCGAGCTTGAGACCGCGGTCGGTGCCGCAGTCCTCCTCGCGGATGATGACGTCCTGCGAGACGTCCACCAGACGACGGGTGAGGTAACCCGAGTCGGCGGTACGCAGGGCGGTGTCCGCCAGACCCTTACGGGCACCGTGGGTGGAGATGAAGTACTCCAGCACGGACAGGCCCTCACGGAACGACGCCTTGATGGGACGCGGGATCGTCTCGTTCTTGGCGTTCGACACCAGACCACGCATACCGGCGATCTGCCGCATCTGCATCATGTTTCCTCGGGCACCCGAGTCAACCATCATGAAGATGGGGTTCGTCTTGGGGAAGTTCGCGTTCATCGCCTCGGCGACCTCGTTGGTCGCCTTGGTCCAGATCGCGATGAGCTCCTGCGTGCGCTCTTCCTTGGTGATCAGACCGCGCTCGTACTGCTTCTGGACCTTCTCGTCCTGCGCCTCGTACCCCTTGACGATCTCCTTCTTCGCCTCGGGGACGACCACGTCGGAGATGGCCACGGTGACACCGGAGCGCGTGCCCCAGTGGAAGCCGGCCGCCTTCAGGTTGTCGAGCGTCGCCGCCACGATCACCTTGGGGTAGCGCTCGGCGAGGTCGTTGACGATCTCACCGAGCTGCTTCTTGCCCACCGAGTAGTCGACGAACGGGTAGTCCTCGGGCAGCAGCTCGTTGAAGAGCGCGCGGCCCAGGGTGGTCCGCAGCCGGAAGGTGTCGCCGGGCTGCCACTCCGGCTCGCCCTCCTCGCGCACCGGCGGCGTCCAGCCGCGCGGCGGGATGGTGCCCACCGGGAAGCGGATGTCGACCGGCGACTGCAGCGCCAGCTCGCCGGCGTCGAACGCCATGGTGGCCTCGGCGGTCGAGCCGAAGGCACGGCCCTCGCCCTTGGTGTCCCGCATCTCGCCGTCGGTGGTGAGGAAGAACAGACCGAGGACCATGTCCTGGGTCGGCATCGTCACCGGACGGCCGTCGGCGGGCTTCAGGATGTTGTTCGAGGACAGCATCAGGATGCGGGCCTCGGCCTGCGCCTCCGCGGAGAGCGGCAGGTGGACGGCCATCTGGTCACCGTCGAAGTCCGCGTTGAACGCGGTGCAGACGAGCGGGTGGATCTGGATGGCCTTGCCCTCGACGAGCTGCGGCTCGAAGGCCTGGATGCCGAGGCGGTGCAGGGTGGGCGCACGGTTCAGGAGAACCGGGTGCTCCGCGATGACCTCTTCCAGGACGTCGTACACGACCGTGCGGCCGCGCTCGACCATCCGCTTGGCGCTCTTGATGTTCTGCGCGTGGTTCAGGTCGACCAGGCGCTTCATCACGAACGGCTTGAAGAGTTCCAGCGCCATGGCCTTCGGCAGACCGCACTGGTGCAGCTTGAGCTGCGGGCCGACGACGATGACGGAACGCGCCGAGTAGTCGACTCGCTTGCCGAGCAGGTTCTGACGGAAACGACCCTGCTTGCCCTTGAGCATGTCGCTCAGAGACTTCAGCGGGCGGTTGCCGGGACCGGTGACCGGGCGACCACGACGACCGTTGTCGAAGAGGGCGTCCACGGCCTCCTGGAGCATGCGCTTCTCGTTGTTCACGATGATCTCGGGCGCGCCGAGGTCGAGAAGCCGCTTCAGGCGGTTGTTGCGGTTGATGACGCGGCGGTACAGGTCGTTCAGGTCGGAGGTGGCGAAGCGGCCACCGTCGAGCTGCACCATCGGACGCAGGTCCGGCGGGATGACCGGCACGCAGTCCAGCACCATGCCCTTGGGGCTGTTGCTGGTCTGCAGGAACGCGGAGACGACCTTGAGGCGCTTGAGCGCGCGGGTCTTCTTCTGGCCCTTGCCGGTGCGGATGATCTCGCGGAGGCGCTCGGCCTCCTCCTCCAGGTCGAAGGACTCCAGGCGCTTCTGCAGGGCAGCGGCGCCCATCGAGCCGTCGAAGTAGGTGCCGAAGCGGTCGCGCAGCTCGCGGTAGAGCAGCTCGTCGCCCTCCAGGTCCTGGACCTTGAGGTTCTTGAACCGGTTCCACACCTCGTCGAGGCGGTCGATCTCGCGCTGCGCACGGTCGCGGAGCTGCTTCATCTCCCGCTCGGCGCCTTCGCGCACCTTGCGGCGCACATCGGCCTTGGCGCCCTCGGCCTCCAGCTCGGCGAGGTCCGTCTCGAGCTTCTTGGCGCGGGCCTCCAGGTCGGAGTCGCGGCGGTTCTCGACCTGCTGACGCTCGACGGAGACGTGCGCCTCCAGCGAGGGCAGGTCGCGGGTGCGGCGCTCCTCGTCCACGAACGTGATCATGTACGCCGCGAAGTAGATGACCTTCTCGAGGTCCTTCGGGGCGAGGTCGAGCAGGTAGCCCAGGCGCGACGGGACGCCCTTGAAGTACCAGATGTGCGTGACGGGGGCGGCGAGCTCGATGTGGCCCATCCGCTCACGGCGCACCTTGGCGCGGGTGACCTCGACGCCGCAGCGCTCGCAGATGATGCCCTTGAAGCGGACGCGCTTGTACTTGCCGCAGTAGCACTCCCAGTCCCGGGTCGGACCGAAGATCTTCTCGCAGAAGAGCCCGTCCTTTTCCGGCTTGAGGGTGCGGTAGTTGATGGTCTCGGGCTTCTTGACCTCGCCGTGGCTCCACTGACGGATGTCGTCAGCGGTGGCCAGGCCGATCCGGAGCTCATCGAAGAAGTTGACGTCGAGCACTATGCGTCAATCCCTCTCAGGGTTGTAAGTCATGGGGTCTGATACGGGGGTCCTGGGGCCGGCCGGGCTCATGACGAGCCCGGCCGGATCCCCGTCAGACCTCTTCGACGCTGCTCGGCTCACGCCGGGACAGGTCGATGCCAAGCTCCTCCGCAGCGCGGAAGACGTCCTCGTCGGTGTCGCGCATCTCGATGGACATGCCGTCCGAGGACAGCACCTCCACGTTGAGGCACAGGGACTGCATCTCCTTGATGAGCACCTTGAAGGACTCGGGGATGCCGGGCTCGGGAATGTTCTCGCCCTTGACGATGGCCTCGTAGACCTTCACACGGCCGGTGACGTCGTCGGACTTGATGGTCAGCAGTTCCTGGAGGGCGTACGCGGCGCCATAAGCCTCCAGCGCCCACACCTCCATCTCACCGAAGCGCTGGCCACCGAACTGGGCCTTACCACCCAGCGGCTGCTGGGTGATCATCGAGTACGGACCGGTCGACCGGGCGTGCAGCTTGTCGTCGACCAGGTGGTGGAGCTTCAGGATGTACATGTAGCCGACCGAGATCGGCTCCGGGAACGGCTCACCGCTGCGGCCGTCGAACATCCGCGCCTTGCCGGTGGGGAGCACCATGCGCTCGCCGTCCCGGTTGGGGATGGTGTGCTGGAGCAGACCGGCCAGCTCGTCCTCGCGCGCGCCGTCGAAGACGGGGGTGGCGACGTTGGTGCCGGGCTCGACGTTGTCGGCGCCGATCACCTGGAGGCGCTGGGCCCAGTCCTCCGCGAGGCCGGAGACGTCCCAGCCGCGGCTGGCGAGCCAGCCGAGGTGGATCTCCAGGACCTGTCCCGGGTTCATTCGGGACGGGACACCCAGCGGGTTGAGGATGATGTCGACCGGCGTGCCGTCCTCCAGGAACGGCATGTCCTCGATCGGGTTGATCTTGGAGATGACGCCCTTGTTGCCGTGCCGGCCGGCGAGCTTGTCACCGTCGGTGATCTTGCGCTTCTGCGCCACGTACACGCGCACGAGCTGGTTGACACCGGGGGGCAGCTCGTCGCCCTCCTCGCGGTCGAAGACGCGGACGCCGATGACCTTGCCGATCTCGCCGTGCGGGACCTTCAGCGAGGTGTCGCGGACCTCGCGGGCCTTCTCACCGAAGATCGCGCGCAGCAGGCGCTCCTCGGGCGTCAGCTCGGTCTCACCCTTGGGCGTGACCTTGCCGACGAGGATGTCGCCGGCGACGACCTCGGCACCGATGCGGATGATGCCGCGCTCGTCGAGGTCGGCGAGGACCTCCTCGGAGACGTTCGGGATGTCCCGGGTGATCTCCTCCGGGCCGAGCTTGGTGTCACGGGCGTCGACCTCGTGCTCCTCGATGTGGATCGAGGAGAGGACGTCGTCCTGCACGAGGCGCTGCGACAGGATGATCGCGTCCTCGTAGTTGTGACCCTCCCACGGCATGAACGCGACCAGCAGGTTCTTGCCGAGCGCCATCTCGCCGTTCTGCGTGGCGGGACCGTCGGCGAGGACCTGGCCGGTGATGATCCGGTCGCCCTCGTTGACGATGACCTTCTGGTTGACCGAGGTGCCCTGGTTGGAGCGCGAGAACTTCGCCAGGCGGTACGTGATGTACGTGCCGTCGTCGTTGGTGGTGGTGATGTAGTCCGCGGAGACCTCCTGGACCACACCGTCCTTCTCGGCCCGGACCACGTCACCGGCGTCGACCGCGGAGCGGTACTCCATGCCGGTGCCGACCAGCGGCGCCTCGCTCTTGATGAGCGGGACGGCCTGGCGCATCATGTTCGCGCCCATGAGGGCGCGGTTGGCGTCGTCGTGCTCCAGGAACGGGATCATGGCGGTCGCGACCGACACCATCTGGCGCGGCGAGACGTCCATGTAGTCCACGTCGTCACCGGCGACGTAGTCGACCTCGCCGCCGCGGCGGCGGACCAGCACGCGGTTCTCGGAGAAGCGCATGTCCTCGTTGAGCGTGGCGTTGGCCTGCGCGATGACGAAGCGGTCCTCCTCGTCGGCGGTCAGGTAGTCGACGTCGTCGGTGACCTGGCCCTCGACGACCTTGCGGTACGGCGTCTCGACGAAGCCGAACGCGTTGACCCGGCCGTAGGAGGCGAGCGAGCCGATCAGACCGATGTTCGGGCCTTCGGGCGTCTCGATCGGGCACATGCGGCCGTAGTGCGAGGGGTGCACGTCACGGACCTCGAAGCCGGCCCGCTCACGGGAGAGACCACCCGGGCCGAGCGCCGACAGGCGGCGCTTGTGGGTGAGACCCGACAGCGGGTTGTTCTGGTCCATGAACTGCGAGAGCTGGCTGGTGCCGAAGAACTCCTTGATGGAGGCGACGACCGGCCGGATGTTGATCAGGGTCTGCGGCGTGATCGCCTCGACGTCCTGGGTCGTCATCCGCTCCCGGACGACTCGCTCCATCCGCGCCAGGCCGGTACGGACCTGGTTCTGGATGAGCTCGCCGACGCTGCGCAGGCGACGGTTGCCGAAGTGGTCGATGTCGTCGGTCTCGACGACGATCGTCTGGCCGTTGTCGGCGCCCGTCTCGGTCTCACCGGCGTGCAGCTTCACCAGGTACTTGATCGTCGAGATGACGTCCTCGACGGTCAGGATGCCCGCGTCCAGCGGAGCGTCCGCACCCAGCTTCTTGTTGACCTTGTAGCGGCCGACCTTGGCGAGGTCGTAGCGCTTGGGGTTGAAGTAGAGGTTCTCGAGCAGCGTCTGCGCGGCCTCACGGGTGGGCGGCTCGCCCGGACGCAGCTTGCGGTAGATGTCGAGCAGCGCGTCGTCCTGGCCCTGGGTGTGGTCCTTCTCCAGGGTGGCGCGCATCGACTCGTACTCGCCGAACTCCTCGAGGATCCGCTCGGTCGTCCAGCCGAGCGCCTTGAGCAGGACGGTCACGGACTGCTTGCGCTTGCGGTCGATGCGGACACCGACCATGTCGCGCTTGTCGATCTCCATCTCCAGCCAGGCACCCCGGGAGGGGATGATCTTGGCGGAGAAGATGTCCTTGTCGGACGTCTTGTCGATGGACGAGTCGAAGTAGACGCCCGGGGACCGGACGAGCTGCGACACCACGACACGCTCGGTGCCGTTGATGACGAAGGTGCCCTTGTTGGTCATGAGCGGGAAGTCGCCCATGAAGACCGTCTGGGACTTGATCTCGCCGGTCTCGTTGTTGGTGAACTCGGCCGTGACGAAGAGCGGGGCGGCGAACGTGAAGTCGCGCTCCTTGCACTCGTCGATGGAGTTCTTCGGCGGCTCGAAACGGTGGTCGCGGAAGGTCAGCGACATCGACCCGGAGAAGTCCTCGATCGGAGAGATCTCCTCGAAGATCTCCTCCAGACCGGACTTGGTGGGGACGTCCTGACCGGACTCCAGGGCCTCCTCGACGCGAGCCTTCCACGCGTCGTTGCCGAGCAGCCAGTCGAAGCTCTCGGTTTGCAGCGCGAGAAGGTTCGGAACCTCGAGGGGCTCCTTGATCTTTGCAAAAGAGATGCGCAGCGGGGCAGTGCTGGCGGCGTTGTTCGTATTCGCGGTCGAGGCGTTGCGCGAGGCGGCCAAGAGGGGGTCCTTCCGAGGGCTCGGACTCACTACGCGCGTACCGGTCCCTCTCTCACGCACAGAGAAAGGAGTCCCAGCCCGGGGACGGTCCGATCATCGGTGCTCAAGTGAGGGCATGCCCCTGGTGACGGGCAGGGAGCAGCTAACAGGCAGCGCAAAGGGTCAGTGTAGCCACTTGGCCCACTGATGTCCAGTCCCGCTCTACGGAGCGCCTCACTACCCTCACTGTTCTCAACGTCTGCGGCATACCTGCCCTGAACGCACGGTGATACTGCCCTCTTCGTCGCCGATCCATGCCTCGGAACCCGGATCGTTGTGACGACGCGTCCTGAGAATTGCGCGCTGCGTGCGGTTCGTCAAGGCCCCCCTCGCCCGAACCGCGGGGCTCGAAGACACGACGAAGATCACCATACCCCGCCCCCTCACGGCAGCCCGGTAACCGTGGCCCGGCCCCCGGGAACGCCGAAGAGCGACCACCCAGATGGATGATCGCTCTTCGGTGCGCAGGCGTTACAGCCCTCTTCGGGCCGTTCGGCGAGCGCGAGGGTGTTACTTGACCTCGACGGAGGCGCCGGCGCCCTTGAGGGACTCGGCGGCCTTCTCGGCGGCGTCCTTGGCGACCTTCTCGAGGACGGGCTTCGGGGCGCCGTCCACGAGGTCCTTGGCCTCCTTGAGACCCAGCGAGGTCAGCTCACGCACGACCTTGATGACCTGGATCTTCTTCTCGCCGGCACCGGTGAGGATGACGTCGAACTCGTCCTGCTCCTCCGGGGCGTCGGCGACGGCGGCCGGGCCGGCCGGCGCGGCGGCGACGGCCGCGGCGGCGGTGACGTCGAACTTCTCCTCGAACGCCTTCACGAACCCGGAGAGCTCGATGAGGGTCATGTCCTCGAACTGGGCGAGCAGGTCGTCCTGGCTGAGCTTCGCCATGATGGCGGTCCTTCCACTAATTCGGCAGGTGCCGGGTGTACTGGGTGAGGCGGGCGTACGTCGGGCCCGCTGTGGCCTTTCGCCTCAGGCGGCTAGGGCCGGAAAGCGAGCCGAATTACTCGGCACCGCCCTGCTCGTCCTGCTTGGCACGGAGCGCGTCCACGGTGCGGACGAGCTTCGAGGGAAGCGCCTGGAAGAGCTGCGCAGTCTGCGTCTGCTTGCCCTTGAAGGCGCCCGCCAGCTTGGCGAGCAGAACCTCGCGGGACTCGAGGTCCGCGAGCTTCTTGATCTCGTCGGCGGTCAGCGCCTTGCCGTCAAGGACACCGCCCTTGATGACGAGGTTGGGGTTGTCCTTGGCGAAGTCGCGCAGACCCTTCGCCGACACCACCGGGTCACCGGTGATGAAGGCGACAGCCGTCGGACCATTGAAATGGTCGTCCAGCGTCGTGATCCCGGCCTCGTTGGCCGCGATCTTGGTCAGCGTGTTCTTCACCACGGCGTACTGGGCGTTCTCACCGAGCGACCGGCGCAGCGTCTTGAGCTGCGCCACGGTGAGACCGCGGTACTCGGTCAGCACAGCGGCGTTCGAGTTGCGGAACTGGTCCGTCAGCTCGGCAACCGCAGCAGCCTTGTCGGGCCTCGCCATAGAGTTTCGGCCTCCTTCCGGGTGATTCGGACCGCGCGGACCCGAAGGAGGACTGGGGAAAACGAAACGCCCCGGCGCAGGCGCACGGGGCGTAGCTCGACCGGAGATCCGGGAGCCTGTCCACTGACACCTGCGCGGGTCGTCCGCTGTTCAGCGGATCCTTCGGCCACCGCGTCCTCTTCCGAGGACACGGCAACGACCAGCGGTCTTTGGCTTCTTCCAGAGAGTACGGGAACGGGACGACGGCAAGCAAATCCGCCCGTTCGGGGAGCGCGGGGGCGCGGGGGCGGCGGGCCGCCTCAGCTCTGCGAGGCCTCTTCCATCATCTCGGCGAGGTCCATCGTGTCCTTGGCCGGCGGCGCGGTGACCCGCACGGGCTCGTTGTAGCCGAGGAAGGTGACGGTGAGGTCGAGCTTGCCCTTGTCGGCGTCGCCCTTCATACGGAACTGCTTGGCGTGGTCGTCGCCGTCGACCCACATGTCCATCGCCAGCTTGTCAATGCCCATCTTCTCGTACTGGGCGACGCTCTTCTCGCGCTGCTCACGCGTCGCCTTGTCCTCGCCCTTCAGGGACGCGCGCACCTGGTCGAGGGTGACCGTGCCCTTGTAGTGGGTGGTCTCCACACCGTCGACGGTCTCGGTGCCGACCTTCCGCACGTCCTTGGCGCCGGTGAGGAAGGTGGACTCGGCGGCCGGGTTCTTGTCGGCCTGGGAGGTCGAGCCGAGCTGGTTGACCTCCTCGCCCCCGCCCATCGCGGCCAGGTCGAACTTCATCCAGCTCTTGCCGTCCATCTCCTTGGCCGCCTCGGCTCCTCCGCCGAGGTACATGGCCTTGTCGACGAGCCGGATCTCCGCGGCCGCGTCGGCGCCCTGGTCCAGCGCCTTCATCTTCATGCTCATCGCCACCTCGGGCTTGAGCTGCAACTGCGCCTCGGCCTGGACGCGGCCCTCCTCCGGGACGCTGCCCTTCATGCGGTAGCTCAGGGAGGTGAGTGCCTCGGAGCTCTTCGCCGCCTTGGCCACGGCCGCGGCCGGCGTCATCTCGGGCGACTCCTGCCCGGAGTCACCCCCGGAACACCCCACGGCTCCGGCGGCGAGCAGCAGAGCGGACACACCGGCACCGGCCGCCTTGTACGCGGACTTCTTCACAGGTTCCCCCCACGGGACGTATGGCTGTTACACAGACAACAGCGAGAACGTGAGGGTATAGCAAAAAGTTTCGAGTCCGAACTTCTGTCCCCGCTCCACTCTCCGCTCACCCACCGCTGCCCGGCCCGCCCAGCAGTTCCGTGAAGTCGGCGGTGTCGTCGGCCGGGGGCCGTTCGGCGGAGGTGCGGACGCCGTAGTCGCGGTAGTGGGCGGTCTGGGTGAGCGGTTGCGCTGCCGTACCGCCCTTCTCCACCTTCTTCACCAGCAGATCGCGGTCGTCGACCCAGATGTCGACGGTCGGGGTGCCGGGGCCGTCCACCGTGCCGGACCAGTGCGTCGTGCGCCGCCCGCGGAGCGTCCGCACGCCGACCTTGCGCACGTCCTCGCTCCGCAGCAGCCGCCGCACGGTCCGGTGCGGGGTGCTGGAGCGCATCTGGTCGGCGAATCCGGCGCCCGCGTCCCCGTCGAGGCGTTCCAGGTCCGCGTAGCCGTACTTGATCCAGTGCCGGCCGCCGGCCCGGTCGGCGAAGCCGTCGCCCATCCGCGCGTAGTAGGCGTCGGGCAGGTAGCGGGCCTGCATGGACGTGGTGCCGAGGTCGCGCAGGGTCTCGGCGCTGGTGCCGCCGGTGTAGGTGATGGTCAGGGTGCCGGTGACGCCGTCGCGCCAGCCGAGGGCGCCGGCCGCCTCGATGGACAGCTCGCCGCCGATCACCGTCGTGGACTCCACCCGCGCCGAGCCCGCCCGCCCGACGGCCCGCTCCACCGCCCGCAGCGCCTGGACCTCCGGCGCCGGACCGGCGCCGGAGCCGGTGCTCCCGGCATCGGTGCAGGCGGTGGCGGTGGCGGACAGCACCAGCGCCACGGCCACCGACACGCCCCCAAGGACCCTGCGCCTCATGTCCCACCCCTCCCGGCCGGCTCTCGTGCCCGCACGGTAACCCGGCGCCCCCGCGCCCGTACCGGGAAAGCCGCTACCGGAAAAGGGGAACGGGCCCCGCACCTTCGCAGGTGCGGGGCCCGTGACCGAGCTGGGCGAGCGTCGAGGCTCAGACCGCGGCCGGGTCCTCCTCGACGAGGAGGTTGCGGGTGCGGTTGGAGTCGAGCGGGATGCCGGGGCCCATCGTGGTGCTGAGCGCGGCCTTCTTGATGTAGCGGCCCTTGGCGGCGGACGGCTTCAGACGGAGGATCTCCTCCAGCGCCGCGCCGTAGTTCTCCACCAGCTTGGTGTCGTCGAACGACGTCTTGCCGATGATGAAGTGCAGGTTCGAGTGCTTGTCGACGCGGAACTCGATCTTGCCGCCCTTGATCTCGGTCACGGCCTTGACCACGTCCGGGGTCACGGTGCCGGTCTTCGGGTTCGGCATCAGACCACGCGGGCCGAGGACGCGGCCGAGGCGGCCGACCTTGCCCATGAGGTCCGGGGTGGCGACGACGGCGTCGAAGTCCAGACGGCCCTTCGACACCTCGTCGATCAGCTCGTCGGCGCCGACGATGTCGGCGCCCGCGGCACGCGCGGCCTCGGCACGGTCACCGGTCGCGAAGACCAGGACCCGGGCGGTCTTGCCGGTGCCGTGCGGGAGGTTCACGGTGCCACGGACCATCTGGTCGGCCTTGCGCGGGTCGACACCCAGGCGGAAGGCGACCTCGACGGTGCCGTCGAACTTGCTGGTGGAGGTCTCCTTGGCGAGGCGGACGGCCTCGAGCGGGGCGTAGAGCTTGTCCCGGTCGATCTTGGCGTCCGCAGCGCGGAGAGACTTGCTGCGCTTGCTCACTACTGCTCCTGTGGATGATGAGGAGTCGTGGTCCGGGCCGAGCAGGCCCCGCCACTACTACTGCTGGATTACGGGGGTGGAGGTCAGCCCTCGACCGTGACGCCCATGGAACGGGCGGTGCCGGCGATGATCTTCTCGGCGGCGTCCAGGTCGTTGGCGTTGAGGTCGGCCATCTTGGTCGTGGCGATCTCACGGACCTGGTCGCGCGTGATCTTCGCGACCTTGGTCTTGTGCGGCTCGCCGGAGCCCTTCTCCACACCCGCGGCCTTGAGGATCATCTTGGCGGCCGGCGGGGTCTTGGTGATGAAGGTGAAGGAGCGGTCCTCGTAGACCGTGATCTCCACCGGGATGACCCAGCCACGCTGCGACTCGGTCGCGGCGTTGTACGCCTTGCAGAACTCCATGATGTTCACGCCGTGCTGACCCAGCGCGGGGCCGACCGGCGGGGCCGGGTTCGCGGCACCGGCCTGGATCTGGAGCTTGATGAGCCCCGTGACCTTCTTCTTCTTGGGAGGCATAGCTCTCCGGGTCCTTTCGATTCGGGTCCTGCCCGGGTACCGGTGCGAACCGGAACTCAGGCATACCGCACAACGATAGCGGGTATAGATGCGCGGCCAAAAACCGAGCAGGTCAGACGCCCGCTCACGCGGGGGCCTGACCTGCTCGGACGCTGTGGTCCAGCGGAACCTGTGACGGACTAGTTCTTCTGGATCTGGTCGAAGCTCAGCTCGACCGGGGTCTCGCGGCCGAAGATCTCGACGAGGCCCTTGACCTTCTTCGAGTCGGCGTTGATCTCGTTGATCGTGGCCTGGAGCGTGGCGAAGGGGCCGTCGGTGACGGTGACCGAGTCGCCGACCTCGAAGTCCAGCACCTGGACCTCGACCTTGCGCTGCGGGACCGGCTTGCCCTCGGCCTCGGCGGCCTCGCGGGCGGCCTTCTCCTCGGCCTCGGGGGCGAGCATCTTGACGATCTCGTCCAGCGTCAGCGGGTACGGGTCGTAGGCGTTGCCCACGAAGCCGGTGACGCCGGGGGTGTTGCGGACGACACCCCAGGACTCGTTGGTCAGGTCCATGCGGACGAGGACGTAACCGGGAAGCTTGTTCTGCCGGATCGTCTTGCGGTCGCCGTTCTTGATCTGGACGACCTCTTCCTGCGGCACCTCGGCCTGGAAGATGTAGTCCTCGACGTTGAGCGAGACGGCGCGCTGCTCCAGGTTGGTCTTCACGCGGTTCTCGTAACCCGCGTAGGTGTGGATCACGTACCACTCGCCGGGCAGGGCGCGCAGTTCCTGGCGGAGCTTCTCGACCGGGTCGATGTAGGGCTCGTCCTCGGCTTCGGCTTCGTCCTGCGCCTCGTCGGCGGCGGACTCGGCGGCGTCACCGGATTCGGCGGCCTCCTCGTCCTGGACGGCTTCGCCGGACTCCGCGGCTTCGACGGACTTGGCGGACTCCGCGGCTTCGACGTCCGCGTCGGACTCGGCCTCGACGTCGTCGGCGGTCTCGTCGGCGGCGGCCTCGGCAGCTTCGGCCTCGGGAGAGGCGCTGGTGTCCTCGTCGTCCGCGCCGCCCTCGACGGCATCGAGCTCGTCCTCGACGGACTCGACCGGCTCTAGGGCGTCGTTCACGTTCGGGTCAGACACGGTGGCTGCTTCTTCCTGGATACATAGGGGTGGAACACGCGAAAAAAGCGCCGGGTACCTCGGCGCTCTTCGCTCGCGGGTCAGCCGAAGACGTACTTGGCGACGTGGTCGAGTCCGTAGTCAATCACGGTGACCAGGCCGATCATGATGACCACGAAGATGATCACCACAGTGGTGTACGTCGTGAGCTGATTGCGGCTTGGCCAGACGACCTTGCGGAGCTCCGCGACGATCTGGCGGTAGAAGAGCGCGAGGCGCTTCAGCGGGCCCTTCTTGGCCCGCTTGCCGCCCTTGCGCTGCTTCTTCTTGGAGTCCGGCGCCTCGTCCTCGGCATCAGGCATGTCGATGGAGCCCACGGCGTCCGTCACGCGTCCTCACCTGATTCCGGGTCGTGGCCGTGCCGCGCCCGGTCTGAGCCGCACGGCGGTGCATTGCTGTACGTACATGCGCACACATCCTGGCGGAGGAGTGTGTAGCAGGGCCGGAGGGACTTGAACCCCCAACCGCTGGTTTTGGAGACCAGTGCTCTACCAATTGAGCTACGACCCTTTGCGTGTCCCCAACGTACCGCATCCGTCCGGATGCTTGGTGGGCACCGGATGTGCGCGGGCCGCTGGAGGCCGACGAGGTGAGAGTGTACGTGGTCCGGGGCCGGGCGTCGAACAGAAAGGCCGGTACGGGACACCGGTGGTCGCGGGCCGGGGAAGATCGCCCAGGCCGGGACGCGGTTCGGGACTGGTGTTCAAATTCGCGCACGGAGTTGTTCAGTCCGTGAAACCCGTGTGCCGGGCGGGTTACCGGTCTGGAACGATGGGTTCATGAGCGCTGCAACCCCTCCCACCGAGCGCCGGGTCTCCGCCCGAGTCGGCGCGATCTCCGAGTCCGCCACCCTCGCCGTGGACGCCAAGGCCAAGGCCCTCAAGGCCGCCGGGAGGCCGGTGATCGGCTTCGGCGCCGGTGAACCCGACTTCCCGACCCCGGACTACATCGTCGAGGCGGCGATCGAGGCCTGCAAGAACCCGAAGTACCACCGGTACACGCCGGCCGGCGGCCTGCCCGAGCTGAAGGCCGCCATCGCCGCGAAGACGCTGCGCGACTCCGGTTACGAGGTCGACGCCTCGCAGATCCTGGTCACCAACGGCGGCAAGCAGGCGATCTACGAGGCGTTCGCCGCCATCCTCGACCCGGGCGACGAGGTCATCGTCCCGGCGCCGTACTGGACGACGTACCCCGAGTCGATCCGGCTGGCCGGCGGGGTGCCGGTCGACGTCGTCGCGGACGAGTCGACCGGCTACCGGGTGAGCGTGGAGCAACTGGAGGCGGCCCGCACGGAGAAGACGAAGGTCGTCCTCTTCGTCTCCCCGTCGAACCCGACCGGCGCGGTCTACACCGAGGCCGAGACGGAGGCCATCGGCCGCTGGGCCGTCGAGCACGGCCTGTGGGTGCTGACCGACGAGATCTACGAGCACCTGGTCTACGGCGACGCCTCCGCCGTCTCGCTGCCCGCGGTCCTGCCCGAGCTGCGCGACAAGTGCGTCGTGGTCAACGGTGTCGCCAAGACGTACGCGATGACCGGCTGGCGGGTCGGGTGGATCATCGGCCCGAAGGATGTGGTGAAGGCCGCGACCAACCTGCAGTCGCACGCCACCTCCAACGTCTCGAACGTGGCCCAGGTCGCCGCGCTCGCCGCCGTCTCCGGTGATCTGGCGGCCGTGGCGACGATGCGCGAGGCGTTCGACCGCCGCCGCCGGACGATCGTGCGGATGCTGAACGAGATCGACGGCGTGGTCTGCCCCGAGCCCGAGGGCGCCTTCTACGCCTACCCGTCGGTGAAGGCGCTGCTCGGCAAGGAGATCCGCGGCAAGCGCCCGCGCAGCTCGGTCGAGCTGGCCGCGCTGATCCTGGAGGAGGCCGAGGTCGCGGTGGTGCCGGGTGAGGCGTTCGGCACCCCGGGGTACCTGCGGCTGTCGTACGCGCTGGGTGACGAGGACCTCGCCGAGGGCGTGAGCCGCATCCAGAAGCTGCTGGCGGAGGCCCGGGACTGACCCGCCCCTCCGGTTCACGGCCCTCCCCCGGACTGTCCGGGGGAGGGCCGTGTTCGTTTGTGCGAGCAAGACCACGAACGGGCAATGCGCTACCGGGAGCGGTGCGGCGTACGGCAGGATCTTGGGATGGAGCGTGTACGTGATCTCTCTGAACTGCCGAAAGCCCATCTGCACCTGCACTTCACCGGTTCGATGCGGCCCGCCACTCTGCTGGAGCTCGCCGACAAGCACGGCGTCCGCCTGCCCGATGTCCTGACCGAGGCCATGTCCGGCGGGGAGTCGCCGAAGCTGCGGGCCACCGACGAGCGCGGCTGGTTCCGTTTCCAGCGGCTGTACGACGCCGCCCGTTCGTGTCTGCAGGATGCCGACGACATCCGGCGGCTGGTCCGGGAGGCCGCCGAGGAGGACGTGCGGGACGGTTCGGGGTGGCTGGAGATCCAGGTCGACCCGACCTCGTACGCGCCGCGCCTGGGCGGGCTGATCCCGGCGCTGGAGATCATCCTGGACGCGGTGGACACGACCGTCCGGGAGACCGGGATCGGTATGCGGGTGCTGGTGGCCGCCAACCGGATGAAGCATCCGCTGGACGCGCGGACGCTGGCCCGGCTGGCGGTGCGTTACGCGGACCGGGGTGTGGTCGGCTTCGGGCTCTCGAACGACGAGCGGCGTGGCATGGCCCGGGACTTCGACCGGGCGTTCGCCATCGCCCGGGAGGGCGGTCTGCTGTCGGCGCCGCACGGCGGCGAGCTGACCGGCCCGGCCTCGGTGCGCGACTGCCTGGACGACCTGGACGCCGACCGGATCGGGCACGGTGTGCGGGCCGCGGAGGACCCGCGGCTGCTGAAGCGGCTGGCGGACCGGCAGATCACCTGCGAGGTCTGCCCGGCGTCGAACGTGGCCCTCGGGGTGTACGAGAAGCCGCAGGACGTGCCGTTGCGCAAGCTGTTCGAGGCGGGGGTGCCGATGGCGCTGGGCGCGGACGACCCGCTGCTGTTCGGCTCCCGGCTGGCGGCCCAGTACGAGATCGCCCGCCGGTACCACGGCTTCACCGACGCCGAGCTGGCCGAGCTGGCCCGGCAGTCGGTGCGCGGTTCGGCGGCCCCGCGGGACGTGAAGGCGAAGCTGCTGTCGGGCATCGACGCCTGGCTCGCCGCCCCGCTCCCCTGAGCAGCGCGCGGGGCCCCGGCCCGCCCGCTACAGGTCGACGCCGACCGTCACCGGCTCGTTGACCAGGGTGACGCCGAAGACCTCGCGGACGCCGGTGACGACCTCGCGGGCCAGGGCGAGGAGGTCCTCGGTGGTCGCCGTGCCCCGGTTGGTGAGGGCGAGGGTGTGCTTGGTGGAGATGCGGGCGGGGCCGGTGCCGTAGCCCTTGGTGAAGCCCGCGCGGTCGATCAGCCAGGCGGCGGAGGTCTTGGTGCGGCCCGCTCCCGCCGGGTAGGCGGGCGGTTCGACGCCGTCGCCGCACTGTTCGCGCACGCGCGCGCGGAAGGCTCCGAACTCCTCGTCGGTGAGGATCGGGTTGGTGAAGAAGGAGCCCGCCGACCAGGTGTCGTGGTCCTCGGGGTCGAGGACCATGCCCTTGCCGGCCCGGAGCTTCAGCACGGTCTCGCGGGCGGCGGCCAGGGGGACGCGGTCGCCGGGTGCTACACCGAGGACGCGGGCGGTCTCGGCGTACTTGACCGGACCGGAGAGCCCGCCGGCGTCCTCCAGGGCGAAGCGGACGCGCAGGACGACGTAGCGGGCGGGGTCGGCCTTGAAGCGGCTGTGGCGGTAGGAGAAGGCGCACTGCTCGTTGGTGAGGGTGACCGTCTCGCGGGTGGTGCGGTCGTAGGCGACGACCTCGGTGATCGTGGACGAGACCTCCTGGCCGTACGCGCCGACGTTCTGTACGGGGGTGGCGCCGGCCGAGCCGGGGATGCCGGCCAGGCACTCGACGCCGGCGAGCCCGGCCTCGACCGTGCGGGCGACGACGTCCGTCCACACCTCGCCGGCGGCCAGTTCCAGGCGGGTGCCGTCGAGGGCGAAGCCCTTGGTGGCGATGACGAGCGCGGTGCCGTCGAAGCCCTTGTCGCCGATGACCAGGTTGGAGCCGCCGCCGATCAGGAGGAGGGGCGTCGCGCTGTCGTCGGCCTCGCGGACGGCGTCGATCACCTCGGCGTCGGTGGTGGCCGTCAGCAGCCTGGTCGCGGGGCCGCCCAGCCGGAAGGTGGTCAGCGGGGCGAGGGGAGCGTCGTGGAGTTCCTGCACCCGCCAAGAGTACGAGACGGCCGAGCCCGGGCTCGGGCTCGGGCTCGGGCTCGGGCTCGGGCTCGCGGTGCTGTCGGCCGGGTCAGCCGGCGACCCGGTCCAGGACGGGTGCCGGCTCGGCCGGGCCGGCCGGGTCGCCGGGTCGCGTGGCGTGCCGCCGGGTGGGGATGAGGAGTGCGGCGACCGCGGCGAGGGCGACCGCCGCGCTGCCTGTCACCAGGGCCGGGCGCAGGCCGTCGACGAAGTTCTGGCCGCTCCGGTAACCGCCCTGGGCGGCGAATATCGAGCCCATGACGGCGATGCCGAGCGCGCCGCCCACCTCGCGCATCGCGTTGTTGGCGCCGGAGGCGATGCCCTGTTCGTGGGTCTGGACGCTGGACATCACCAGGTGGGAGGCGGGGGCGAAGAACAGGGCCATGCCGATGCCGCTGATGATCAGGCCGGGCAACTGGGCGGCGTAGGAGACGTCCGCGGTGACCACGGAGGCGAGGTAGCCGAGGCCGGCGGCCTGGAGGAAGAGGCCCGTGGCGACGACCGGGCGGCCGCCGATCCGGTCGGCGAGGAGGCCGGCCACCGGGGCGACGAGCATCGGCATTCCGGTCCAGGGCAGCATGCGCAGGCCCGCCTCGGTGGGCGAGTAGCCGAGCACGCCCTGCATGAACTGGCTGAGCAGGAAGATCGAGCCGAACATGCCGAGGAACATCAGCAGGCTCGCCGCGTTGATGCCGGAGAAGGCGCGGGAGCGGAAGAGGCGCATCGGGAGCATGGGGTTCTCGGCGCGGGCGCTGTAGCCGACGAAGCCGGCGAGCAGCGAGGTCCCGGCGAACAGCGACAGGAGGACCACGGAGTCGGTCCAGCCGTCGGCGGGCCCGCGCACCAGGCCGTAGACGATGCCGAACAGGCCGCCGCTGGCGAGCAGGGTGCCGGGGATGTCGAGCCGGGTGCCGGCCCCGTGCGACTCGGCGAGGCGCAGGCGGGCGAGCGGCAGCAGGGCGATGCCCAGGGGCACGTTGAGCCAGAAGATCCACTGCCAGGAGATGTGCTCGGTCAGGCTGCCCCCGATGAGCGGCCCGGAGGCCACCGCGAGTCCGTTGACGGCACCCCAGATGCCGTACGCCATCCCGCGCTTGGCGGCGGGCACGGCAGCGGTCAGCAGGGTGAGCGTCAACGGCATCATGACCGCCGCGCCGGCGCCCTGGAGGGCACGGGCGGCGATGAGGCTGTCGATCCCGGGTGCCAGGGCCGCGGCGGCGGACGCGACGGTGAAGACGGTGATGCCGACGAGGAAGAGCCGGCGGCGGCCGAAGCGGTCGCCGAGGGCCGCGCCGGACATCAGCAGGACGGCGAAGGTGAGGGTGTACGCGCTCACCGTCCACTCCAGGTCGTGCAGCGCGCCGCCGAGGTCCTCGCGGATGGAGGGCAGGGCGGTGGTGACGACGAGGTTGTCCAGGGCCGCCATGAATCCGGCCACGCTGGTGATGACGAGTGCCCAGGCCGCGCGCCCGCGGCTTGGTGAGGCTTGCTGTGACATGACTCCCCCAGAGGTGGTCGCTGATGTCATTGGTCGTTTCGTTAGCTAGTGATCACTACCTTGCGCGGGCATGAGAAGAGGCAGGATGCCCCCCTTGCCCCCTAGGGCTCGATCCGCCCGCCGGGGCGCGTCGGCCCGTTCACGCTCTCCCACACCCGGTGGCCGGGCGGGAATCCCATGGTCACCAGGGAGTTGATGAGCATCCCGTGGGCCATGAAGCCGGTCGTCCTGCCGGTGTCCGCGCCGAGCAGCAGGTGCACGGTGTCCCAGAGCCGCGTCCAGCCGGCCCGTACGACTTCTCCGAACTCGCTGTCGCCGGCCTGCTCGGCGGCGCCCACGGTGATGTACATCTGCATCTGCATCAGCACCCGCTCCGGCTGCTCCACGATGACCTCGGCGTACGCCTGCCCCATGGCGTGCAGGGCCGCTTCGCCCTCCAGCCCTTCGGCGGCCTCCTCGAACGTACGGATGGTGTCCTCGATACACCGCTGCGCCGCCGCGAGGAAGATCGCCTTCTTGCCCGGGAAGAGCCGGAAGAGGTACGGCTGCGAGACGCCGACCCGCTTGGCGATCGCCTCGGTCGACGTGCCGTAGTAGCCCCCGCGGGCGAACTCGGCCATCGCCGCACGGACGACACTCTCGCGCCTCTCTTCTGCGCTCATCCTGACCATACGAGAAAGTTAGTGCCCAATTACTAACTATGCAAGAGGGGGCGGAGAGTGTGGGTGCAGGGTGGAGGTCCCAGGTGAGGGCCCCAGGTGGGGATCCCAGGTGGGGGTCCCAGGCGAGGGCCCCAGGTGGGGATCCCAGGTGGGGATCCCAGGTGGGGGTGCAGGGTCGGGGCAGGAAGTGGGGGCGGGACGGGCGGCCGGGGGCGGAACGCCGCGCCTGCGCGGCGCGTTGGGGCCGGTAGGGGGCCCGCGTCACGTAAGGGGCGTTCACCATGGGTGAGCGCCCCTTACACAGCGGTGAGCGCCTCTGACACAGCGTCCCGCGTCGGCGGGCCTCAGCTCAGCCGCACGACCGCCCGGGACATCCCGAGCACTTTCTGTCCGGCGCTGGTAGCTGTCAGGTCGACGCGGACGGTGTGGTCGTCCAGTTTGGCGGCGACCTTGCCGCTGACCTCGATGACGGCGCCCCGGCCGTCGTCGGGTACGACGACCGGCTTGGTGAAGCGCACGCCGTACTCGACGACCGAGCCCGGGTCTCCGGTCCAGTCGGTGACGACGCGGACGGCCTCGGCCATGGTGAACATGCCGTGCGCGATCACGTCCGGCAGCCCGACCTCGACCGCGAACTTCTCGTTCCAGTGGATCGGGTTGAAGTCGCCGGAGGCGCCCGCGTACCGCACGAGCGTGGCGCGCGTCACGGGGAACGACTGCGCCGGCAGCTCGGTGCCGACCTCGACCTCGTCGTACTTGACGGTCGTCGCCATGGTCAGGCCCCCTGTGCGGCGCGCGAGACGAGCTTGGTCCAGGCGGTCACGACGTGGTCGCCGGCCTCGTCGTGGACCTCGCCGCGGACGTCGATGATGTCGTTGCCCGCCATGGACTTGATGTTCTCGATGGTCGAGGTGACGGTGAGCCGGTCGCCGGCGCACACCGGCCGTGTGTAGGCGAACCTCTGGTCGCCGTGCACGACGCGGCTGTAGTCGAGCCCCAGCTCCGGGTCGTGGATGACCTCGCCGGCCGCCTTGAACGTGATGGCGAACACGAAGGTCGGCGGGGCGATCACGTCGGGGTGGCCGAGCTTCCGCGCGGCCGCGCGGTCGACGTAGGCGGGGTTCGCGTCGCCCACGGCCTCCGCGAACTCCCGGATCTTCTCCCGGCCGACCTCGTACGGGGCGGTGGGCGGGTAGTTCCGCCCCACGAAGGACTGGTCGAGCGCCATCGGCTCGGCACCTCCT
The DNA here is from genome assembly GCF_039542605.1 of Streptomyces ziwulingensis. Lineage (NCBI taxonomy): Bacteria > Bacillati > Actinomycetota > Actinomycetes > Kitasatosporales > Streptomycetaceae > Streptomyces > Streptomyces ziwulingensis. The sequence continues at coordinate 33,219 of NZ_BAABIG010000005.1, forward strand.
GGTTGCTCTGCTGACCGGTACGGGTGTCCGGCATCGGGTCGTTCAACGACGCGAGGCCGCCCCCGATCACTCGGGGACGGCCTCGTGTACGAGCCTGTTTCTAGCGCGTTTCGCGGTGCGCGGTGTGCGCGTTGCAACGCGGGCAGTGCTTCTTCATCTCCATTCGATCCGGGTTGTTACGCCGGTTCTTCTTGGTGATGTAGTTCCGCTCCTTGCACTCCACGCAGGCCAGCGTGATCTTCGGGCGGACGTCGGTGGCAGCCACGTGAGTGCTCCTTGACGGACGGATGGGACTGGGTTAACGCATAGAAGAGTAGCCGATCGAAGGACCGACCCCGAAATCGGCTACTTAAAGTAGCGGTGACCGGACTTGAACCGGTGACACAGCGATTATGAGCCGCTTGCTCTACCGACTGAGCTACACCGCTGCGATGCGATCTTCCCCCGTCTCGCGACGGGGGCCTTTCACACCAGAGCCCCAATGCGGAATCGAACCGCAGACCTTCTCCTTACCATGGAGACGCTCTACCGACTGAGCTATTGGGGCGAGCGATGAAGACATTACACGGTCGGCCGCCGTTCGCCCAAATCCGTTTCGCGCCTCCTGTCCCGGCCCGTCCTAGCGGCGTTCACCGGGCGTCCGGACAACGCCTGCCCGGCCCCCGCGCAGCGCCCGCCCGGCCCCCGTACGGTGCTCGCGCAGCGCCCGTACGGTGCTCGCGCAGCGCCCGTGCGGTGCTCGCCAGGTGCTCCGCGCCGGGTCGTCCGGGCCGGGTCTCCCGCCGGGTGGACCACGCCCGGTACGACTATTGCGCGCCTGCACACCGTGCGCTGGTCACCGTCCTAGGCTCGCCTCACTCTGCGTGATCTCGCGCCCCCACTGCGCAGGCCCCGAGCCCAGAGGAGCACGATGCCCGACAGCCGGCCGCAGTCCCCCTGGTCCTCCCCCTCGGGCCCCGCCGACCGCGGCTCGCTCCTGTTGGCGGGGGCGCGTCTGAGCGACGGCAGGACCGTGGACGTGCTGCTGCGCGGCGGGCGTATCGAGGCCGTCGGCACGGCGGGCAGCCTCGCGGCGGCCGGCCCGCCCGGCACCGGTGCGGGCGCACGCGTGGAGCTCGACGGGCATCTCCTGCTGCCTGCCCCGGCCGAGCCCCACGCCCACTCCGACACCGCTCTGACGGCCGATGCCGCCGGGCCTGTCTCCTACGCGCTCCGGGACGTCCAGTTCAGGGCCACGGAGGCGGCCCTGCTGCAACTGGGGCACGGGGCGACCTCGTTGCGGGCGCACGTACGCGTGGGGGGCGTCCAGGGGCTCGGCGCGCTGACCGCCGTACTGCGGGCCCGGCGGTCGCTGCGTGGCCTGGTGGAGCTGAGGACGGTGGCGATGCCGCGCGTGCTGACGGGAACGGCCGGGGCCGAGGGGCTGGCGGTGCTGCGCGACGCGGTGAAGATGGGCGCGGACGTGGTGGGTGGCTGTCCGGATCTCGACCCCGACCCGGCGGGGTACGTGGAGGCGGTGCTGGAGGTGGCCGCGGAGCACGGCCGCCCGGTGGATCTGCACACGGACGCCGCCGATCCCGCCCGGCTGGCGCGGCTGGCGGCGATGGCGGGCGGGCTGCGCCCGGGAGTGGTGCTGGGGCCCTGCGGCGGCCTGGACCGGCTCCCCGCCGAGGTGGCGCACCGGACCGCGGACCAGCTCGCGGCGGCCGGGGTGACGGTGGTGTGCCTGCCCCAGGGCGGCTGCGGCGGCGTGGATGACCGCGACACGGCTCCGGTACGGCTGCTCCGGCGGGCCGGTGTCCGGGTGGCGGCCGGCAGCGGCGCGCTGCGGGACGTGGCCAACCCGGTGGGCCGCGGTGACCCGTTGGAGGCGGCGTACCTGCTGGCCTCCCGGCACGGACTGCGGCCCGAGGAGGCGTACGAGGCGGTGAGCGGGGCGGCACGGGCCGCGCTGGGCCTGCCGGAGGTACGCGTGGAGGCGGGTTTCCCCGCCGAGCTGCTCGCGGTGCGCGGAGACCGGCTCTCGGGGGCGCTGTCCCTGGCATACAGCCGGGTCGTGGTGCACCGGGGGCGCGTGGTGGCCCGTACGAGCGCGGTACGGGAGTACGGCGACTCCGGCGGCTCCGGCGGCTCCTCGGCGGTGTCGGAGCCGGGGCTTCCTCGGCAGGGGCGCGGCGAGGTCCCCTGACGGCCCTCTGCGGCTCCCTGACGGCACTCGGCGGCCCCCTGCGGCCCCTGGCCGCCTCGTCAGGCCCCTGGCCTCCCTGTCGCCCCGCCGGGAAGGTTCGTGCCCCGGGAGGGTTCGTGCCCCGGGAGGTGCCTGGCGGGAGCCGTGCGGCGGAGGCGGCCTCCGGGGCGTACGGTCGAAGGCATGCGCATTGTCATCGCTGGTGGTCATGGTCAGATCGCGCTGCGGCTGGAGCGTCTGCTCGCCGCGCGTGGGGACGAGGTGGCGGGCATCATCCGCAAGGCCGGGCAGGCCGACGACCTCCGGGAGGCCGGTGCCGAACCGGTCGTCCTGGACCTGGAGTCGGCCTCCGTGGAGGAGGTCGCCGAAGCGCTCCGGGGCGCGGACGCGGCGGTCTTCGCGGCGGGCGCGGGTCCGGGCAGCGGGGTGGACCGCAAGGACACGGTGGACAAGGCCGCGGCGGTCCTGTTCGCGGACGCGGCGGTCCGGGCGGGCGTACGGCGCTTCGTGATCGTGTCGTCGATGGCGGCGGACCCCGAGCACCGGGGCGACGAGATCTTCGACGCCTATCTGCGCGCCAAGGGCGAGGCGGACGCCTATGTGCGCTCGCTCGACGCGCTGGACTGGACCGTGCTGCGTCCCGGGGCGCTCACGGACGACGCCGGGTCCGGTCTGGTCCGGCTGGAGGCGCGGACGGGCCGCGGCCCGGTCCCGCGCGACGACGTGGCCGCCGTGCTGGCGGAGTTGGTGGACACCCCGGCCACGACCGGCCTCACCCTCGAACTGATCACCGGCCCGACCCCGGTGTCGGTGGCGGTCAAGTCGGTGGCCGGCAACTGAGGCGGCCGCCCCGGGCGGCGGTTCCGCTCAGAACAGCGGCAGTTGCCCGGGGAAGTCGGGGACGAGGTATCCGTCCAGCGAGGGCTGGGCCGCCCCGATCTGGGCCGGCCGGCGCGAGCCGGGGCAGGAGACGAGTTCGGCGCTCGTGCGGGCGCCGGGCGGATCGTGCCGCGCGTACCGCCCGGCGACGACGGCGATCTCGCGGCGGCACACGGGGCAGTTGCGGCGACGGGACTCCATGGGGCCAGTCTGCCGCAGCCCACGCCGGGACCCGCGGCCCCACGGGCTAGTCCCACAGACAAGGAAGACCCCCTCCCGAAGGAGGGGGTCTTTCGATGTGGCGGCGCCAGGGTTCGAACCTGGGTAGGCTAAGCCGGCAGATTTACAGTCTGCTCCCTTTGGCCGCTCGGGCACACCGCCAGGGGTTCGCTGCCCTTCGCACCCCTTTTCGGCGGCGCTCCGTGGCAACGACGTAAACAATACCCGATGGGGAGGGGTGCTTCGCCACCTGATTGGTCTGCGCCCGGCGGGCGGCGGGTGGCTAGGCTTGTCCGACACGCACCCCGATACAAGGAGCCACAGGACATGGCCGACTCCAGTTTCGACATCGTCTCGAAGGTCGAGCGGCAGGAGGTCGACAACGCCCTCAACCAGGCCGCCAAGGAGATCACGCAGCGCTACGACTTCAAGAACGTGGGCGCTTCGATCGAGTGGTCCGGTGAGAAGATCCTCATGCAGGCGAACTCCGAGGAGCGGGTCAAGGCGATCCTCGACGTCTTCCAGTCCAAGCTGATCAAGCGCGGCATCTCGCTGAAGTCGCTGGACGCGGGCGAGCCGCAGCTCTCCGGCAAGGAGTACAAGATCTTCGCGTCCGTCGAGGAGGGCATCTCCCAGGACAACGCCAAGAAGGTGGCGAAGATCATCCGCGATGAGGGCCCCAAGGGTGTGAAGGCCCAGGTGCAGGGCGAGGAGCTGCGGGTGTCGTCCAAGAACCGTGACGACCTCCAGGCCGTGATCGCCCTGCTGAAGGGCAAGGACTTCGACTTCGCGCTGCAGTTCGTCAACTACCGGTAGTTCCGGCGGTACGAGCCGACGAGCGGGCGGTACGAGAAGGGCGGGCACCGGTGGTGTCCGCCCTTCCTCCCTCTCGCTTCCCTCTCGCTTCCCTCTCGCTTCCCTCTCGCGTCCCTCTCGCGCGTTCAGTCGCGCGAGTTGCCGAACAGGAGGCGGTAGGCGATCAGGAGGACCAGCGAGCCGCCGATGGCCGCCGCCCAGGTGGTGCCGTCGTAGAAGTCCTTGCTGACCGGGTGGTCCAGCCAACGGGCCGATATCCAGCCGCCGATGAAGGCGCCGGTGATGCCGATCAGGGTGGTGCCGATGAGGCCGCCCGGGTCGCGGCCCGGCAGCAGGAACTTGGCGATGGCTCCGGCCAGCAGCCCCAGAATGATCCAACTGATGACGGTCATGTCCTCAACCCTGCCCCCTCGCGCTGTGCCCGCCCTGCGCAGCGGCTGTGACCTGCGCCGCTTCCCCGGGGTGGTTCAGCGGGCGGCGAACGGCTGGTCGGTCCGTACGATGTCGCGGCCGAGCGGGAACAGGGAGATTGGGATCAGCTTGAAGTTGGCGATGCCGAGCGGGATGCCGATGACCGTGACACAGAGCACGATGCCGGTGGTGATGTGGCCGAGCGCCAGCCACCAGCCGGCGAGCAGCAGCCACAGCACGTTGCCCACGCAGGAGGGCGCGCCCGCGTCCCGGCGTTCGACCGTCGTGTACCCGAAGGGCCACAGGGCGTAGACGCCGATCCGGAAGGCCGCCACGCCGAACGGGATGCCGATGATCGTGACGCAGAGCAGGGCGCCCGCGGCCAGGTAGGCCAGGAACAGCCAGAAGCCGCTCAGGACGAGCCAGACGACGTTGAGGAGGGTCTTCATCGGTTCCGTCCTGCCATCTTCTCGAGCCGGGCGATACGTTCCGCCATCGGCGGGTGGGTGGAGAACATCTTGGAGAGTCCCTGGCCCGGGCGGAACGGGTTGGCGATCATCATGTGGCTGGCGGTCTCGATGCGGGGCTCCGGGGGCAGCGGAAGCTGCCTGGTGCCCGCTTCGAGCTTGCGCAGGGCGCTCGCGAGGGCGAGCGGGTCGCCGGTGAGCTGGGAGCCCGAGGCGTCGGCCTCGTACTCGCGGGAGCGGCTGACGGCGAGCTGGATGAGGGTGGCGGCGAGCGGGCCGAGGAGCATGATCAGGAGCATGCCGACGATGCCGGGCCCGTCGTCGTCGCTGGAGCGGCCGACGGGGATCAGCCAGGCGAAGTTGACCAGGAACATGATCACGGAGGCGAGGGCACCGGCGACCGAGGAGATCAGGATGTCCCGGTTGTGGACGTGGCTCAGTTCGTGGCCGATGACGCCGCGCAGTTCGCGCTCGTCGAGCAGGCGCAGGATGCCTTCGGTGCAGCAGACGGCGGCGTGCCGCGGGTTGCGGCCGGTCGCGAAGGCGTTCGGGGCCTCCGTGGGGGAGATGTAGAGGCGCGGCATGGGCTGGCGGGCCTGGGTGGAGAGGTCACGGACCGTGCGGTACAGGCCCGGGGCCTCGAACTCGCTCACCGGACGGGCGCGCATCGCGCGTAGCGCCAGTTTGTCGCTGTTCCAGTACGCGTAGGCGTTGGTGCCCAGGGCGACGAGTACGGCGACGACGAGCCCGGCCCGGCCGAAGAAGCCGCCGATGACGATGATGAGTGCGGACAGTCCTCCGAGGAGGACCGCGGTCCTGAGCCCGTTGTGCCGGCGGTGCACGGTACGCCCTCCAAGTGGTGCAGCAGGGGAACCCTTTGCTTGCTGGTCTCGCTCGCTGTGGTTGCTTCCCGGTCTGTCGATGCCACCGGTGCCGTGTGTCACGTCCAGTGGACCCTCCCGTACTGGTCAACGCCAGGCGGGGGCGGCCAGTTCCCTGGTGGGCGCGGCGGCGCGGGCGGGCTGCCCGGAGGCACGGGTGGGCCGTCCGGGTGACGGCACACACGCGTGGGGAACGCGGGCGCGGCTCAGAAGAGTCCGGTGCCGGCGAAGCGCAGGATGAGCTGGGGGGCTCCGGAGAGGGCGACGGCGAGGACCGCGGTGAGCGCGAGGGCGGCCGTGAGGGGGGCGGGGGCGCGGTGGGCGCGGGGTTCGCCCTCGGGGGCGCGAAAGAGCAGGGCCGTCCACCGGAGGTAGTAGTACAGCGCGATGACGACGTTGACGGCCATCAGGACGGCGAGCCAGCCGAGGCCGGCGTCGACGGCCGCGGCGAAGACGGTGACCTTGGCGAACAGGCCGATGATTCCCGGGGGCAGTCCGGCGAGGCAGAGCAGGAAGAACGCCAGGAGCAGGGCGGTGACGGGGTTCCTCGCGTACAGGCCGCGGTAGTCGGAGACCCGGTTGAGGGATTTCGTACGGCCGACGAGGGCGGCGACGGTGAAGGCGCCGAGGTTCACGGCGGCGTACATCAGGGCGTAGGCGACGGTGGAGCCGATCGAGCGTTCGGCGTCGTCGGAGTACGCGGCCGCGGCGATCGGCACCAGGAGGTAGCCGGCCTGTCCGACGGAGGACCAGGCGAGCAGGCGTACCGCGCTGTGCGCACGCGTGGTGCGCTGCCGCAGGGCGCCGGCGTTGCCGACGGTCATGGTGAGCGCGGCGAGTGCCGCCAGTGCCGGGCCCCAGACGTCGGCGTACGACGGCAGGGCGACGACGGTGACGAGGACGAGGCCGGAGAAGCCGACCGCCTTGCCGACGACGGAGAGGTAGGCGGCGATCGGCAGGGGGGCGCCGACGTAGGTGTCGGGCACCCAGAGGTGGAAGGGCACGGCGGCGGTCTTGAAGGCGAAGCCGACGAGGGTGAGGGCGACTCCGGCGTGGGCGAGGGTGGTGAACTGCCCGTCGACGTGCTGGACGCGGTCGGCGATCTCGGTGAGGTGGAGGGTGCCGGTGGTGGCGTAGAGGAAGCTGATGCCCAGGAGGCTGACCGCGGTCGCGGTGACCGAGGAGAGGAAGAACTTCAGTGCCGCTTCGGAGGAGCGCCGGTCTCCGTGGCGCAGGCCCACGAGGGCGAAGGCGGGCAGGGAGGCGACCTCCAGGGCGACGACGAGGGTCGCGAGGTCGCGGGAGGCGGGCAGCAGGGCGGCGCCCGCCGCCGAGGAGAGCAGCAGGAACCAGAACTCGCCCTCGGGCAGTCCTCGGTCGGCGTCCTTGAGGGTGGTCACCGACAGCAGGGCGGCCACCAGGGCGCCGCCGAGCACCAGGAACTGGATCACCAGGGTGAACGGGTCCGCGACGTAGCTGCACGCGTGGGAGCCGCCGGTCAGGCAGAAGGTGCTGCGGTCGCCGTCCAGCAGGGGCAGCAGCAGGAGCAGCGAGACGGCGAGGCCGGCCACGGACAGCCGGCCGAGCAGAGGTTTACGGGCGTCCTTGAGGAAGAGGTCGCCGACCAGGGCGGCGAGTCCGAAGAGGGCGGCCGCGGTGGGGGGCGCGAGGGCGAGCCAGTCGACGGACTGGACGAGGTTCTGGGCCAGTGGCTGGAGCGGTGGCTGGGCCAGTGGCTGGGCTGTGGACAGGGCCAGGGGGCTCATCGGGTGCCTCCTGTGAGGAGCTGCTGCACGGCCGGGTCGGTCAGGCCGAGGAGGGCCTTGGGCCACAGTCCGGCGAGGACGGTGAGGACGACGAGCGGGGTCCAGGCCGCGAACTCGTAGCGGCGGACGTCGGGGAGGCGGGAGCCTTCGGGCGGGGCGGCGCCCATGCAGACCCGGCGGACCACGATCAGCAGGTACGCGGCGGTCAGCAGGGTGCCGAAGGCGGCGATCGCCATGAAGGTGAGGAAGGCCGGGCGGCTGAGTCCGGGGGCGGGGTCGAACGCGCCGAACAGGGCCAGCATCTCGCCCCAGAACCCGGCCAGGCCGGGCAGTCCGAGCGAGGCGACCGCGGCGAAGGCGAGCAGGCCGCCCAGGCGGGGGGCCCGGCCGTAGAGGGCGGCGCCGGTCCGCTGCGCGAGGGTGTCGAGGTCGGTGCTGCCCGTGCGGTCCTTCAGGGCGCCGACCAGGAAGAAGAGCAGGCCGGTGATGAGGCCGTGGGCGATGTTGGCGAACAGGGCGCCGTTGACGCCGGTGGGGGTCATGGTGGCGATGCCGAGCAGGACGAAACCCATGTGGCCGACGGAGGAGTAGGCGATGAGCCGCTTCAGGTCGCCCTTCGCGCCGGATCTGGCGAGGGCGAGGCAGGCGAGCGATCCGTAGACGACGCCGACGGCGCCGAGGGCGGCGAGGCAGGGCGCGAAGGTGCGGAAGCCGTCCGGCGCGACCGGGAGCAGGATCCGGACGAAACCGTACGTGCCCATCTTCAGCAGGACGCCGGCCAGCAGGACCGAGCCGACGGTCGGAGCGGCGGTGTGGGCGTCCGGCAGCCAACTGTGCAGCGGCCACATCGGGGTCTTGACCGCGAGCCCGATCCCGATCGCCAGAGCAGCGATGACCTGCACGGATGTGGTCAGCGAGCGGCCGTTGTCAGTGGCGAGTGCCACCATGTCGAAAGTGCCCGCCGTGATTCCGATCAGGAGCAGGCCGAGCAGCATGACCACGGAGCCGAGCAGCGTGTACAGGATGAATTTCCAGGCCGCCCGGGTCCGGTCCTCGCCGCCCCAGCGGGCGATGAGGAAGTACATCGGGACGAGGACCGTCTCGAAGGCGAGGAAGAACAGCAGCAGGTCGAGGACGGCGAAGCTCGCGAGGGTGCCGGCCTCCAGGACGAGGACCAGGGCGACGAACGCCTTCGGGGTGGGACCCGAGGGCATCTTGAAGTACGAGTGGAGCGCGCAGAGGAAGGTCAGCAGCGCGGTCAGGACCAGAAGGGGGAGGGAAATGCCGTCGATGCCGAGGTGGATGCGCACATCGAGCGCGGGGATCCACCTGATGTCGGTCGTGGCCTGCATCTTCGAGGGGTGGTCGTGGTCGAAGCCGAGCGCGAGGACGACCGTGGCGAGGAGGACGGCTCCGGTGACGGTGACGCCGTGCCGCAGCACGGCCTGCTCGGGTGACTTCCCCTTCAGCCCGGGCGGTGCGGGCAGCAGGGCGGCGGCCGCGCCCAGGAGCGGACCGGCCACGATGAACGCCAGAAGGACCTGCATCACGGACTCGCTGATATCGATCACGCCTGCTCACGCTCCCGTCGCGGCGAGGACGACGGCGACCGTCAGGACGACGGTGCCGGCGAGCAGCGCGCTCACATAGGTCTGGACGTTGCCGGTCTGGGCGCGGCGCACGGCCGTGCCGAGCCAGCGGGGCAGGGCGCCCGCCCCGCGTACGTAGGTCTCCACGACCTCCCGGTCGAGGAACCGCACGAGGCTCGCGCCGGCCCGGACCGGGCGGACGAAGAGCGCGCTGTACACGGCGTCGAGGTGGAAGCCGGCGGCGGCGGGGCGGTGCAGCGGGCCGAGCAGGAGCCGGCCGGGGTCGGCCGGGTCCGGCGCGTACGCCACGTCTCCGTAGGCGGGCCGGTGGCTGGCGATGGCCTCCGCCTCGACGGCTCCGGCGTCGCCTCCCGGGTGGGCGGCGACCGCGCCCAGCGGGGTGCCGGCCGTGAGCGTGGTGGTGTGCCGCCAGGCGCCGTAGGTGACGAGGGAGCCCACCAGGGCCACGCCCGTGCCGAGCACGGAGGTGGTGAGGGTCGGGGTGAGGTCACCGCCGTCGAACCAGTCGGGAAGGAGGCGGAAGGCGATGCCGCCGAAGGCGAGGGAGGGAATCGCGAGCACCCAGAGCACGGCGTTCATGGGGAGCGGCTGCCTGCCGTGGTCGGGGGCCTCGGTGCCGTGGCCGCGGAAGGCCAGCAGCCACAGGCGCGTCGCGTAGGCCCCGGTGAGCAGGGCGGTGAGCAGTCCGGCGACGAGCACGATCCAGCCCGCGGCGGCGGGGGTGTGCTCGGTGTGGCCGCCGACGACGTGTTCGGCGGCGCCCAGCACGGACTCCTTGGAGAAGAAGCCGCTGAACGGCGGGATCGCGGCGAGTGCGAGCAGCGCCACGGTCGTCGTCCAGTAGGCGTCGGGGACGCGGTCGCGCAGGCCGCGCATCCGGGACATGGCGGCGAGCGAGTTGGTGCCGGCGGCGTGGATGATCACGCCGGCGGCGAGGAACAGCAGCGCCTTGAAGGCGCCGTGGGACAGGAGGTGGAAGACGGCGGCGCCGCGGTCGGCGACGGCGAGGGCGCCGCTCAGGTAGCCGAGCTGGCCGATCGTCGAGTAGGCGAGGACGCGTTTGATGTCGTCCTGGGCGAGGGCCGCGAGCGCCGACCCGACCATCGTGACCGCCGCCATGACGGCCAGGACCGCCATCGCGGCCCGCGAGGACTCGAAGACCGGGAGGAGCCGGGCGACGAAGTAGACACCGGCGGCGACCATCGTCGCGGCGTGGATCAGGGCGGAGACGGGTGTGGGGCCCGCCATCGCGTCGGGGAGCCAGGTGTGCAGCGGGAACTGCGCCGACTTGCCCGCCACGCCCGCCAGGAGCAGCACGGCGATGAGGGTGGGGTGGTCGAGTCCGCCGTTCGCGACGGTGGCGAGCACCTTGGTGATGCGGAAGGAGCCGGTGTCGGAGGCGAGCGCGAGCAGGCCGATGAGGAAGGGGACGTCACCGAGTTTGGTCACCAGGAACGCCTTGAGGGAGGCGGCGCGGGCCTCCGGGGTCTCCCAGTAGTGGCCGACCAGGAAGTAGGAGCAGATGCCCATGACCTCCCAGCCGACCAGCAGCACCATCAGATCGCCGGTGTAGACGACGAGGAGCATCGCGGAGGTGAAGAGGGAGACGAGGGCGGCGTAGGAGGGGTAGCGGGGGTCGTCGCGCAGATAGGCCGTCGAGTAGATCTGCACGCAGCCGGCGACCACGGTGACCAGGACGGCGACGAGGGCGGCGAAGCCGTCGACGTGCAGGGCCAGTTCCACGGGGACGGAGCCGGTGGGCGTCAGTTCGGTGGCGGCGTCGACGGCCCGGCCACCGCCCTGGCGGGCGGCGACGGTCACGGCGAGCACGAGCGCGGCGAGCGTCGGCAGGAGGGCGAGCGGGCGGACGAAGCCGGGTGCGCCGCGGCCCAGGAGCAGGCCGGCGGCGGCGCCCAGGAACGGAAGGAGGGGAACGAGGACGGCGAGGGTGGTGGTGGTCACGCGGTGGCCTCGGCCTTCTCGGCCCGCCCGGGCTGGTCGCGCTGGTCGGGGGCGTCGGGACTAAGGGGGCTGTGGGGGTCGCGGTCGGGACCGTCGCTCTCGGGGCCGTTGCTCTCGGGGCCCTCGCTCTCGGGGCCTTCGGCGGTGTCGCGGAGTCTGTCGATGTCCGAGGTGCCGCGGTTGCGGTGCACGGCGAGGACGATCGCCAGGCCGATGCCGATCTCGGCGGCGGCGATGGCGATGGTGAACAGGGTCAGGGCCTGACCGGAGTGCAGCGTCTCCTCGGCGGTCCTGCTGAGCCAGACGTCGAAGGCGACGAGGTTGAGGTTGACGGCGTTGAGCATCAGCTCGACCGACATCAGGACCAGGATCGCGTTGCGCCGGGCGAGGACGCCGTACAGGCCGGTGCAGAAGAGGAGGGCGGAGAGGACTGCGGGATAGGCGAGGTGCATCAACGGGTCCCTTCCGTGCCGTGCCGCTCCGCGGACGGGGTGGACGGGGTGGACGGGGTGGACGGGGTGGGCGTGGCCGTCGCGGACTTGCGGGACAGGACGATCGCGCCGACCAGGGCGGCGAGGAGGAGGACGGAGAGGGCCTCGAAGGGGAGGACCCAGTGCTGGAAGAGGCTCGCCCCGGTGACGTCCGTGGCGCCGGCGGCCGGGCCGTCGAGGTCGATCCAGGTGGTGCGGAAGGCGTCGACGACCACCCAGACCAGGGCCGCCGCGGCGGCGACGGCCACGGCCAGGGCGGCCCAGCGGTTGTCCGAGTCGGCGTCCGGGGAGCGGCCGATCGGGGCCCTGGTGAGCATCAGGCCGAACAGGAGGAGGACGACGACGGAACCGACATAGATGAGGACCTGTACCCAGGCGATGAACTCCGCGGTGAGCAGGAGGTACTCGACGGCGAGCCCACCGAGGCAGACCACGAGCCACAGGGCGGCGTGGACGAGTTGCCGGGTGGTGACGGTGACCAGCGCCGCGCCGAAGGTGACCAGGCCGACGAGGACGAAGGCGATCTCGACGCCGGTCGGGGAGAGGAAGCCGTGGGCTTCGGCCGCGAGGTTCACGCGTCCCCCTCCCCCGGTTCGGTACGGGCCGCGGCCGCCTGCTCGGCGGCCAGCAGCTTCTCGGCGGTCTTGCGGGCGGCGGCGATCTCCTTCGGCTCCTCCGCGCCGGGATCGAGGGCGGGCGGGGCCGGGACCGTCCACATCCACTCGCGGAGCTTGTCGCGTTCGTGGGTGAGTTCGCGGATGTCGGTCTCGGCGTACTCGAACTCGGGCGACCAGAACAGGGCGTCGAAAGGACAGACCTCGATGCAGATACCGCAGTACATGCACAGGGAGAAGTCGATGGCGAAGCGGTCCAGGACGTTGCGGCTGCGTTCGCGTCCGCCGGGGGCCGCCGCCGGGACCGTCTCCTTGTGGGAGTCGATGTAGATGCACCAGTCGGGGCACTCGCGGGCGCACAGCATGCAGACCGTGCAGTTCTCCTCGAAGAGGCCGATGACGCCGCGGGTACGGGGCGGGAGGTCGGGCTGGGCCTCCGGGTACTGCTCGGTGACCGTCTTCCTCGTCATCGTGCGCAGGGTGACGGCCAGGCCCTTGGCGAGACCGGAACCGGGGATGCGGGGCCGGGTGGACGGGAGGGGCTCAGCCATCAGGAGATCACCACCTTGACGACGCCGGTGAGGGCGATCTGGGCGAGGGAGAGGGGGACGAGGAGGGTCCAGGAGAGTTTCTGGAGCTGGTCCTCGCGCAGGCGGGGGTAGGTCACGCGCAGCCAGATCACGACGAAGGCGAGGAGGGCCGTCTTGAGCAGGGTCCACACCCAGCCGAGGCCGTCGGCGCCCCACGGGCCGTGCCAGCCGCCCAGGAAGAGGACGGTGGTCAGGCCGCACAGGACGACGATCCCGGCGTACTCGGCGAGCAGGAACAGGGCGAAGCGCAGGCCGGTGTACTCGGTGTAGGCGCCGAAGATGATCTCGGAGTCGGCGACGGGCATGTCGAAGGGCGGGCGCTGGAGTTCGGCGAGGCCGGCGATGAAAAAAACGAGCGCGCCGACGATCTGCCAGGGCAGCCACCACCACTCGAAGGCGTCCAGGATGCCGGGGAGGGAGACGGTGCCGGCCGCCATCGCCACCGAGGCGGCGGTGAGCAGCATGGGGAGTTCGTAGGCGAGCAACTGGGCGGCGGTGCGCAGGCCGCCGAGGAGGGAGAACTTGTTGGCGGAGGCCCAGCCGGCCATCAGGGAACCGAGGACGCCGACGCCCATGACGGCGAGGACGAAGAAGACGCCCGCGTCGACGGCCTGGCCGACCGCGCCCTCGCCGGGGCCGATCGGGACGGCCAAGAGGACCAGGAGGTAGGGCAGCAGCGCGACGGCGGGGGCGAGCTGGAAGATACGGCGGTCCGCGCCGCTCGGGACCACGTCCTCCTTCTGCGCGAACTTCACGCCGTCGGCGACGAGTTGGGCCCAGCCGTGGAAGCCGCCGGCGTACATGGGGCCGAGGCGGCCCTGCATATGGGCCATCACCTTGTGCTCGGTCTGGCCGACGATCAGGGGGAGGGCGAGGAAGAGGACGAAGACGATCAGGAGGCGCAGGGTGACGTCGAGCACGTCGTTCACTGCGGGCCTCCTGGTGGGGGTGAGGGTGGGAGTGGGGGTGAGGGTGGGAGTGGGAGCGGAGGTGGGGTCTGGGGCTGGGACGGCTCGGCGTCCTGGCCCGCGTCGGGCTGCGGTTCCGCCTCCCGGTCGGCCTGGAGTCGTGGTTCCGCGTTCTCGTCCTCCCGGGGTTCCGGCTCCGCGCCCTTGCTTTTCCCGGGGTCGGGGGAATCGGTCTCGTGGGGCGGCGGCTCGGTCGCCGGGGTGTCGAAGGCCGGGCGGGCGTGGTGCCACGGGGCGTCGGCGCTGCGAGGTGCGGTGGGGGCGGCCGGGGTCTCCGGCGGACCGTCCCCAGCGGTGGTCGTCGGCCGGCTCGCCGAGCCCTCCGACGCGCTCCGCGTCCGCCGGGGAGCCGGGGCGCCACCGGGTGCCGGTCGCTGTGAGGCCGAACCCTCACTCACGCTCCGCGCCCGCCGGGCGGCCGAGGCCGCCGGAGCCTCGGGCGCCGGGGAGGTGTCGGGGGCCGGTGCCGCCTGGCCGGCGGAGCCTTCGGCCGCCGTACGCGCACGCCGCGCCGGGGCCGCAGGCCCGGAATCCACCGCCCCGGCATCCACCGCCCCCGCCTGGCTGGCGGAGCCCTGGGATGCCGTGCGGGTGCGGCGGGGTGGGCGTTCGGCCGGTGTGCGGGTGGGGCGGTCGGCTGCCGTGCGGGTCGGGCGGTCGGCCGGGGTGCGGCCGGTACCGCGGGCCGGGGCGGGTGGGAGCCGGCCCTTGAGGGGGCCCCACTCGTTCGGGTCGGGGACGCCGGGCGGCAGCATCTGCCGGCGTCGGGGACCGCCGCCCGCGGCCTCCCCCGGCTCCTTCGCGCCCGGCCACGCCTTGGCGACGCGGGCGGCGAGGACGAAGTCCTTGCGCAGCGGGTTGCCCTCGAAGTTCTCCGGCAGGAGCAGGTGGTCGAGGCCGGGGTGGCCCTCGAAGACGACGCCGAACATCTCGTGCGTCTCGCGTTCGTGCCAGGTCGCGCCGGCGTACACCGTCACCGCGGAGGGCAGTACCGGCGTCTCGTGCGGGACGGTCGTGCGCAGCAGGAGCCGCCGCAGCGGCGTCAGGGCGGCGACGTGCGCGGCGACCCGGAAGCCGGTGCCCGGTTCGTCGACCGCGCTCAGCCAGTCGAAGTAGGTGCAGCCCAGCCGGTCGCGCGCGGTCTCCAGGGCCGGGATCCAGGCCGCCGGGGGCACGTCCACGGTCAGGATCTCGTACGCCTCCTCGGCCGTGGCCTCGGCGCCGAACAGCTCCGTGGCCTCGGCGGGCAGCCAGCCGACCCCGCTCATCGCGCCTCCCCCGAGGAACCGGACGGACCCGGCCCGTCGGGCAGGCCGGGCGGACCGGGCGGACCGGGCGGGCCGGGCGGTGTCACCAGGCCGCTCTGCAGGGCCGCGGCCGACGGCCGGTGCGCGGTGCCGTACCGCTCCGCCAGCGACTCCCGGGCGATCTTCTCCTGGAGCTTGAGGATTCCCTGGAGCAGCGCCTCGGGCCGCGGCGGGCACCCGGGGACGTAGACGTCGACCGGGATGATCTGGTCGACGCCCTTGGTCACGGAGTACGAGTCCCAGTACGGGCCGCCGCAGTTGGCGCAGGCGCCGAAGGAGATGACGTACTTGGGCTCCGGCATCTGCTCGTACAGGCGTTTGATGGCGGGGGCCATCTTGTCGGTGACCGTGCCGGAGACCACCATCAGGTCGGCCTGGCGCGGGCCCGGCGCGAACGGGATGACGCCGAGGCGGATGAAGTCGTGGCGGGCCATCGACGCGGCGATGAACTCGATCGCGCAGCAGGCGAGGCCGAAGTTGAAGACCCAGAGGGAGTAGCGGCGGCCCCAGTTGAGGACGACCTTCATCGGCTCGGGCGCGAGGCGCGCGAGCGTACCCAGCCGCCTCGGCTCCGGCAGCAGCACAGCCTCCGCAGGCGGCACAGCCTCCGCGGGCGGCACGGGCCCCGCGGGCGGCACGGGCTCCGCCGGCCGTACGGGCTCCGGCTGCCCACCGGTGTTTCCGGTGTCCGGCGTCACGTCCATGCCAGGACACCCTTCCTGTATGCGTACAGCAGTCCCACGGCCAGGAAGCCGAGGAAGATGAACATCTCCACCAGGGTCGTCGCACCGTAGCCGGGGGCGGCGAAGACCGTCGCCCAGGGGAACAGGAAGATCGAGTCGACCGCGAAGATCACGTACAGGAACGCGTAGACGTAGTAGCGGACCTGGGTGTGGGCCCAGCCCTCGCCCACCGGGTCGACGCCGCACTCGTACGTCATGAGTTTCTCGGGGGTGGGCACCACGGGCCGCAGCAGGCGCCCGGCGCCGAAGGCCACGGCGACGAAGAGCACGCCGACGACGGCGAGCAGCCCCACGACCGAGTACGACTGGAAGTAGTCCGATGCCATGACGACGGTCGGTTCCGGCACGTCCGTCCCCCTCGCTCCCTGTCCGTCCCGAAGTCTGCTGTCCGACGATCTGTACGCACGGGAGTCTAGGGCCTGCTAAAGAGACCGTAAGCAGCCTGTCGTACCTCGATCGCGTTCCGGGACGGCTCCCGGGTACCGGTGGTGGGGTTTTCCTCAGTCGATCCCGGCGGGTCCACCTCATGGCGCCGGGGTGCCGCGGCGCGGCACGCTGGGCCGTATGACCGAAAGCCTCTCGTCACCGCTCCCCGCCGAAACCGGCGGGGGGCCGGACAACGACCGTCCGCCGCCGGCCCGTCTCGCCCTCGACCGGCACACCTGGAAGGAGATCGCCCATCTGCTGGCCAACCTTCCTGCGGCGCTGATCGGTTTCGTCTACGTCGTGACGGTGCTGGCCGTCGGTCTCGGGCTGACGGTCACGGTGGTCGGGCTCCCGCTGCTGGCGGCGGGGCTGATCGGCGCGCGGTGGTGGGGAAGGCTGGAGCGGGCGCGGGCGCGGGCGCTGCTCGGTGTGCGGGTGGACGAGCCGAGCCGGCTGCCCCGGCGGGCCGCCGACGGGTTCTTCCCCCGGCTGTGGGCGGCGTTGAAGGACCCGGTGGGCTGGCGCACGGTCCTGTACGACCTGATCCGGATGCCGTGGGGAATCCTCACCTTCACCCTGACGCTGGTGTCACTGTTCGTGCTCTGGCCGGTGCTGCCGTTCCTCGCCCGGGGGCTGACCAACGTGGACCGGGCGATGGTGCGCGGGCTGCTCTCCCCCTCGGACGAGCTGGAACGGCGCATCGCCGAGCTGGAGTCGGACCGCGGGGTCGTGGTGGACACGGCGGCGGCCGACCTGCGGCGCATCGAACGCGACCTGCACGACGGGGCGCAGGCCCGCCTGGTCAATCTGGCCATGGGTCTGGGTCTGGCCAAGGAGAAGCTGCTGGAGGACCCCGACGCGGCGGCGGTGATGGTCGACGAGGCGCACGGCGAGGTGAAGCTGGCGCTGCGGGAGCTGCGGGATCTGGCCCGGGGCATCCACCCCGCCGTGCTGACCGACCGCGGCCTGGACGCGGCGCTCTCCTCGATCGCCTCGCGCTGCACCGTGCCGGTGAAGGTGACGGTGGACCTGACGGCCCGGCCGGCGGCGGCCATCGAGGGCATCGCCTACTTCACCGTCTCGGAGCTGCTGCAGAACGTCAGCAAGCACAGCGCGGCCAGGTCGGCCGCCGTGGAGGTGTGGCGCAGCGACGACCGGCTGCTCATCCAGGTCGGGGACGACGGCCGCGGCGGCGCGAGCCTGGACGGCGGTACGGGGATGAAGGGGCTGGCCGACCGGCTGGGCGCCGTGGACGGCCTGTTCGTCGTGGAGTCCCCGGAGGGCGGCCCGACCACCGTCACGGCCGAACTCCCCTGGCGCGACCGCGAGGGCCTCGCTCCCTGAGGCCGGCCCCGGCGGACCGAAGGCGCGGTCCGCGGGTGGGGAAAACCCCCCGGCCGAGAGGCCCACGGGCTCCATGGTCCACAGCCGGGCCGGCGAGGAGGGTGGAGGTACGACAGCGCAACCGTCCGGCGCCCCGGACGCGGCACCGCCTCAAAGGGACGAGCAGAAGGACGACACCGATGGCCACGGAGTACGGGCAGGAGTACGGGCAGAGGTACGGGCAGGAGTACGGACCGAGGTACGAGCAGGGGTACGAGCAGGATCACCGGCCCGGGCATGGCTACGAGCACCGGTACCGGCACGGGTACGAGCACGAGCACCGGCACCTGCTGTCGGCGGGGCTGCGCGCGCCGTTCGAGGGGCGGAGCCTGCGCGAGTTCGGCTACATCCTGCTGAGCCTGCCGGTCAGCGTCCTCCTCTTCACGTACGCCGTCACGATGGTGTCGCTGGGCGCCGGACTGCTGGTGACGTTCCTCGGCGTCCCGGTGCTGGCGGCGGCGCTCGCCGGCTGCCGGGGCCTGGGGGCCCTGGAGCGGGCCCGGGCCCGCTCGCTGCTGGGGCTGCGGGTGGCCGCCCCCGAGCCGCTGCGGCCGGGCAAGCGGGGCGCGTGGGCCTGGACGGGGGCCGTCCTCAAGAGCGGCGCCTCCTGGCGGTCGCTGCTCTACGCGCTGCTGCACCTGCCGTGGGCGGTGTTCTCCTTCGTCGTCGCCGTGACCCTGTGGACGTTCGGCTGGGCGACGCTGAGCTACCCGCTGTGGTTCTGGGTCTTCCCGATGTGGGCCGGGCAGGACGGTCTGCAGCTCTACGGCGACGAGACCCACCGGATCTATCTGGACAACCCGTTCGAGATCACCGTGACGGCGTTGGTGGGACTGCTGTTCACGCTGGCCACGCCGTGGATCGTGCGGGCGCTGACGACGGTGGACAGGCTGATGGTCCACGGGCTGCTCGGGCCGTCGCGGCTGGCGACCCGCGTGGTGGAGCTGGAGTCGGACCGGGGTGTCGTGGTCGACGCGGCCGCCGCCGACCTGCGGCGCATCGAGCGCGACCTGCACGACGGGGCGCAGGCCCGCCTGGTCAGCCTGGCGATGGGCCTGGGCCTGGCCAAGGAGAAGATGCGGGAGGACCCGCGGGCGGCGGCCCGGATGGTGGACGAGGCGCACGGCGAGGTGAAGACCGCGCTCCAGGAGCTGCGGGACCTGGCCCGCGGCATCCACCCCGCCGTGCTGACCGACCGCGGCCTGGACGCGGCGCTCTCCTCGGTCGCCTCGCGCTGCACCGTGCCGGTGCGGGTGGACGTGGACCTGGCCGGACGGCCGGCCCCGGCGATCGAGGGGATCGCGTACTTCACCGTCTCGGAGCTGCTGCAGAACGTCAGCAAGCACGCGCGGGCCACCGCCGCGGCCGTGGAGGTGTGGCGGGTGGAGAACCGGCTGATGCTCCAGGTCGAGGACGACGGCGTGGGCGGTGCCGACGTCGGGGCCGGTTCCGGGCTCGCGGGGCTGGCGGAGCGGCTCGACGCGGTCGACGGCATCCTGGTGGTGGACTCGCCGGCCGGCGGGCCCACCCGGATCACGGCGGAGCTGCCCTGGCGGGCGGACCGGCGGGGGTGACACCGCCCCCGGTCCCGTCCGTTGCCGCGACCGGGCGTGGGTCACACCGTCCCCCGCCCCCCATCCCCCGTCCCTCGTCCCCCGTCCCCCTCCGGTCCGTTGCCGCGCCCCGCGACCCGCGCCCCGTGCCCCGCGTCCCCCGACCCCGCAGCCGGTTCCGGCGCCGCGACCGATGCTGGGATGCTGGACCCGTCGACAGAGGCGGGCGCGGGCGCGCCGGCCCGGGGATGTGGGGGACGGAACATCGTGGAGGACAGGGTGCGGGTGGTCATCGCCGAGGATTCGGTGCTGCTCAGGGAGGGTCTGACCCGGCTGCTGACCGACCGGGGGCACGACGTGGTGGCCGGTGTCGGGGACGGCCAGGCGTTGATCAAGACCATCGCCGAGCTGGCCGGGCAGGGAGAGCTGCCGGACGTCGTCGTCGCGGACGTAAGGATGCCGCCGACCCACACCGACGAGGGGGTGCGGGCCGCGGTGCAACTGCGCAAGGCGCATCCCGGCATCGGCGTACTGGTGCTGTCGCAGTACGTGGAGGAGCGCTACGCCACCGAGCTGCTGGCCGGTTCCAGTCGCGGGGTCGGGTATCTGCTCAAGGACCGGGTGGCCGAGGTCCGTGAGTTCGTGGACGCGGTGGTGCGGGTGGCCCGGGGCGGGACGGCGCTCGACCCCGAGGTGGTCGCGCAGTTGCTCGGCCGCAGCCGCAAGCAGGACGTGCTCGCGCGGCTCACCCCCCGGGAGCGGGAAGTGCTGGGGCTGATGGCGGAGGGCCGGACCAATTCCGCGATCGCCAGACAGCTCGTGGTCAGCGACGGAGCCGTCGAGAAGCACGTCAGCAACATCTTCCTGAAACTGGGGCTCTCCCCCAGCGACGGTGATCACCGCCGCGTACTCGCGGTGCTCACCTATCTGAACTCCTGAGACCTCCGAACTCCGGCCGCCGGACGCCGGACGCCGGCCTCTCGGCGCCGGCTTCGCGACCCCCGCACCGGCATCCGATCCTTTGCCACCGGCATACGAACCCCCGGCACCGGCATCCGGACCGCGGACACCGGCAGGCGGAAATCGACGGTGGAAAGGCGACAGGAGAAAAACGGCCGGAAGTCGCGGTTGCCGTCGTCTCCCGGAAATCCTCCGCGCCCGCCCGCCGGGTCCCTCGAACGGGCGAGAAACCGAATGCGGGACGGGGTGTGCCATTCCCCGCGCCGGGGGGCTGACAGGCCATGAGACTTCGGGCCGCGCGCTGTCTCGAAGTCGTGTTCATCTGGCGAATCTCCCCCGGACGGCGACCGTCACGGTCGTAGTGTTGACCCTGGGATGGTCGCGGAAGACCACTCCAGGGACAGCCACCTCGAGGGAGGTCCACTTCAGTGACCAGCCAGGTCAGCAGCCCAGCGGGACAGGCCGACGGAACCGTCGTAGGAGAACAGCGCAAACCGGCCGGGACGAAGGACGTCCGCCGGCTGGACCGGGTGATCATCAGGTTCGCGGGGGACTCCGGCGACGGTATGCAGCTCACCGGCGACCGTTTCACCTCGGAGACGGCGTCCTTCGGGAATGATCTTTCGACGCTGCCGAATTTCCCGGCCGAGATCCGGGCACCGGCAGGCACGCTGCCTGGGGTTTCGTCGTTCCAGTTGCATTTCGCGGATCACGACATCCTCACCCCGGGCGATGCGCCGAACGTGCTGGTCGCGATGAATCCGGCCGCCCTGAAGGCGAACATCGGCGACCTGCCGCGCGGTGCGGAGATCATCGTCAACACGGACGAGTTCACCAAGCGGGCGATGCAGAAGGTCGGCTACGGCGAATCCCCGCTGGAGGACGGCTCGCTCGACGGATTCCATCTCCATCCGGTGCCGCTGACGACGCTGACGGTCGAGGCGCTGAAGGAGTTCGACCTGTCCCGCAAGGAGGCCGAGCGCAGCAAGAACATGTTCGCGCTGGGCCTGCTGAGCTGGATGTACCACCGGCCCACCGAGGGCACGGAGAAGTTCCTGCTGACCAAGTTCGCGAAGAAGCCGGACATCGCCGCGGCGAACATCGCCGCCTACCGGGCGGGCTGGAACTTCGGCGAGACGACCGAGGACTTCGCGGTCTCCTACGAGGTGGCCCCGGCGGCGACGGCGTTCCCGCCCGGCGTCTACCGCAACATCTCCGGCAACCTGGCGCTGGCCGCCGGTCTGATCGCCGCGTCCCGCCAGGCGGACCTGCCGCTGTTCCTGGGCTCGTACCCGATCACGCCGGCCTCGGACATCCTGCACGAGCTGAGCCGGCACAAGAACTTCGGGGTGCGCACCTTCCAGGCCGAGGACGAGATCGCGGGCATCGGCGCCGCGCTGGGCGCCGCCTTCGGCGGTTCGCTGGCGGTCACCACCACCTCCGGTCCCGGGGTGGCGCTCAAGAGCGAGACCATCGGACTCGCCGTCTCGCTGGAACTGCCGCTGCTGATCGTGGACATCCAGCGCGGCGGGCCGTCCACCGGGCTGCCGACCAAGACCGAGCAGGCGGACCTGCTCCAGGCGATGTACGGCCGCAACGGCGAGGCGCCGGTGCCGGTGATCGCCCCGCGCACCCCGGCGGACTGCTTCGACGCGGCTCTGGAGGCGGCCCGGATCGCGCTGGCCTACCGCACGCCGGTCTTCCTGCTCTCCGACGGCTACCTGGCCAACGGCAGCGAGCCGTGGCGCGTCCCGGAGGTCGACGAGCTGCCCGACCTGGCCGTGCAGTTCGCCCAGGGACCCAACCACACCCTGGCCGACGGCACCGAGGTCTTCCGGCCCTACCAGCGCGACCCGGCCACCCTGGCCCGCCCCTGGGCGATCCCCGGCACGCCCGGTCTGGAGCACCGCATCGGCGGCATCGAGAAGCAGGACGGCACCGGGAACATCTCCTACGACCCGGCCAACCACGACTTCATGGTCCGCACCCGGCAGGCCAAGATCGACGGCATCGACGTCCCCGGACTCCAGGTGGACGACCCCGACGGGGCGCGGACCCTGGTGCTGGGCTGGGGTTCGACGTACGGGCCGATCACCGCCGCCGTGCGCCGCATCCGCAAGGAGGGCGGTTCGATCGCGCAGGCGCATCTGCGGCACCTGAACCCCTTCCCGCCCAACCTCGGCGCGGTGCTCAAGGGGTACGGCAAGGTGGTGGTCCCGGAGATGAACCTGGGCCAGCTCACCACCCTCGTCCGGGCGAAGTTCCTGGTCGACGCCCACTCGTACAACCAGGTCAACGGCATGCCGTTCAAGGCGGAGCAACTCGCCACCGCGCTGAAGGAGGCCATCGATGGCTGAGGCACTGAAGCTGGTCCCCAAGGCCGAGGGCAAGCAGTCGATGAAGGACTTCAAGTCCGACCAGGAAGTGCGCTGGTGCCCCGGCTGCGGTGACTACGCGGTCCTCGCCGCCGTGCAGGGGTTCATGCCGGAGCTGGGGCTGGCGAAGGAGAACATCGTCTTCGTCTCCGGCATCGGCTGCTCCTCCCGTTTCCCGTACTACATGAACACCTACGGGATGCACTCCATCCACGGCCGCGCCCCCGCCATCGCCACCGGCCTCGCCGCCTCCCGCCGGGACCTGTCCGTGTGGGTCGTCACCGGTGACGGCGACGCGCTCTCCATCGGCGGCAACCACCTGATCCACGCGCTGCGCCGCAACGTGAACCTCAAGATCCTGCTGTTCAACAACCGGATCTACGGCCTGACCAAGGGGCAGTACTCACCCACCTCCGAGGTCGGAAAGATCACCAAGTCGACGCCGATGGGCTCGCTCGACGCCCCCTTCAACCCGGTGTCCCTCGCCCTGGGCGCGGAGGCGTCCTTCGTCGCCCGGACCGTGGACTCCGACCGCAAGCACCTCACCGAGGTGCTGCGGCAGGCCGCCGCCCATCCGGGCACGGCCCTGATCGAGATCTACCAGAACTGCAACATCTTCAACGACGGTGCCTTCGACGTGCTGAAGGACAGACAGCGGGCCGAGGAGGCGGTGATCCGGCTGGAGCACGGGCAGCCGATCCGCTTCGGCGCCGACGGCGCCAAGGGGGTCGTACGGGACCGGGCGACCGGCGATCTGCGGGTGGTCGAGGTGACCGCGGCGAACGCGGCCGACGTCCTGGTGCACGACGCCCACGCCGCCTCACCCACCACCGCCTTCGCCCTCTCCCGCCTCGCCGACCCCGACACCCTGCACCACACCCCCATCGGGGTGCTGCGCTCGGTCGACCGCCCGGTCTACGACACCCAGATGTCCGAACAGCTCGACGCCGCCGTCGAGCGCGACGGCAAGGGTGACCTGGCCGCGCTGCTGGCGGGCGGCGACACCTGGACGGTCGTCGGCTGACCGGTCGGGTGGTGCGAAGGTCCGGGGCCCGGGGCGATCAGCCCCGGGCCTCGTCGTACTCCTCCCGCGCCCGGGTCACGGTGTCCATCCGCCGCCGCGTCCACAGCGCCAGTTCCCGGACCTGTTCCGCCGCCTCCCGGCCGAGGGGGGTCAGCGAGTAGTCGACGCGCGGCGGGATCACCGGCTTGGCGTCGCGGTGGACCAGGCCGTCGCGTTCCAGCGTCTGCAGGGTCTGGGTCAGCATCTTCTCGCTGACCGGCCGGCCGACCCCGGAGACCGCGCGGCGCAGCTCGCCGAACCGGTGCGTGCGGTCCAGCAGGGCGATCAGGACCAGCACGCCCCAGCGGCTGGTGACGTGCTCCAGGACGAGCCGGTGCGGGCACAGCGCCTCGGCGTCGCTTCGCGCTCTCTCACTTACTGTCACGCCAGTACCTTACTTCAAAGTGGGTACTTTCTTTTGGTTAGTGCGGTGCTTACGGTGGGTGCAGGTCAGGAGAAGCCACCCGGGCAGGCCGCCCGGAACAGAGCCACCCCGCGAGGAGTACGCAGATCATGAGCATCGTCGTCACCGGAGCCACCGGACACCTGGGCCACCACGTGCTGGAGCAGCTTCTGGAGAAGGTCCCGGCCGACCAGGTCACCGCCGTCGTCCGGACGCCGGAGAAGGCCGCCGGCCTCGCCGAGCGCGGGGTGCGGATCGCGGTGGCCGACTACAACTCCCCCGAGACCCTGGACGGCGTCTTCGCGGCGGGCGACCGGGTGCTGCTGATCTCCGGCAACGAGTTCGACAAGGGGCGCGTGGCGCAGCACCGGGCCGTCATCGACGCCGCCGCCGCGGCCGGTGTCGCGCTGCTCGCCTACACCAGCGCGCCCGCCTCCCTGACCGCCGCCCTGGCGGACGACCACCGCGGTACCGAGGAGGTCCTGCTCGCCTCCGGCCTGCCGTACGTCCTGCTGCGCAACGGCTGGTACCACGAGAACTACACCGAGAACCTCGCCCCGGTGCTGGAGCACGGCGCCGTGGTGCAGGCGGCCGGCGAGGGCCGTCTCTCCTCCGCCGCCCGCGCCGACTACGCGGCCGCCGCCGTCGCCGTACTGACCGGCGAGGGTCACGAGAACAAGAGCTACGAGCTGGGCGGCGACGAGGCGTGGAGCTTCGCCGAGTACGCGGCCGAGCTGAGCCGGCAGACCGGCCGGGAGATCGCCTACCAGCCGGTGTCCACGGCCGACTACACCGCGATCCTGGCCGGTGCCGGGCTGCCCGGGCCGCTGGCCGCGGTCCTGGCCGGCGTCGACGCCTCCATCGAGAAGGGCGAGCTGGCCGTGACCGGCGGCGACCTGTCCCGGCTGGCCGGCCGCCCGACCACCCCGCTCGCCGACGCGATCAGGGCCGCCCTGCGCGACTGAACGCCCGCTGTCACCTTCCGCCACCGCCTGTCATGACCGTATAGCGATACGGACATGACAGGTGCGGCGTACGGCGCTACGGTCGCGGAGGCGGCCGGCGCGCGAGAAGGGGATGCCCATGTCCGGGACATCGAACGGCGACAGCAAGCACGAAGACCTGCGCGGCGAGAGCCGAATAGGTCTGCTGAACGGTTTCGCCGCGTACGGGATGTGGGGGCTGGTCCCCGTTTTCTGGCCGCTGCTCAAACCCGCCGGGGCGATGGAGATCCTCGCCCACCGCATGACCTGGTCCCTCGTCTTCGTCGCCGCCGCGCTGCTCTTCGTACGGCGCTGGGCCTGGGCGGGCGAACTGCTGCGGCAGCCGCGCCGGCTCGGCCTCGTCAGCGTCGCCGCCGCGGTCATCACCGTCAACTGGGGCGTCTACATCTGGGCCGTCAACAGCGGCCACGTCGTCGAGGCCTCGCTCGGGTACTTCATCAACCCGCTGGTCACCATCGCCATGGGCGTACTGCTGCTCAAGGAACGGCTGCGCCCCGCGCAGTGGGCGGCGGTGGCGACCGGCGCGGCGGCGGTGATCGTGCTCACCGTCGGCTACGGCCGGCCGCCCTGGGTCTCCCTCTGCCTCGCCTTCTCCTTCGCCACGTACGGCCTGGCGAAGAAGAAGGTCAACCTCGGCGGCGTCGAGTCGCTGGCCGCCGAGACGGCCGTCCTCTTCCTGCCCGCGCTCGGCTTCCTGCTCTGGCTGGGCGCGCGCGGCGAGGCGACCTTCGCCACCGAGGGCGCCGGGCACGTCCTGCTGCTCGCCGCGACCGGCCTGGTCACCGCGGTCCCCCTGGTCTGCTTCGGCGCCGCGGCGATCCGCGTGCCGCTGTCCACGCTTGGCCTGCTCCAGTACCTGGCCCCGGTCTTCCAGTTCCTGCTCGGCATCCTCTACTTCCACGAGGCCATGCCACCCGAACGCTGGGCGGGCTTCGCCCTGGTGTGGCTCGCCCTCACCCTCCTCACCTGGGACGCCCTGCGCACCGCCCACCGCAACGCGCGTGCCCTGCGCGCGGGCATCGAGACCGGTTCCCGCACCCCGGTCGTCAAGACGGAGACGTCGACGGGGGCCTGAGGGGCGGCGGCGGCAGGACCGTGCTCCGCGTCGCCGAGCTGCCGAACAGCGTGCCTCAGGTCGCCCCGTTCGGCGGAGTCCTGGCAGCGTGGCGGGCGTCGAGGGTGGAGAGAGCGGGACCGTCTGACACGTCGTTACTCGGTCCGGGGGCGGGCCGTGCGTTCGGTGAGGCGGGTCATGCGGGCGCGGGCGGAGTCCAGGGACTCCAGGGAGTCGGGCTCCTCGGCGGCGGGGCCCCGCTCGGTGCTCAGGGTGGTCCACAGGTCGATGAGTTCGGCGCCCAGTTCGAGTCCCTGCGCGGGATCGCGTACGGCGCGCCAGGAGGTGGCCGCGCCCCGCACGCTGCCGTAGGCGGCCTCCGGGTCGCCCGCGTGGCGGTGGGCGCGGACCAGGTCCAGGCAGAGGCGCGTCGCGTGCGCCGGCTCGTCCGACAGGTAGGCGATGTAGGCGGTGAGTTCGCGCAGCCGAAGCACCTCGGGGTGGTCCGGGCCCAGCGTTGCGCCGGCCTGTGCCACGGCCTGCTCCGCGAGTCGCGTCGCCTCCTGGGTGCGGCCCTGGGCGACCGCCTCGTGGATGCGCGCGGTCGGCTCCGCGAGCAGGGCGGGCCTGGTGGGGTCGCCGGGCGCGGTGAGCGGTTCGTCCCCGAGCACCGCCTCGGCCACGGCGTCGAAGCCGCGGGGCGGGGGCGGGGTGAGGTCGGGTTCGGGCTCGCGCGGGGGGAGGGTGACGCGTGCGCGGGAGGCGGCGGGGGCGGGGTGGGGCGGGGGCGCGGT
>NZ_BAABIG010000005.1:60162-207917 GCF_039542605.1 Streptomyces ziwulingensis
GGGGCGGGGGCGCGGGGGGGCGCGAGGTCGCGCCGGTGGTAGCGGTCGCGCCGGTCGCACCCATCGTGGGGGGTGGCCCGAAGACTCCGGTCGGCGGCAGCACGGTCCCGGGAGCCGGGGCGGGGGGCGGTGTCGGTTGCTGGTCCGGGAGGGCTCGCAGGGTGAACGTCGGAGGGGATTCCGGTGCCGGTGCCCGGGTCGGACCGGGACCGGGACCCAGGATCTGCGTGGCTCCGTCGTCCGTGGGGCGGCCGGTGTCCTCCCGCGGTGGTGTGTCCTCCTGCGGTGGTGTGTCCTTCCGCGGTGGTGTCCGGGCCGGTTCGCCGGTGAGGTGGCTGGAGCCGTCCGGGTCGACGCGGAGCGGGACGACGTATCCGATGCGCGCGTCGCTGATCGTGGCGAGGACCGAGCGGCCGGAGGCGAGCGCGAGGCGCTGGAGCCGGTCGAGGACGGTCTGCTGGATCTCCTGGCCGGGGGCCGCGGTGACCGGCGCGCCGCCGACCGTGCCGGTGCCGGCGGCCGAGACCCGCACGTCGATCGGCGGCTCCACGGGGGCGGCCGGCCGGTCGTCCCGCTTCTTGTCGCGGCTGAGTCGAGCCATCGTCCCCTCACTCATCGGTGGGTTCCGTGTGCGGCCGTGCCGGTGGTTGCCCTCCCCGTGCCGTCCGGAGCCTTTCGAACACCTGCTGTCGAGTCTCTCCGCTCGCGCGCGGTTCTCGCGTCACCACGCTGTCACAGGCTCGTTCCAGGAGGTCACGGTGGGGCCGTCGGGGGGAGCGGCGGGGCGTGCCGAGGGAGCGGGGCGGGCATGCGTCCAGACATGCGACAGGGACCGGAGATCTGGATCCGCGGCCCGGTGCCCGTACCGGAAGCGGCCTCGCCGCCGCCTCCCGTACCGGCGCCGGACGGCACCCGGCGGTTCTCGTGGGTCGGCGCGCACGGCGGGGCGGGCACCACGACCCTCGCCGAGGTCTACGGCGGACAGGACCGCGGCCGTCGGTGGCCCGGCCCCGGCGAGCTGGCATCGGTGCTGCTGGTCGCCCGGACCCACGCGACGGGACTGGCGGCGGCCGGCCGCGCCTTGGAGGCCATGAACTCCAGGAACTCCATGACCGCCATGAACGCCATGAACGCCCCGCGCGCTCTCGTCCTCGTCGCGGACGCCCCCGGCCGGCTGCCCCGGCCGCTCGCCCAGCGGGTGCGGCTGCTGGAAGCCTCCGTGGACGTGCACCGCGTCCCCTGGGTACCGGCCTGGCGGCTGGGCGACCTGACCGGGGCCCCGCCGCGCGGCACCGAGTCGCTGGCGCGGCTGACCGGAGCGGGACGCTGACGGCGGCCCCCGCCGAGCGGTCCGCGACGGAGATCGCGCAGGCCGTGCGGTCCGGGGCGCTGCGCGCCGTCGACGCGGTGGCGGAGGCACTCGAAAGGATGACGGCCGTCGACGTCACCCTGTGCGCGTTCCGTGCGGTGTGGCCCGAGGAGGCGCTGCGGCGGGCCCGGGAGATCGACGCGCGCGTCGGCGCGGGCGCGCGGCTGCCGCTGGCGGGCGTGCCGATCGCCGTGAAGGGGCGGTACGGGCTGCGCGCGGCCGGCCCGCTCCTGGCGGCGGGCTGCGTGGCCGTGGGCGAGACCTCGGTACCGGGGCCGGGTACCGGGTGGCAGACCTGGGGGCTCGGATCGGGCGGCCGTACGGTCAACCCGTGGCGCGCCGACCGTACGCCGGGCGGCTCCTCGGCCGGGTCGGCGGCGGCCGTGGCGGCCGGCCTCGTGCCACTGGCGACCGGCAGCGACGGGGCGGGCTCGGTCCGTCTCCCGGCGGCCTGGTGCGGCGTCCTCGGCCTGAAGCTGACGACCGCCGACCGGGCGGAAGGGGCCCGGTCGGCGGTCCCGGGCGCCGCGGCACCGCCCGGTCCCCCGCGCCTCACCGCCCCCGGTGTCCTCACCCGCACCCCCGCCGACGCGGCGGCGTACCTGCGGGCGATGACCCCGCCGGCCCCACCGGCCGCATCGGTCCCACCGGCCCCACCGGCCTTCGGCAGGCCCTCCCCCGGCGTGCCCGCCCCGGGCATGCCCACCCCCTGGCCGGCGCCCCCCGCGCTGCCGCTGCCCGCCGTCTGGTCCGCCGACCTGGGTTTCGCCGGTCCCGACCCCGAGCCGGTCGCGCTGGCCAGGGCGGCGGTGGACCGCCTGGTCGCGGCGGGGGCCGTGCGGCTGGTACGGCCCCGGCGCCCGCTGCGGCTGCTGGACCCGGCGGCCGCCTGACTGACTCTGCGCACGCCCGGCGCCGACCCGGCCGGCGCGCTCCGGGTCCGGGCGGCGAACGACCGCCGGCTGGCCCGGCTGTTCACCGAGGCGGCGGTGCTGCTGACGCCGACGGCCCCGACCGCCCCGCACGGTCACGAAGGACCGGGCGACCGTTACTCCACCGCTCTGACCTGGGCGTTCAACCTGAGTGGACACCCCGCGCTCAATCTTCCGGCGGGTTTCGGCGCGGACGGCTGTCCGGCCGGGCTGCAACTGGTGGCGCCGCACGGCGGCGAGGCGCTGCTGCTCTCGGTGGCGGAAGCCGCGGACCCGGTCGCCGTCGCCCGGGTCAGGCCGTGATGTCCTTCGCGGTGAACCGCGCCCAGGCGGCCGAGCCGAACACCACCGCGTACAGCCCCTGGAGTCCGAGGTTCCTGAGCAGGTCGTCCCAGTAGACGGGTTCGCGCAGCAGGTCGGCGAAGGACAGCCAGTAGTGGGAGAAGAAGTACGGCTGGAAGGCGTGCAACTGCGGGAACTGGTCGAGGATCTGGACGGTGATCAGCAGGCCGACCGTCGTCGCCATCGCCGCGATGCCGCTGCCGGTCAGCGTCGAGACGAAGAGGCCGAGGGCGGCCAGGCCCACCAGCGAGGCGGCGACGACCAGGGCGATCAGCAGGGCGCGGCCCAGCCCCTCGGCGAAGGAGATCCGGGTGCCGGAGATGGTCGTGACGTCCCCGAGCGGGAAGAGCAGGGCGCCGGCCGCGAACGCCGAGACGGCGACCACCAGGGTCGCGGCCAGGCAGAAGGCGATCACGGTGGCGTACTTGGTGAGCAGCAGCCGGGTGCGGCCGGCGGGGGCGACCAGGAGGTAGCGCAGGGTGCCCGCGCTCGCCTCGCCCGCGATCGCGTCCCCGGCGACGACGCCGATCGCCATCGGCAGGAAGAAGGGGAGGGTCGCGGCGAGCGCGGTGAAGACCAGGAAGAGTCCGTTGTGGGTGACCTGCGAGATGAACGCCGGTCCGGCACCGCCCCCGCCGGCCGCCGAACCGTCGCTCGTCTCGATCTTCACGGCGACGCCGACCAGGACGGGCACGGCGGCCAGCACGCCCAGCAGGGCGAGGGTGCGCCAGCGCCGGAAGGTGGTGAGCAGCTCGCTGTGGAGGAGCCCGAGCGTCCACAGGGCGCGCGGCTCCCGGGCGGGCGCCGGGGGCGGCGCCGCCGCCTCCTCCCGCGTCACCGGTCCGCCCGCCTCAGCCCGCGACATCGAATCCCTCTCCGGTCAGCGCGACGAAGGCGTCCTCCAGGGAGGCGCGTTCCAGGCCGAAGCCGCGCACCCGGACGCCCGCCGCCACCAGGGCCGCGTTCACCTCGGCCGGGTCGCGGTCGGGCGGTTCCGCCGTGACCCGGTCCCCGGCGGCCAGCACCTCGTCGGCGCCCTGCTCCTTCAGCACCCGGGCGGCGGCGTCCGGGTCCGGTGTGGTCACCACCAGCCGGCCGCGCGCCCCGGCGGACAGGTCGGCGACCGGCCCCTGGGTGAGCAGCCGGCCGCGTGCCATCACGGCGGCGTGCGTGCACACCTGCTCGATCTCGTCCAGCAGGTGGGAGGAGAGGAAGACGGTGGTGCCGTCCGAGGCCAGTTCGCGCACGAGGGTGCGGATCTCCCGCATGCCCTGCGGGTCGAGCCCGTTGGTCGGCTCGTCGAGCACCAGCAGGCGGCGCGGCTGGAGCAGTGCCGCCGCGAGGCCGAGCCGCTGCTTCATGCCGAGCGAGTACGCCTTGGCCTTCTTCCCGGCGGCGGCGGTGAGACCGACCCGGTCCAGCGCCCCGGCGACCCGGGCGCGCCGGGTGCGCGGATCGGCGGCCGGGTCGGCGGCGTCGTAGCGCAGCAGGTTGTCGCGGCCGGTCAGGAAGCCGTACAGGGCCGGGCCCTCGATGAGGGCGCCGACCTGGGGCAGTACGGACCGGGCGGCGCGCGGCATCGGCCGGTCCAGTACCCGGGCGGTGCCCGAGGTGGGTGCGATCAGGCCCATCAGCATGCGGATGGTGGTGGTCTTGCCGGAGCCGTTGGGGCCGAGGAAGCCGAAGACGCTGCCCGCCGGGACGGCCAGGTCGAGGCCGTCGACGGCGAGCTGTCCGCCGCGGTAGCGCTTGGTCAGGCCGCGGGTGGCGATGACGGCGTCCATCGGCTCCTTCGCTCCGTCGTGCACTGCGGCCCCTGCTCCCGGACCGGCTGTCGTTCCGTATGCCGTTCGCGGTACGTCACGCGCGGTACGTCACGCGCGATACGTCACGCGCCGGCGTCGGCCGCCTTCACCAGGGCCTCCTTGGTGACCAGGCCGGCGTAGACCTTGCCGTCGTCGGTGATCAGGGCGTTGACCAGGCGGGTGCTGAACACCGTGCCCTTGCCGAACTCGCCGCTGACCTGGTCGCCGAGCGAGCCGAGGAAGCCACCGAGGGCGCCGCCCGCCTCGCCGGCCGGCAGGCCGCCCCGGGAGCCGGTGTCGAAGGCGGCGACCGTGTTCCAGCCCTCGCCGAGGACCTTCAGGCCGTCGAGGCCGGCGGCGAGGTCCCGCTGCGCCCGCTGCGCCGCGCGGCCGTGCCCGGGTGCCTCGGCGGACACGTCGGCCGGCGCTTCGCCCTCGGTGACCTTCGCGCCCTCGGGCGGGGTGAAGTCGAAGGTGGAGGCGTCCGGCTTCGCGAAGTCGACCTTGGTGAATCCGGCGTCCACGACCGCCGCGCCGCCGGCGGCCGGGGTGAGGGTGAACTTCAGCGGCGTCCCGGTCTCCGCGTCCACGGCCACGGTGATCGCGCCGACCGTGGAGCCCTGCTGCCGCGGCTCGATCACCAGCCGGTACGCGTCCCGGCCGGCCACCTGGGCGGTGCCGTCGACGGTCACCGAGGTGGTGTCGTCGACCGCCTTCAGTGCCTGCTCGGCGAGGTCCTTCGGCGTGGCCGGGACCTGTTCGCGCGCGGCACCGGCCCGGTCGGAGACGGTGGTGTGGTAGACC
The DNA here is from genome assembly GCF_039542605.1 of Streptomyces ziwulingensis. Taxonomy (NCBI): domain Bacteria; kingdom Bacillati; phylum Actinomycetota; class Actinomycetes; order Kitasatosporales; family Streptomycetaceae; genus Streptomyces; species Streptomyces ziwulingensis. Next base: position 65,415 of record NZ_BAABIG010000005.1, read on the forward strand.
TCGCCGGACTTGCTGTCGTAGCCCCAGACGTCCTTGCCGTCGTGGATGACGCTGTACTCGGCGGCGTCCTGGAGCAGCGACACCTTCTGCCGGTCGGGGCCGTCGGCGGCGACGCGCAGCGTGTGGGTGCCGGTCGCCAGTTCGGTGAGCCTGGCGGTGGGGTCGGCGGCGGAGCCGTCCTTCGCGCCGGAGCCGGCGGCGCCGGACATCAGGCCGCTCTCCAGACCGCCGAGGTCGGGCAGCCCGAGGTCGGTGCTGATCTTCACGGTGCCGGAGAGCTGTTCCTCGTCCGACTCGGCTATCCGCTGGACGAGTCGGGTGGCGGTGATCTCGGGAAGGTCCGGGTCGCCGGAGTCGGCGAGCGCCGGGACGAGCCCGATCGTCGCCGCCGCGACGCCCACGACCGTCACCGGGACGACGTACCGCGCGGCCCCGCGCCGCCTCGCCGCCCGCAGCTCGTCCTGAGCGGCGGCGGCCTGACCGGCACTCTGCTCGGCGTTCTGCTCCGCGGCCGTGCTGCCGTCGGATCCGTACGGTGCCATGTGTGCCCTACCTCCGTCGTCGGCGGCGGCTCTCCCGCGACCTCGCACCGGTCCGCCCGCGCACCGGTCCGCCCTGAGCCGCCATTCTCACCCGAATCGGTGAGGATTGGTGGTTTCCGTGAGGACCATCTGACCAAATCGGCGGACCGCAAGCGTCAGTCCCCGGGCTCAACTCGTCTACTGCTGCGGTATGACACCGGGGGGCTACGGCTCCCCCGACCCGTAAGGGACGGGGCACCCGGCGAGTGGGCGCGAGGGAGGCGCGGCGGGCACGCGGCGGGGGCGGGGCGGGGCGCGGCGGGTCAGCCGGCCCGGTGCACCACCGCGTCGCACAGTTCCACCAGCGCGGTCTTCGCCTCGCACTCGCGCAGCGGGGCCAGTGCGGCGCGGGCGTCCTTCGCGTAGCGGACGGTGTCCCGCCGGGCCTGCTCCAGCGCCGGGTGGGCGCGCAGCAGCCGCAGCGCCTCCGCGTGCCGGGCGTCGTCGGTGAGGTCGGAGTCGAGCAGCTCGCACAGGGCGAGGTCCTCGGCGAGTCCGAGGCGGGCCGCCCGCTCGCGCAGCCGGAGCACGGGCAGGGTCGGGATGCCCTCGCGCAGGTCGGTGCCGGGGGTCTTGCCGGACTCGTGGGAGTCGGAGGCGATGTCCAGCACGTCGTCGGCGAGCTGGAAGGCGACGCCGAGCCGCTCGCCGTACTGGGTGAGGACGTCGACGACCGTCTCGTCGGCGCCGGACATCATGGCGCCGAACCGGCAGGAGACGGCCACCAGCGAGCCGGTCTTGCCGCCCAGCACGTCCAGGTAGTGCTCGACCGGGTCCCGGCCGTCCTGCGGTCCCGCGGTCTCCAGGATCTGGCCGGTGACAAGGCGCTCGAACGCCAGGGCCTGCACCCGGACCGCCTCCGGCCCGAGGTCGGCGAGGATCTGCGAGGCGCGGGCGAACAGGAAGTCGCCGGTGAGGACGGCGACGGAGTTGTCCCAGCGGGTGTTGGCGCTGGGCACCCCGCGCCGGACCTCGGCCTCGTCCATCACGTCGTCGTGGTACAGCGTGGCGAGGTGGGTCAGCTCCACGACGACGGCCGAGGGCACGATGCCCGGGGCGTCGGGGTCGCCGAACTGGGCCGCGAGCATCACCAGCAGTGGCCGGAAACGCTTGCCGCCCGCCCGCACCAGGTGCTGGGCGGCCTCCGTGATGAAGGGCACCTCGCTCTTGGTTGCCTCAAGCAACCCTTCCTCGACAGCCGCCATTCCGCCCTGGACACCGGCTTCCAGAGCCTGGTCCCGCACGCTCAGCCCGAACGGCCCGACGACGGTCACGAGGGGTCTCCTGTCTGCTGGTGTCCACTGCGGTCACACGGTTTGTCGATAGGTCGCTGCCACCACTCAAGTCAGCGTATCCGGTCACCTTTCGATCACCGATAGCGCCCACCGTTACAGGCCGGTCGGTATCGGACCATGATCGGTACGTTTCTGATCAGGTGATATGAGCAGCCGTGCGCGGACTTCGCCGAGCGGTCGGGGCGCGCCGGCGAAGGAGGGTTCCTCCGGAGACCCCACCACCCCCTCCAACGTCCGACGGCCCGGGAACGTCACCCATTCGACACGCAAACCCGCGTTCCCGCTCTCGGCCGAGTACCTCCTCACTGATAGCCGGGCAGGCGCCGCGACGGCCGAAATCCGGCCATCGGACCGGGCGTGGGGACACCCGGCGACCGCCTTGGCGAGCGGCCGCGACCACGCTCGGGCAGTTACAGCCAAGTTGCAGCTATTGCCCGATTTGCCACTTTTGCTGAGCCCAGTGAGTTGGCTCACGCCACCACCCCGGCCGGCCCGTCCCCCACGGACACCCTCGCCCCGTTGTCCCGTAAGCCAGTTGAGCCTTGCCACTCGCAAAGGATCAAGCACACCAAATCGCCCAGACCAAGGTCAACATGCACGTTGGTGATTCCGGCACTTGTTTCCGACATGTGCTTCCGCATACGTTCCCGGCCTGTCGGGCGGACGCCGAATCCTGCCACCGCCGGACAGACCCACATCCACCCACCAACTCACGCACGGCAGGAGCGGGGGACCCAGGTAAGCCGCCGCGCCGGTCCGCGGACCAGTGCGGCTAGGGGTCAAGCGGCGCCCAGCGGGGCGCCACCGGGCACCTCCCGCCCGAACCCGACAGCTCACCTCGCAGGCGTAGGAGAGGACCTCACCATGCCCGCAAACGGCCTCCGGTTCGCCGGGACCACCCGCCTCACCCGCAAGCTCGCCGTCGCCGGTGCCGGCGCCGCCGTGCTCGCGCTGCCGCTCTTCGGCGCCACCAGCGCCTCCGCCGCCCCGGCCGCCCCGGCCGCCGACTCGACCACGACGGCGGTCACCACGGCCGCCATGACCGCGGCCAACGGCTACAGCAACACCCTGGACGGCTGGATCCGCCAGTCGCTCGACATCATGGCCGCCAAGGGGATACCCGGTTCGTACGACGGCATCTACCGCAACGTGATGCGGGAGTCGTCCGGCAACCAGTTCGCCATCAACAACTGGGACGTCAACGCCGTCAACGGCACCCCGTCCAAGGGTCTGCTCCAGGTGATCGCGCCGACCTTCGAGGCGTACCACGTCGACGGCACCTCCTGGGACCCGTACGACCCGGTCGCGAACATCACCGCCGCCTGCAACTACGCGGCCCAGCGGTACGGCTCCATGGACAACGTCTTCGGCGCCTACTGATCTCCCCCGCCGGCTTCAGAGAACTGCCGGGAAGAGTCGTTCGAGGACGACGGCCACGCCGTCGTCCTCGTTCGACGTGGTGACCTCGTCGGCCACCGCCTTCAGCTCCGGGTGGGCGCCGGCCATGGCGACGCCGCGCGCCGCCCAGTCGAACATGGGGATGTCGTTGGGCATGTCGCCGAAGGCGACCGTCTGCGCCGCCCGCAGCCCCAGGTGGCGCGCGGCCAGCGCCAGACCGGTGGCCTTGGTGACCCCGCACGGCTGCAGCTCGACCGTCCCCGGCCCCGACATGGTGACCGTCGCCAGCGAACCGACCACCCCGCGCGCCGTCGCCGCCAGCTCGTCGTCGGACAGGTAGGGGTGGCGCAGCAGCACCTTGCTGAGCGGTGCCTCCCACAGGTCGTCGCGCCGGCCGACCCGGACGGCGGGCAGCGTCGGGTGGGGCATCAGGTACCCCGGCTCGATCAGCGTGAGCCCGTCGACCCCGTCCTGGTCGACGGCTGCGTACACCTGGCCCACCTCGGCCTCGATCTTGCCGAGCGCGGTCTCGGCCAGCTCCCGGTCCAGGGTGACCGACCACAGCAGGCGGTCCGCGCCGGCGTCGTACACCTGCGCGCCCTGCCCGCACACCGCGAGCCCCCCGCAGCCGAGGTCGGTGAGGAGGGTGCGCACTCTGGGCGCCGGGCGGCCCGTCACCACGAGGTGTTGCGCGCCGGCCTCCGCCACGCGGGCCAGCGCGGCGCGCGACCGGTCGGAGACGGTGTCGTCGCCGCGGAGCAGCGTCCCGTCCAGGTCGGTGGCGACGAGTGCGTAAGCGGTGGGGTCCATGATCAGAGAATACGGATCCCGAGGGGTCCCGACTCACCGTCGTCAAGGGGGCGTTCACGCGCGCGCCCCCCACACACAACTGTCCGAAAGCTGACGCTACATCGGCTAAGGGCGGTTGAAGCGCTGTGCACCGGTTGGCAGCAACATGCTCCGCTGCCTACCCCCGAACGGGCCCCGGAGGTACCTTCCTACTGTCCAGGGGGCTTGATCGGGGGGTCGGGTTGAACAGCGGACGCATTCGGGTGCTCGTGCCGGAGGAACTGGGCGAGGGGGAACGGCAGCACTGGCGCGAACTGCGGGCCAAGTCGCCGTCCCCGCGCAACCCCTTCATGGAACCGGAATTCACCGACGTCATCGGCCGGGTCCGGCCCGGGGCGCGCGTCGCGGTGGTGTACGAGGGCGGCGCGGCCGCCGGTTTCCTGCCCTTCGAGCGGGGACGGCTGGGCCAGGGCCGGGCCGTCGGCCTCGGCGTCTCCGACTGCCAGGGGGCGGTGCTGCGCCAGGGCCTGGTCCCCGGCGCCCCGGGCGCTCCCGACGCCCGCGAGCTGCTGCGGGCCTGCCGCCTGTCCAGTCTCGCCTTCGACAACGTGGAGGCGGAGCAGCCCCTGTTCCTGCCGTACGCCGCCGAGAGGTACGCGGCGCACGTCATCGACGTGGCGCGGGGCTACCGGGCGTACGAGGACGTCCTGCGGGCCCGGTCGCCGAAGTTCCTGAAGACGACCCTGGCCAAGGAGCGCCGGCTCGGCCGCCAGGTCGGGGACGTGCGGTTCGTGTTCGACGAACGGGATCCGGCCGCGCTGCGCACGCTCATGGCGTGGAAGTCGGCGCAGTACCGCAGGACCGGCCGCCGGGACCGGTTCGCCCGGGAGTGGATCACCCGGCTGGTGCACCGGCTGGCCGAGACCCGGGCCACCGAGTGCTCGGGCACGCTGTCCGTGCTCTACGCCGGCCGACGGCCGGTCGCCGCCCACTTCGGGCTCCGCTCGACGACCGTCCTGGCCTGCTGGTTCCCGGCGTACGACCCGGAGGCCGCGAAGTACTCGCCGGGGCTGGTGCTGCATCTGCGGATGGCCGAGGCCGCCGCCGCCGAGGGCATCGGCCTGCTGGACCTGGGGCGGGGCGCGGCCGAGTACAAGGACTCGCTGAAAACCGGCGAACGGCCCGTCTACGAAGGTGCGGTGACGCGTTGGGGGGCGGGCGCGGCACTGCACTGGCTCGGACGCGAGCCCGCGCGCCGGGCGCACGGGTTCGTGCGCGCCCGTCCCCGGCTCGCGTCGGTGGCGGCACGGACACTGAAGGGCGCGGGGCGGCTGCGCGGCAGATGAGGCGTGCGCGGGGCGCGCGGACGTGAGGGGGGCGGCCAGGGGGCCGGCTCCGGTGACCGAGGGGGATGCGCATGTTCGGTACGGCACGCGCGCGGCAGGAGACGGAACGGGAGATCGCGGACTTCCTGAGCATCGGGCCGGTGCAGGTGGCCGAGCTGGATCTCGGGGGCGCGGACACCGGCGGACCGGCGCACGACGGGGCCTCGCGCGGCGGGGTGTCGCTCAGACCGGGGCCGGGGGGTCCGCCCGTGACCGCAGGTGAGGTGTTCGTGCTGGTCCGGCGGGCGGGGGTGCCGGTCGGCACGCTGGTCGGGCGGGTGCCGGAGGGCGCCGACCCGGTGGACGTACTGGCGCGGCTCGCGCGGGACGTACTGCCGCCGGGGGCCGGAGAGGCGACGGCGCCGGGGCCGGCGGCCGGACCACCGGAGCGGGGGCCGGCGCTCCCGTCCGCCAGTGTCGTCGTGGCCACCCGGGAGCGCGTGGGGCAACTGGCCCGCGCGCTGGACTCGCTGCTCGTCCAGGACCACCCCGACTACGAGGTGGTCGTCGTGGACAACGCGCCGGTGACCGCCGAGACCCGCGAACTGGTCGAACGCGAGTACGGCGAACGGGTGCGGTACGTGTGCGAACCGGTGCCCGGCCTCGCGGTCGCCCACAACCGGGGGCTCGCCGCCGTGCGCGGCGAGGTGATCGCCTTCACCGACGACGACGTGGTCGCCGACCCGCGCTGGCTGACCGAGCTGTGCGCGCCGTTCGCCGCCGACCCGCGCCTCGGCTGCGCGACCGGCCTGATCCTGCCCGCGCGGCTGCGCACCCCCGCACAGGTCCTGCTGGAGAGCCACGGCGGCTTCGCGAAGGGCTTCACGCCACGGACGTACGATCCGCGGCGGCCGCCCGCCGACGAACCGCTGTTCCCGTTCACGGCCGGACGGTTCGGCTCGGGTGCCGGCATGGCCTTCCGTACGGCGGTGCTGCGCGCGGCCGGCGGTTTCGACCCGGCCACCGGGGCGGGCACCCGCGCCCGCGGCGGCGACGACCTCTACGGCTTCGTCCGCGTCCTCGCCCGCGGCCACCGGCTGCACTACACCCCGCGCGCCCTGGTGTGGCACCACCACCGGGAGGGCTGGCGGGACCTGGAGACCCAGGCGTTCGGCTACGGCGCCGGCCTGACCGCCTACCTCACGGCGACCCTCGTGAACAGTCCCGCCCTGCTCCCCTCCTTCCTGGCCCGGCTGCCCCGGGGCCTGGCCCACGCGCGGACGCTCACCGCCGTACGGGACAAGAAAGAGGACGGGGACGGGGACGGGGGCGAGGGTAGGGGCGGGGGCGGGGGCGAGGGTGGGAGTGGGGGCGGGGGCGGGGGCGGGGTCCCGGGTGGGCACGACGCCCGTACCCATCCCTGGCCGCGGCGTCTTTCGCGCCTGCAGCGCCGGGGCATGCTGTACGGCCCCGTCGGCTATCTGCGAGCCCGCCGCGCCCTGCGCACGGACGGCGGAAAGCCGTGAGGAGAAGAGGCGGGACCGAGGGGGACGGGAGTGCGAGAGAGGCGGCGGACGAGGGCCCGGCGGCGGGCGGGTACATCCCGGTCTTCCTCTATCACGCGGTGATGGACGAACCGCCCCACTGGATAGCGGAGTTCACCGTCACCCCGCGGCAGTTCGCCGCGCAGATGGACGCGATCGCCGACAGCGGCCGTACGCCGCTCACCATCAGCGCGCTGGCCGACCGGCTCGCGGGGCGGGCGCCGCTGCCGCCCCGGCCGGTGCTGCTCACCTTCGACGACGGGTTCGCGGACCTGCCGGGGCCGACCGCGCACGCGCTCGCCGAGCGCGCGCTGCCCGCGACCGCCTATCTCACCACCGGTGCCATCACACCGGGCGGACACAGCCTGCTGCCGCCCGCGCCGATGATGACGCTGGCCCAGGCGGCCGAACTGGAGTGCCATGGCATGGAGATCGGCAGCCACACGGTCACCCACGCCCAGCTCGACACCCTGTCCGACCGGGCGCTGACGGACGAGCTGCGCGTCTCCAAGACCGTACTGGAGGACGCCCTGGGCCGTCCCGTCCGGCACCTCGCCTACCCGCACGGCTACAACAGCGCGCGGGTCCGCTCGCGGTCGGCGCGGATCGGGTACGAGACGGCGACCGCGGTGCGGCACGCGCTCAGCTCGGACCGGGACGAGCGGTACCGCATCGCCCGGCTCATCGTCCGGCGCACCCACACCGTCGCCGACGTGCGCGGCTGGCTGGCGGGCGAGGGCGCCCGGATCGCCCCCTACCGCGACGGGCCGAAGACGGTCGCCTGGCGCTGGTACCGGCGGGGCCGCGCGGTGGTGCGCGGGCCGGAGTTCGCCGGGTGAGGCCGCCGGCCGGGGTCCCCGCCGACGGTCAGCTCAGCGGCTGGTTGAGGTACGGGTCGGAGACCGCCTCGCGCAGGGTGCGCCACGCCGCGTCGCCCGCGACCGCCAGGTCGCAGTGCGGCCCCGGGTCCCGGTAGTTCCACTGGAGCGCGGCCTTGACGCCGTCCAGATCCTTGAGCACCCGGGGCACCTCCGCGTACCAGTCCGCCTGCCTCTTGGGCCGGTCCGGATCGGAGGCGCTGCCGAACTCCGAGAGCATCAGCGGCTTGTCGTCGGAGAGGTGGGTGCGGACCCACTCGTGGGTGGCGGTCTGGGTCTGCGCGAAGCTCAGCCAGTCCGCCTGGTGGCAGCGGTAGTAGTTGTACTGGTTGTAGGCGATCCAGTCGACGCGGTCGTCCCCCGGATACATCCGCTCGAACAGGTCGGCGTGGTCCAGGTAACCGGTGATGATCCAGGTCCACACCACGTTGTCCACGCCCAGCGCGCGGAAGCGGTCCTGGAGGTGGCGGTAGGCGCGGACGTACTCCTCGGGGGTGCCGGAGGCCGGTGTGCGGGTGTCCATCTCCAGGTCGAAGGAGAGGAACACCTTCTTGCCGGTGCGCTCGCCGTACTCCTTGACCCGCCGCGCCTGGACGTCGATCACCGAGTCGTCCAGCTCGCCGTCGGCGAGCTGCCTCCAGGTCGGCTGCTGCCGCTTCGTACCGCCCCACCACTTGCTCTCCCAGGAGAGCAGCAGCATCCGGTCCGCACCGACGCGCTGCTCCTGCTCGGTCAGCAACTGGCCCTCCAGCCGGGTCTCCGTGACCGCGGACATGTCGTGGTACGTGTACACGAGGTCGAGCTTGCGGCCGACGTGCTTCTCGTAGGCGTGGACCTTCTCGGCCAGGTCCGCCTTGTCGTGCGGCACGAAGGCCCCGAACCAGGCGCCGCAGGGCGGTTCGAGGAGGGCGGTCGGCCGGCAGTCCCCGCCCTGGCCGGAGGGGTCCGCGCCGGAGTCCTCGTCCGGGCCGACGGCGTTGCGCAGGGCGAGCACGGCCAGCAGGACCGCGCAGGTGACGGCGGCGGTGGTGAGCATCAGGCGGCGTCGGCTGCGGGGCGGGCGGGGCACTGTCACTGGGCGGAACCCTTCGGTGTCCTCGGTGGACTCGGTGTCCTTGGTGTATGCCGTGTCCTTGGTGTACGCCGTGTCCTCGGTGTACGCCGTGTCCTCGGTGGACTCGGGGTCCTGCGCTTCGGGGAGGCGGGCAGGGGCGGGCAGAACGCGGCGAGCGTGGTCAGCAGGGTGAGGATCAGCAGTACGCGCTCACCGCTGAAGGCGTGGGTGGCGATGAGGACGGTCGCGACGAGCAGCACCACGCCGATGCTTCCCAGGACGGCCAGCATCGCCCGTTCCAGCAGGTCGGACTCGCTGTCGAAGGCGGCGTCCCGGCGCTCGACGGGCCCCTGCGCGGGGCGCGCCGCGAGTGCCGGTCCGCAGATTCTGACCAGGGCGGCACCCGGCCCCACGGCGAGGAAGAGGGCGACCGCCGCACCGCGCGGCGGGGAACCGCCGGGCAGGGCGAGGGCGGCCAGCGCCAGCCAGCCGCCGAAGGCGGGCAGCGTACGGATCATGAGGACCCGCGGTGTCATGGGCTCGCTCCCTTGCCTCGGCTCGCCGGTTCCAGGACGTAGAGCACCCCGGCGTCGTTCTCCGCGACCAGCCGGAACCGCGGTGACGCGGCCACCGAGCCGGCGATGCGGTCCAGTTGCGCCTTGTCGAGCTGGCCGTTCATCTCGGAGTTGGCCACCTGTCCCTGGGTGAGCAGGAAATAGGCGCGGGCGGGTTCCGCCACGGCGCTCATGTCACCGGCGAGCGTGGTGGCCGGGCTGCGCACGATCCGGTCGACGTGGCTGCGCCCGTCGTCCAGGAACCAGTAGTGGTCGACCCTCCAGTAGGACTCGTGGGCGAGGGGGTAGTTGCGGTTGGCGGCGACGACGAGCGAGCCGTCGGGGGCCTGGTCGAAGAGCTGCCGGACCAGGGCCACCTCCGCGGGCGGGAAGTAGTTGATCCGGTCCTTGCCGGAGTAGGCCGGCACGAACGCGAGCGTGCCGGCGAGCAGCGCGGGCAGCGGGAGCCAGCCGCCGAGGCCGAGCCGGGGCAGGGAGAACCGACTGCGCCGGACGGGGGCGGTGGCGGAGGTGGCGGAGGTGGCAGCGGGGGTGGTGCCGGGGGTGGCGGAGGTGGCGGGAGGGGCCGTGCCGGGGGCGGCGGGGCGTCGTTTCGGCGCTTCCCGTGCGGCGAGGTCCGCGGCCAGGGTGCGTACCTTCGGCAGCAGCGCGGCGCCGGCGAAGAAGGCCGCCCCGGGGAACATGAACAGCAGCACCCGGAAGATCATCTCGCTGCCGTAGCTGCTGGCCACGAACATGGGCAGGGGGGCCGCGGCGATCAGCAGCAGCGGCATCGCCCGGTACCGCAGCACCGGCTGGCGCAGCACGCCCAGCGCGGCGAGCAGCAGGACCGACCCGGAGAGCAGCCGGGCCGCCCAGGACGTGGCGATCGCTCCGGTGCCGGTGGGGGTGGCCCCGTACCCGGTCTCGACGTTGGCGCCGATGTCGCCGACGGAGCGGATCATCTCCGGCATCGCGGCCGACAGGAACGGCAGCGCCGCCGTGGCGCACCAGGCCACGAAGATGACGACCGTCGTCACCGCCGGCACCCAGTCGCGGTAGCGGCGGGCCAGGCACAGGGCCGCCAGCGAGACGGCCAGCATGCCGGGGGTGAGCTGGTGCGAGACGACGATGGCGGCGACCAGCAGGGTCAGCAGCCCCGTCCAGACGGCGGTACTCCGCCGGCCGCGCCGCCCGCGCGTGTCGCCGTACCGGCGCAGGACGACGGCGAGGATTCCCAGGTGCAGCGCGTAGGCGACGGACTGCGGGGAGAAGTAGTCCTGGCCCACCCAGTTGGCCGCGTAGAAGAGCCAGACGGCGGTCCAGATCAGCCGTCGGTCGGTGCTGAAGGTGCGGTAGATCAGGAGGAGCGGGAGGAGCAGCAGCAGGCTGGAGAGCAGGGGCCACCACGCCATGTACCTCGTGGTGTCGGCCACGCCGATGAGCCGTACCAGCGCGGCCTGGGCGGCGAAGAAGCCCGGCCACTGGTCGTAGACGGCCATGTCGCCGAGCTGGGTCTCGCTCTGGAGTCGGCCCGCGGTCAGCAGGTGGTCGATGACCGCGTCGTGCTTCCACGCCCAGGCGTACAGCGGGGTGGGGTAGAGCAGGGCCTGGGTGGCCCGTTCCATCAGCAGGAGTCCGAGGACGTGGGCGAGGGACCAGCCCTGCGCCCGGCGCGGGTTGCGGACGGTGCACCAAAAGCCCGTGGTGAGAACGGCGAGCCCGGCCCAGAAGGCCGGGTGCAGGGCGCTGACCAGGCCGAAGTCATCGAGCCGGGAGACGTCGGTGTGGGTTAGGGCATAGGCCCACAGGGCGAGGGCGAGCAACAGGGGCAGCGCCGGCCAGGCGTCCGCGACACGCCGCCGGGGCCGGGACCGGGCGCCCGTTTCCGGGGCGGAGCCGGTGGCGTCCGGCGCGTGCGGTGTTTCCGGTCCGGGCGTGGGCGCGGGCGCGGACTCCGGCGCGGGCGCGGACTCCGGCGCGGGCGCGGACTCCGGCGCGGGCGCGGGCTCCGGTGCGGATGTCTCCCGTGGAGTTGCTGGCGGACGCACGGCTGTTCCCCCCTGGCGGTTCGGCTCTGTGCCGCTCGGTGTTGCTCAGTCCCTGGATCTGTCGTGCGGTCTGGGGCGGCGGTCGTCGGAAGGTTCGGGCGGTGGCGGTGGCGGTGGTGGTGGCGGCTGTGGCGGTGGCGGCTGTGGCGGTGGCGGTGGCTGCGGTGGTGCCGGTTCCGGGGCCCGTGTCGGTTCCGGGCGGCGGCGCAGCGACAGGAGCAGGGTGGCCAGGGTGAGCAGCAGGAACAGGGGCGGCGCGACCGGCGCGAGCGCCTGCCGCCACACCCAGCCGCCCACCGCGGCGAGGTACAGCGCTCCCCAGCGTCCCGGCCACGGCAGCCGGTCACCCGCGTGCGCGAGCAGCAGCCACAGCGGCACGAGACAGAGCAGCAGCAGGACCGGTGGCACCCAGCGCAGCAAGGGCTCGGGGCCGTTGAGCCCCGCCGCCCGCGCGAGGACTGCGGCCGTCTTCGAGTAGAACGCCCCGCCCACCGGCGGGGGTTCCCGGCCGAGGGCGACCGGCGCGGCGTACAGCGCGAGCATCGCGGCGCCGAGCGCGGCGCCGGGCAGCCACGGTTCGGGGCGCTCGCACAGGGTCACCGCCGCCGCGAACACCACCAGCAGCACCGCGCCCGCGATGAGCGAGGCCAGGGGAAGTTCCGCCAGCAGCTCGCGTCCGGTGAGCGCCGCCGCCCGGGGCCCCCGGTCCAGCCACGGCAGCCCGCTCAGCGCCGCCGCCGTCCAGAAGGCGGCCGCGGCGATCGTGAGCAGCGCCCACAGGGTGCCCCGGAGCCACCGCTCCCGGGGCTCTTCCACCTCCCCGGCGCTGTGGACACCGCCCTCGGTGTCCTCCGTGCCCGGCGCGCCCGACTCGCGCTGCCCGCCGGCCCGTCGCGGACGGACGATCACGGCGAGGGTGTCGGCCTCAAGTGCCTCCCGTTCGTAACCGGGCCGCCCGATGAAGAGCGCGACGGTGTCCTCCCGGCCCTCCTCCGACGCCCTGCCCGGACGCTCGTTCTCGTACGCGGCCCGGCGGGCCCAGTGGGTGCCGTACCCGGCGGTGGCGTTCAGCCGCGCCCAGCGGGTGCCGAAGTCGGCGCTCCCGGACGCGGCCTCCGGGCCCCCGCCGCTCTTCCCCGAGCCGGCCTTTCGGCCCGGCCACCGAGGCGTCCGCCACCCCGGCCCCCGAAGCGCCCGCCGTCCCGGCCCCCGCCCCCGCCGCCCCCGGCCGGGAGCGGCGGTGCCGTGCAGGGCCGCGCGCAGGCCCGGTACGCAGCCGGCGGCGACCACCGTCATGCCCAGCAGGACGGCCCAGCCGGCGCCCGCGATCCCGGCCGGGGTGAACAGCAGCGTCGCGCTGCCGAGCACCAGGGCGCACATGGCGCCCTGGACCGCGGCGAGCACCCCCGTGCGCCCCTGGACCCGCAGTACCCCGATGTACAGCTCCACGGCGATCCGCGGCAGGGCGCCGAGCGCGAGCAGCCGCAGCACCGTGGAACCGTGCTGCGCGTAGTCGTCGTCGAACGGCGCGAGGATCTGCGGGGCGAAGACGACGAGGAACGCCACCACCGGCACCAGCAGCAGCGTCATGCGGCGCAGCGCCCCGCGGACGCCGTCGGCGAGGCGGCGCGGGTCGTGGGAGGCGTGCGCGGTGAGCGAGGAGGCCATGTTGATGGCCATGAACTCCATCGTGCCGCCGACGGTGTAGGCCACGTAGAAGTAGCCGTTCTCGGCGGCGGTGAAGCGGACGGCGACCATCACCGGCAGCAGGTTGATCATCGCCAGGCTGAACAGCGCGCCTAGCGAGTCACCGGCCAGGAAGCGTCCCATCTCCCGGGTGCCGGGCGGCTCCAGGTCGCGGTCGGCGGCGGCCTGGCGCGGGATCAGCCTGCGGAAGATCAGCCAGCCGAGCGGCAGGGTGGAGAAGGCGATCGCCACGGCCCAGGAGACGAAGATGCCGAGTACCGGCAGCGTGGTGGCGAACAGGGCGAGCAGGATGAGCTTGCCGACCGAGAAGACCGCGTTCCCGGCCGGTACCCACTCGGTCTTGCGCAGCCCGGTCAGCACCCCGTCCTGGAGGGTGAGCAGCGCCCAGGCCACACATGCCGCGACGAACAGCGCGGACGTCGCGGGGGCGCCCAGCGGGGCGTAGGAGTCGCCCCACCGGTCGAGGGTGAGCAGGAAGACGCCGGCGGCCAGCGCGACCACCACCGAACTGGCCGCGTAGGCGCGCCGCACCAGGCTGCCCGTGGCCCGGCCGGCGCGGGGCACGAAGCGGACGACGGCGCCGATCATCGTCGTCGCCGTGATGCTGGCGAGCAGCCGCATGGCGGCGATCGCGGCGGAGCCCTGGCCGACCGCCTCCTCCGAGTAGTAGCGGGCGGCCACCAGCCAGAAACCCAGTCCGAGCACCGCGGAGACGCCGGTGCTGAGCATGAGGAAGTAGGCGTTCTTGAACAGCGAGTCGGAGCCGGGTCCGCCCTCGGCCGTCCGGCCGTCACCACGCCCGCCCGCACCACCACCCTCACCACCACCCCCGCCCGCGCCTCCGCCCGTGCCCCCGCCCGTGCCTCCGCCCGCGGACGACGTCACCGTCGCCGTCGCCTCTCCCTCGGGCTGGCTGTCCGCCTGCGTGTCCGCCTGTGTGTCGGTGTGCGTGTCCGCCTGCGTGTCGGCGTGTGTGTCGGCGTGCGTGTCAGCCACGGGACGGATTCGGTCCTTCCGGTGACGGCCCCGGCCGGGCGGGGCGCCGCGGCGCCTCGGCCGGCCGTACTCCGGCCTCCTCCAGGGCCTCGATCGCCGGGCGCGCCCGCAGCGGGTCGACGGGCAGCGCGTGCCGCGCGAACCAGCGTGCCGCCTCGGGGGCGGGCGAGAGGTCGGTGAACCGCGCGCCCGCGTAGTCGTCCAGCGGCGGGTCGTACAGGTATCCGACGACGATGCCGCGCCGCACCAGGGCGGCGGCCGCCGCGTCCCGGTCCGCGACGAGCAGCGGCACCCGGAACAGCGGCTGCGCCTGCGCCCGGCCCGGCGGCCCGCCCGCGTGTCCCGGCTCCGCCCAGCGCGTCGACAGCAGCAGTTCCGTCCCCGCGCGGCAGGCGGTGAGCACCTCGTCGAGCCGGTCGAGCGCGCGGCCGACGCGGGCGAGCCGGAACCGTCCGCCGCGCAGGCGGTAGTCGTGCATGTCGACGCGGACCCAGGGGTCGTACGCCTTGAGGCCGGGGGCGGCGGCCGCGCGGGCCAGTTCCCGCGGCCGCAGCGGCATCCGGATCCCCTCGCGCTCCGCAAGACCCAGCAGCCGCAGCGTCGCCCAGGCGGCCCGCCGCAGGCCCAGTCTCCGTACGGCCGCCTCGGCGTACGGCCGGACCGCGTAGCCGAGTTCGGCGGTCGCCCGGCGCGGGGACAGCAGCTCCTCGCGGGCCTCCTCCAGCACGTCCCGCAGGCCGGGGTCGGCCACCGTCAGGATGCCGCCGGCCCGGGCGCCGACGTGTTTGGACAGGCTGAAGACGGAGGCGTCGCCCCACGCTCCGACCGGCCGGCCGCCGACCTCGCTGCCGATGGCGTGCGCCGCGTCCTCGATCAGCGGGATGCCCGACGCGTCACATCTGGCGCGCAGTTCGGGTGCCGGGTCGGGGTTCCCGTACAGGTTCGTCGTCAGGACGGCGGAGAGCGTGCCCCACACCTCCTCGGGCACGGCATCGATGTCGAGGGACGCGTCGCGCGGGTTCAGCGGTGCCTGCACCGGGCGCAGCCCGGCCGCCAGGACGACGAAGAAGATGACGTCGTCGTTGACCGGCGACATCAGCACCCGTCCGCCCGGCGGGCACCAGTGCCGCAGGGCCACGTACAGGCCGAAACGGCAGGACGGTACGTACACGCAGTCCCGGCCGAGTCGCTCGCGCATGATCCGCGCGGGCCGCTCCGCCCACGCCTCGGACCGCGCCGGACCCGGACCGGCCTCCCCAATGGCCATCCGCCCCCCTGAGGTGCCGTCGGAACGTCCCCTCCCCGAGACCTCCCGGCACCCGCCCAGAGTCTCCCTGTTCGCACCGCTCCGTCAAGATTGCGGCCCGGCCGGTGGACGACTTCCCGCGCACGGACGGACGCGGAGCGCCACCGCGGGCACGCCGCGCCCGGCGCCGCCCGGCGCTCTGCCCAACGGCGGGGCGACGGCCGTAACGTGTGGTCGGGCCACGTCACTCGTGGCCCGAGCGGCGCACCGCCGCGCACGGCGAGTACGAGAGCGAGGCAGCACCCGATGCCCCCCTTCGACGCCCCCGAGGGCGACCCCTTCGGCCCGCACAATCTCCCGTACGGCGTGTTCTCGACCCCCGGTTCGCAGGAGCGGACCGTGGGCGTCCGGCTGGGCGACCACGTCCTCGACGCCGGCGCGGCGGCCCACGCGCTCGGTTCGCCGTACGCCTCCCTGCTGGCGCGGCCGACCCTCAACCCGCTGCTGGCGGCCGGCCGCACGGCCTGGTCGGACGTGCGGCGCGCGCTGACCGCCTGGGTGACCGTCCCCTCCCACCGCGAGACCCTCGAACCCCTGTTCCATCCGCTGTCTTCGGTGACCCTGCACCTGCCCTTCGAGGTCGCCGACTACGTGGATTTCTACGCCTCGGAGAACCACGCCCGGAACGTCGGACGGATCTTCCGCCCGGACGCCGCGGACTCCCTGACCCCGAACTGGAAACATCTGCCGATCGGTTACCACGGCCGCGCCGGCACGGTGGTGGTGTCGGGCACGGACGTCGTACGTCCCTCGGGGCAGCGCAAGGCGCCCACCGACCCGGCGCCCCTCTTCGGGCCGTCGGTGCGGCTGGACATCGAGGCCGAGGTCGGTTTCGTCGTCGGGGTGCCGTCCACGCGGGGCCGCCCGGTGCGGCTCGCGGACTGGCGCGAGCACGTCTTCGGGGTCTGCCTGCTCAACGACTGGTCCGCGCGGGACGTCCAGGCGTGGGAGTACGTCCCCCTCGGCCCGTTCCTCGGCAAGTCCTTCGCCACCTCCGTCTCGGCCTGGATCACGCCGCTGGACGCCCTGGAGGAGGCGCGGACCGCGCCGCCGGAGCGGACCCACGCCCTGCTGCCGTACCTCGACGACACGGGTGACGAGCCGGGCGGTTACGACCTGCGGATCTCCGTCGCCCTCAACGGCCACGTCGTCTCCGAGCCGCCGTTCTCCACCATGTACTGGACCGCCGCGCAGCAGTTGGCGCACCTCACCGTCAACGGCGCCTCCCTGCGCACCGGCGACCTGTACGGCTCGGGCACGGTGAGCGGTCCGGCGGACCATCAGCGGGGCTCCCTGCTGGAGCTGACCTGGAACGGCCGCGATCCGCTCGAACTCCCCGACGGCAAGCGGACGTTCCTGGAGGACGGCGACGTGGTGACCCTGTCGGCATGGGCCCCCGGCCCGGACGGCACGCGAGTGGGCCTCGGGGAGGTGACGGGGCGGGTGGTCGGGGGGTGATCTGGGAGGGGGGCGGGCTCGATCCGGGCGGCGGGCGGGCGGCTGGGGTGATCCGGGCGGGGAGCTGGGGGTGATCCGGGCGGGGAG
Source organism: Streptomyces ziwulingensis (assembly GCF_039542605.1). Taxonomy (NCBI): domain Bacteria; kingdom Bacillati; phylum Actinomycetota; class Actinomycetes; order Kitasatosporales; family Streptomycetaceae; genus Streptomyces; species Streptomyces ziwulingensis. The sequence continues at coordinate 82,438 of NZ_BAABIG010000005.1, forward strand.
CTGGGGGTGGCCGGAGGGGGTGTGCCGTAGCCGACGGTCTCCGGCACCTGACTCGCGCCGCCCGTCCCCGTCATACTGGCGGCGGGCGGTGTGCGCGGTGCGCTCACGCTCCCGCCGCCCCGCACAACCCGCACGCCTTGCACAACCCGCACGCCTTGCAAGCCCCGCACGCCCCCGAGCCGAGCCGCCCGTCCGACCAGGAACCGGAGCCCGAGGCATGACCGTAAGTCTGCTTCTGCTGTGCGTCGTCGCCCTGACCGCCGCCGTGCCGGTCCCCCGCACGCTGACCCGCGCCGCCTGGCCGGAACGGGACCCGGTGGTCGCGCTGTGGGTGTGGCAGTGCCTGGTCGCCACGGTCCTGCTGTGCTGTCTGACGGCCCTCGCCCTGGGCGCCGCCGCCGTCTTCGGCACCGTCCGCGCCCAGCTCTTCGCCCCGGCACCGCCCGCGGTGACCGCGGCGTACAACCTCTCCGCCGGACCGGCCTGGGCGGCGGTCCTCACCCTGCTGCTGGCCTGCGGGGCCGCCTGGACGACCGCCATGCTCGGCCGCGAGCTGGTCGAGGCGCGGCGCCGGCGCGCCCAGGCCCGCTCGCACCTCCGGGAGCGCGCCCCCGACCTGCCCGCCGGCCTGCCGGCCGCCCGCGGTCCGCTGCTGGTGCTGGAGGACGAGTACCCGGACGCCTGGTGGATGCCCGGCAGCCCGCCGCAGCTCATCGTCACCACCGGGGCGCTGCAACGGCTCACCGACCACCAGGTCGACGCCGTCCTGACCCATGAACGCGGCCACGCCCGGGCCCACCACGACTGGCTGCTGCACCTGTCCACGGCCCTGGCCACCGGCTTCCCCCGCCTCCCCCTCTTCACCCACTTCTGCGACCAGACCCACCGCCTGGTGGAACTCGCCGCCGACGACACCGCCTCCCGCCGCTGCGGCCACCTCACCACGGCACTGGCGCTGATCGAGCTGAACCAGCACCGGGGCGTGCTCTCCTGCGCGTCCAGCCACCGCCTCCTCGGCGAGCGCGTCGACCGTCTGCTGGCGCCCCGGCCGCGCCTGGACCGCCGCCACCGGGCGCTCACCACGGCGACCGCCGCGCTGGTCCCCCTGCTGCCCCTGCTGATCACCTTCGCCCCAGGGCTGACCGCCCTGTCCTGACGGCGCCGGCGACGGCCGCCGACGCCTGCTACGACGGCAGCGACAGCGACAGCACCTGTGCGGGTGCTGGCGCGCATGCGGGTGCCGGTACCGGTACCGGTACCGGTACCGCCGAGGTGGCGGATGCCCCCGGCACCATGGACAGAACCGCAGGTCCACGGTGCGCACGGGGCCGCTCCCGGTGGCGCAACACTTCGGCAACACCACTTTCCCTACCGCAAAGCTAGGGTTCCCGGCATGCCACCCACCGACCGCATCCGCGACCACGCAGGCCAGGGGGCGACCACCGTCGCCGCCCACCGCGCGCGGCGCCGGCTGCGTGCCGACCGGGCCCGGCAACTCGCCGATCTGCTCCGCCACCAACTGCTCACCGACGCGTTCCCCGGCGGCGCGCTGCCGCACGAGGACGTCCTCGCCGCCGACTACCGGGCCTCCCGCAACACCGTGCGCCAGGCGCTCGACCTGCTGCGCGCCGAGGGCCTGGTGGCCCGCCAGCCCGGCGTCGGCACCGTAATCGTGGGCCGCAAGTACCCGCACGGCCTCGACCGGCTGATGGGGCTCGCGGAGACCCTCCACGAACACGGCCGGGTCACCAACGAGGTCCGCACCACGGTCCCCGTCCCGGCCCCCGCTCCGGTCGCGGAACGCCTGCGCGTGCCGCCCGGCGCCGACGTCCTCTACATCGAGCGGCTGCGCCGACTGAACGGCCTGCCCCTCTCCCTCGACCTGACCTACGTACCGCTCGACATCGGCACCCACCTGCTCGGCGCCGACCTGGAGAACACCGACGTCTTCCGCCTCCTGGAGTCCGTCACCGGCGGACCGCTCGGCCACGCCGAGATCACCCTGGAGGCGGTCACCGCGGACGCCCACTCCGCCGCCGTGCTCCAAGCCCCGCGCGGCACCGCCGTCCTCATGCTGGAACGGCTCACCCACCTCGCCGACGGCCGCCCCGTCGACCTGGAGTTCATCCGCTTCCGCGGCGACCGCATCGCGATGAGCGGCCTGCTGCACCGCTCCCTGTGACCAGCCCGCCCGAACCCCTTCCGTACCAGCCCTTCCCGCCCGACCCCTTCCCGTCCGCGCATCTTCCTGGAGACAGCCATGCCCTTGGCGCCCCAGCGGGCCGACGTGCCCGTGACCATCGACGAGTCGAAGTGCATCGACGGCTGCACGCTCTGCGTGGACATGTGCCCGCTCGACTCCCTCGCCATCGACGAGAGCAACGGCAAGGCGTACATGCACGTCGACGAGTGCTGGTACTGCGGCCCGTGCGCGGCCCGCTGCCCCACCGGGGCGGTCACGGTCAACATGCCCTACCTGCTGCGGTGAGAGGCGCGAACTCCCATGACCTCCTTGTCCCCCAGGCCGTCCGCGGCCCCCGTGAAACGCGCGGCGCTCGCCGCCGGCGCCCTCGTCCTGCTGCTCCCGCTGGCCGCCTGCGGCGGTGACGCCGGGGCCGGGAACGGCTCCACGGTCACCGTGACCGTCGGCTACCAGTCCAAGACCATCAACACGGTCACCGCCGGCACCCTGCTGCGCTCCCTCGGCTCCTTCGAGAAGCGGTTGAACGCCCTCCACGACGGCCGTACCTACAAGGTCGTCTGGCAGGACTACACGGTCGTCGACTACCCGGGGGTCTTCGTCGGCATGGCCACCATCGGTGTCCTCGGCCGGCTCACCTCCACCGCCGTGGAACTCCTCGGCCGCCGCCTGACCCGCTGGCTCCCCCGCACCTCCTACGTTCCCGGCCCCCGCCCCCGCCCGGGCAAACCCGCCCGCACGGCCGCCGGCGCCCCCACCACCGCGCCCGCGGCCGACGCCGCCGCCGGCGCCCGGCACACCACCCCCGGTCCCGGTCCCGCTTCCGAGGAGGCACGCGATGAGCAGCACCTCGTCCGCGACTGAGGCCCGTACGGCGGCCGGACCACCGGCGGCGCCGCACGGCACCCGGCTCCACCTGCGCGCCGCCGCCCTCGGCCGCCCGGACGCCACCGCCCTCACCGGCGTGGACGTCGACGTCCGGCCCGGTGAGATCCTCACCGTCGTCGGCCCCTCCGGCTGCGGCAAGTCCACCCTGCTGCGCACGCTGGCCGGGCTGCTGTCCCCGCTGGCGGGCACGGCGGAGCAGGACGGGCGGCCGATCGAAGGACCGGGCGCCGACCGCGCGCTGGTCTTCCAGGAGGACGCGCTGCTGCCCTGGCGCACCCTGCGCGCCAACGTCGAACTCCCCCTCGCCATCCGGGGCGTGGCCCGCGCCGCCCGGCGGACGCAGGCGACGGCCTGGCTGGAGCGGGTCGGACTCGCCGCGCAGGCCCGGCAGTTGCCGCACCGGGTCTCCGGCGGACAGCGCCAGCGCGCCCAGCTCGCCCGCGCCCTGGCCGGACGCCCCCGCGCCGTCCTGATGGACGAACCCTTCGGCGCCCTCGACGCCCAGACCCGGGCCGGCATGCAGGACCTGCTGGTCGAGGTGTTGCACGGCACGGGCGCGACCGTCGTCTTCGTCACCCACGACGTGGACGAGGCGCTCTTCCTCGGCGACCGCGTCGCCCTCCTCGGCGGCGGCCGGCTGACCGCCGTACGGGACGTGCCCCGGCCCCGTTGCCGCGCGGCGCACGACGATCCGACGCGCCTGGCGCTGCGGCGCGACGTCCTCACTTCCCTCGGTACCTGAAAGGCCCTGTCGTGGAGATCCCCGCCCTCACCGATGCCGAAGAACTCTCCTGCGACGTCCTCGTCATCGGCGGCGGCACCGCCGGCACCATGGCCGCGCTGACCGCCGCCGAGCAGGGCGCCGATGTGCTGCTGCTGGAGAAGGCCCACGTCCGGCACTCCGGCGCGCTCGCCATGGGCATGGACGGCGTCAACAACGCGGTGATCCCGGGCCGCGCCGAACCCGACGACTACGTCGCGGAGATCACCCGCGCCAACGACGGCATCGTCGACCAGTCCACCGTCCGCCAGACCGCCACCCGCGGCTTCTCCATGGTGCGGCGGCTGGAGTCGTACGGGGTGAAGTTCGAGAAGGACGAGCACGGCGAGTACGCCGTCCGCCAGGTCCACCGCTCCGGTTCGTACGTCCTGCCGATGCCGGAGGGCAAGGACGTCAAGAAGGTCCTCTACCGGCAGTTGCGGCGGCGCGAGATGCGGGAGCGGATCCGCATCGAGAACCGGGTGATGCCGGTCCGGGTCCTGACGGCAGGCGGCCGGGCGGTGGGCGCGGCGGGCTTCCACACCCGCACCGGACGGTTCGTGACCGTCCGCGCGGGCGCGGTGATCCTGGCGACCGGCGCCTGCGGCCGGCTCGGCCTGCCCGCCTCCGGCTACCTGTACGGCACCTACGAGAACCCCACCAACGCGGGTGACGGCTACGCCATGGCCTACCACGCGGGCGCCGAACTGACCGGCATCGAGTGCTTCCAGATCAACCCGCTGATCAAGGACTACAACGGCCCCGCCTGCGCCTACGTCGCCAACCCCTTCGGCGGCTACCAGGTCAACCGGCACGGCGAACGGTTCGTCGACTCCGACTACTGGTCGGGCCAGATGATGGCCGAGTTCGCGGCCGAGGTCGCCGGGGACCGCGGTCCGGTGTACCTGAAGCTCAGCCACCTCCCGGAGGAGTCCGTCTCGGCCCTGGAGTCGATCCTGCACTCCACCGAGCGCCCCACCCGGGGGACCTTCCACGCGGGCCGCGGCCACGACTACCGCACCCACGACGTGGAGATGCACATCTCCGAGATCGGCCTGTGCGGCGGCCACTCCGCCTCGGGCGTACGGGTGGACGACCACGCCCGCACCACCGTGCCCCGCCTGTACGCCGCCGGTGACCTGGCCTGTGTGCCGCACAACTACATGATCGGCGCGTTCGTCTTCGGTGACCTCGCGGGCGCCGACGCCGCCCAGTACTCCGCGTACGAGGGCGAGCTGCCCCACGACCAGCTCCGCGAGGCGCACGGACTGGTCTACCGCCCGCTGCGCCACCCGGACGGCCCGCCGCAGCCCCAGGTCGAGTACAAACTGCGCCGCTTCGTGAACGACTACGTGGCCCCGCCGAAGTCCGGCGCGCGGCTGTCGCTCGCCCTGGAGTCCTTCGAGCGGATGCGCGCGGACATCGCCGCGATGGGCGCGCGCACCCCGCACGAGCTGATGCGCTGCGCCGAGGTCGACTTCATCCGCGACTGCGCGGAGATGGCCGCCCGGGCCTCGCTGGCCCGCACCGAGTCCCGCTGGGGCCTCTACCACGACCGTCTCGACCATCCCGAGCGCGACGACGTGTCCTGGTTCCACCACCTCGATCTGCACAAGTCCCCCTCCGGTGCGATGGAGTTCACGGCCCGTCCCGTGGCTCCCTATCTGGTCGAGGTCGACGAGTTCACGCCGACCGGCGGTCCCTCCCGGCACCTCGGCGAGGTGCACGCGGAGCAGGTCGCGACGGCCGGTGCCCGCGAGCTGGCACCGCTCGCCGCCGGGCCGGGGCCCGGTCCCGTCGGGGTGGACGGCCCTCGGCTCACCGCGGGCCCCGTCGCCGCCGTCTCGCCCCGCCTGCTGGAACTCCTCTCGCTGGCCGAGAACGGTCCCGAACTGGCCGCGCTCGCCCCCTACCTGTCGGACCCCGAGCCCGCCGTGCGGCGCACCGCGGTGACCGTCCTCACCGAGACCGTGCCCGCCGGCACCGGTCCGGCGCTCGCCGCCGCCCTGTCGGACCCGGCCGGCGAGGTGCGGGCCGCCGCCGCGGCCTCCCTGCGGGAACTCGCCGACACGCTGACGCCCGGACCGGAACTGGGCGACCCCCTGCACCGGGCGCTCTCCCAGGCCGATCCCGTCGTCCGTGCCACCGCCCTGGACCTGCTGCGCATCCTGCGGCTGGGCAGCGCCGGCACCTTCGCCGCCGCCCTCGCCGACTCCGACCCGGCGGTCCGGATCGAGGCCGTGCGCGCCCTGGTCTCGCTGGACGCGGCCGAGGCGCTCGCGGCGGCCACCGCGGACCCGTCCCGGGAGGTCCGGGTCGCCGTGGCCAAGGCGCTGGGCACGCTGCGGGCGGGGCCGTCGGCCGGCACCGGCCTCGACCTGCTCACCGAGGACTCCGACGCGCTGGTCCGCGGCGCGGCCCTCGCGGCCCTCGCGGAGACGGGCTGCCCGGGCCGGTGGGCGGCACGGGCCCTCGCCGCACTGGCCGACCCGGTCTGGCAGGTCCGCTCCGGCGCGGCCACCGCGCTGTCGGCCGCCGCCCCCGGCACCGCGGTCCCGGCCCTGGCCAAGACCCTGGCCGACCCGAACGCCGATGTCCGCAAGGCGGCCGTCCTGGCCCTGACCCGGCACACGGCGACCACACCGGACGCCCGGGCGGCGCTGGCCACGGCCACCGGCGACACCGACGCCGACGTCAGGGCGTACGCGACCCGCGCCCTGTGACGCCCGGGGCCGTACCGGGTGCCGGGGCGGTCATATCCAGTCGTCGGGCTCCGGCTCGGTCTCGTGCTCGGGCCAGTCGTCCGGCCCCAGAGCAGAACGGGAACCGGCATCCGGTGCGGAGGCGGGTGGTGTAGCGGCGGGTCGTGCGGAGGCGGCAGGTGTGGAGGCGGGTGACGCGGGCGCGGCCGCCGGGGTGTTCGCGGCGACCGGGGGGATCGCGGTCCCGGCGGGCGGCTCGCCCAGCCCGGCGAGCACCTCCAGCACCCCCTCGCCGTACGTCGTCAGCTTCTTCTCGCCGACCCCGCTGATGCCACCGAGCTGCCCCATCGAGGTCGGCCACACCGTGGCGATCTCCCGGAGCGTGGCGTCATGGAAGATCACGTACGCGGGGACGCCCTGTTCCCTGGCCTGTTCCGCGCGCCAGGCGCGCAGCGCCTCGAAGGCGGGCTGCAGTTCCGCCGGCAGTTCGGCCGCGGCCGCCCTGGCCTTGCGCTCGCCTCGTCCGCCGCCGGACGCGCGGGCCGCCGCGGCCGGCTTCTTCGGTTCCTTGCGCAGCGGCACCTCCCGCTCCCGCCGCAGCACGGTTGCGCTGTCGTCGGTCAGCACGAGGGTGCCGTACTCCCCCTCGACCGCGAGCAGCCCCTGCGCCAGCAACTGCCGCACGACACCGCGCCACTCGGCCTCGGCCAGATCCTCGCCGATGCCGAACACCGAGAGCTGGTCGTGGTCGAACTGGATCACCTTGGCGGACCGCTTGCCCAGCAGGATGTCGATGATCTGGCCCGCACCGAACTTCTGCCCGCGCTCCCGCTTCAGCCGCACGACGGTCGAGAGCACCTTCTGGGCGGCGACCGTGCCGTCCCAGGTCTCGGGAGTGGTCAGGCAGGTGTCGCAGTTGCCGCAGCCGGGCCGGTCGGGGTCCTGGCCGAAGTAGGCGAGGAGCTGACCGCGCCGGCACCGGACGGTCTCGCACAGCGCGAGCATCGCGTCCAGGTGGGACTGGGCCCGGCGCCGGAACGCCTCGTCGCCCTCACCGGACTGGATCAGCTTGCGCTGCTGTATGACGTCGTTGAGGCCGTAGGCCATCCAGGCCGTCGACGGCAGCCCGTCGCGTCCGGCCCGGCCGGTCTCCTGGTAGTAACCCTCGACCGACTTGGGCAGGTCGAGGTGGGCGACGAACCGCACGTCCGGCTTGTCGATGCCCATGCCGAAGGCGATGGTCGCCACGACCACCAGGCCGTCCTCGCGCAGGAACCTCGACTGGTGCGCCGCGCGGGTGCCCGCGTCCAGACCCGCGTGGTACGGCACCGCCCGCACGCCGTTGCGGGAGAGGAACTCGGCCGTCTTGTCGACCGAGTTGCGGGACAGGCAGTAGACGATGCCCGCGTCGCCGGCGTGCTCCTCGCGCAGGAAGTTCAGGAGCTGCTTCTTGGGGTCGGTCTTCGAGACGATCCGGTACTGGATGTTGGGCCGGTCGAAGCTGGCGACGAAGTGCCGCGCCGCCGGCATGTGCAGCCGCTCGGTGATCTCCTGGTGGGTCGCGTGCGTGGCCGTCGCCGTGAGCGCGAGGCGGGGGACGTCCGGCCAGCGCTCGCCGAGCAGGGAGAGCGAGAGGTAGTCGGGCCGGAAGTCGTGGCCCCACTGCGAGACGCAGTGCGCCTCGTCGATCGCGAAGACCGCGATCTTTCCCCGGGAGAGCAGGTCGAGGGTGTTCTCCAGGCGGAGCCGCTCGGGCGCCAGGTACAGCAGGTCCAGCTCGCCGGCGAGGTACTCGGCCTCCACCGTGCGCCGCTCGTCGAAGTCCTGCGTCGAGTTCATGAACCCGGCGCGCACGCCGAGTGCCCGCAGCGCGTCCACCTGGTCCTGCATCAGTGCGATCAGCGGCGAGACCACGATGCCCGTGCCGGGCCGCACCAGCGAGGGGATCTGGTAGCACAGCGACTTGCCGCCGCCGGTCGGCATGAGCACGACGGCGTCCCCGCCCGCCACCACGTGCTCGATGACCGCTTCCTGCTCGCCGCGGAAAGCCTCGTACCCGAAGACCCGGCGCAGCACGGCCAGCGCCTCGCTGTCCACCGCCGCTGTCCCCGTCGTCCCTGTCATCTCGCCGATCACGCCCGTCCCGCCCATCGTCCTCGCCCCCGTACGTCCTGCCCTGTCTGTCCTGTCCCGACCACTGCCTCAACGATAGGGGTCCGCACCGACAGCCTCCGAGTTATCCACAGGTCTCCCGGCCGGGCCCGGCGTCGGAACACGAAAGCCGTTCACACGTTCGAGGGAAGCCGGTCCGTTTTCGGCGGGCAGTCCGCCCGCACCCGCGAGACTCCGTCCCATGGGAGCACTGATGAGCGTCACACCGAAGGCGTCCACCTCCGCCTGGCCGACCCCGCCGGAAGGCGGCTGGACCGCCGACGGCCTGGACCGCCTCCCGGCTCTTCCTCCGCACACGGAACTGATCGACGGCAGTCTCGTCTTCGCGAATCCGCAGACCCTCTTCCACACCAGCGTGGGCATCTTCCGGGAGCGCATGAAGGTGAGCGCCCCGTTCCCGCTGGACCTGGACCTCACCCATCAGGCCACGCCGCGGCGGCGCATAGCCCGGTGCGGGTGAGCGGCCCGGCACCCCCCAAGGTGTGCCGGGCCGCTCCGTCTCGTGGGCGCCTCGTCAGCGGACGAAGACCCCCGCCTGGCCGGCCAGGTCCAGGAAGTACTGCGGTGCCACACCCAGGACCAGCGTGACGGCCACGCCGACCCCGATCGCCGTCATCGTCAGCGGCGACGGCACGGCGACCGTCGGGCCCTCCGGCCGGGGCTCGCTGAAGAACATCAGCACGATCACCCGGATGTAGAAGAACGCGGCGATCGCCGAGGAGATCACGCCGATCACGACCAGCGGCGCCGCGCCCCCTTCCGCCGCCGCCTTGAACACGGCGAACTTGCCCGTGAAGCCCGAGGTCAGCGGGATGCCCGCGAAGGCCAGCAGGAACACCGCGAACACCGCCGCCACCAGTGGCGACCTGCGGCCGAGCCCCGCCCACTTCGACAGGTGCGTCGCCTCGCCGCCCGGGTCGCGGACCAGTGTGACGACCGCGAACGCGCCGATCGTGACGAAGGAGTACGCCGCCAGGTAGAAGAGGACCGAGGAGACGCCCTCCGGTGTGGTCGCGATGACACCGGCGAGGATGAACCCGGCGTGGGCGATCGACGAGTACGCCAGCAGCCGCTTGATGTCGGTCTGCGTGATCGCGACGATCGCGCCGCCCAGCATGGTGACGATCGCCACGCCCCACATCACCGGCCGCCAGTCCCAGCGCAGGCCGGGCAGGACGACGTAGAGCAGGCGCAGCAGCGCGCCGAAGGCCGCCACCTTGGTCGCCGCCGCCATGAAGCCGGTCACCGGCGTCGGCGCGCCCTGGTACACGTCCGGCGTCCACATGTGGAACGGCACCGCGCCCACCTTGAAGAGCAGCCCCATGACGATCAGCGCGCCGCCGACCAGCAGCAGCGCGTCGTTGCCCATGGTGTCGGCGAGCGCCGGGGTGACCTCCCGCGCCGATCCGTCCACGACCTGCGCGATCGTCCCGTAGGACATCGAGCCCGCGTAGCCGTAGAGCAGGGCGATGCCGAACAGGGTGAACGCGGAGGCGAACGCCCCGAGCAGGAAGTACTTGACCGCGGCCTCCTGCGACATCAGCCGCTTGCGGCGGGCGAGCGCGCACAGCAGGTACAGCGGGAGGGAGAGGACCTCCAGCGCGACGAAGAGCGTCAGCAGGTCGTTGGCGGCCGGGAAGACCAGCATGCCGGAGACGGCGAAGAGCAGCAGCGGGAAGACCTCGGTGGTGGCGAATCCGGCCCGCACCGCCTTCTGCTCGCTCTCGCTGCCCGGCACGGACGCGGCCTGCGCGGCGAAGGAGTCCACGCGGTTGCCGTGCGCCTCCGGGTCGAGCCGCCGCTCCGCGAAGGTGAAGAGGCCGACCAGGGCGGCCAGCAGGATCGTGCCCTGGAGGAACAGGGCCGGTCCGTCGACGGCGATGGCGCCCATCGCGGCGATGCCCGCCTTGGTGGTGCCGTAGCCGTCGGCGGCGAGCGCGACGACCGCGGCGAAGCCGGCCGTGAGCGCCACCGTCGAGACGAACATCTGCGCGTAGTAGCGCGATCGGCGCGGGACGAACGCCTCGACCAGCACCCCGATGACCGCCGCGCCGAGCACGATCAGGGTGGGCGCGAGCTGCCCGTACTCGATCTTCGGCGCGTCGATCTCGGCGATCGGTTCGGCGGCACTCGCCGCCGTTGTCCACAGGCTGTGGACGGCTGCTGCGCTCACTTGGCCGCCTCCGCCTCGGGCTGGGGGTCCTTCTCATGGACGTCGGACATGGTCTGTTTGACGGCCGGGTCGATGATGTCCGTGACCGGCTTCGGGTAGACGCCCAGGAAGACCAGGAGCACGATCAGCGGCGTGACCACCACCAGTTCACGTACCCGCAGGTCCGGCATCGCGGCGACCTCCGGTCTCACCGGGCCGGTCATCGTCCGCTGGTACAGGACGAGGGTGTACAGCGCGGCCAGCACGATGCCGAAGGTCGCGATGATCCCGACCACCGGATAGCGCGTGAACGTGCCGACCAGGACCAGGAACTCGCTGACGAAGGGCGCCAGGCCCGGCAGCGACAGGGTCGCGAGGCCACCGATCAGGAAGGTGCCGGCGAGGACCGGGGCGACCTTCTGCACTCCGCCGTAGTCGGCGATGAGCCGCGAGCCGCGCCGCGAGATGAGGAAGCCGGCGACCAGCATCAGCGCGGCGGTGGAGATGCCGTGGTTGACCATGTAGAGCGTCGCGCCGGACTGGCCCTGGCTGGTCATCGCGAAGATGCCCATGACGATGAAGCCGAAGTGCGAGATCGACGCGTACGCCACCAGCCGCTTGATGTCCCGCTGGCCGACCGCGAGCAGCGCCCCGTAGATGATGCTGATCAGCGCCAGTACGAGGATCACCGGTGTCGCCCACTTGCTCGCCTCCGGGAAGAGCTGGAGGCAGAAGCGGAGCATCGCGAAGGTTCCCACCTTGTCGACCACCGCCGTGATCAGCACGGCGACCGGGGTGGTGGACTCCTGCATGGCGTTGGGCAGCCAGGTGTGCAGCGGCCACAGCGGCGCCTTCACCGCGAAGGCGAAGAAGAAGCCGAGGAACAGCCAGCGTTCGGTGTTCGTCGCCATGTCGAGCGAGCCGTCGGCCCGCGCCGCGGCGATCTCCGCGAGCGAGAAGTTGCCGGCGACCACGTACAGGCCGATCACCGCGGCCAGCATGATCAGTCCGCCGGCGAGGTTGTAGAGGAGGAACTTCACGGCGGCGTACGACCGCTGGGTGGCGGCCGTCCGCTCGGCCTCCGTCGCGGTGGCGGCGGTTCGGTACGCGCCGTGGGCCCGGTCGCCGAAGCCGCCGATGAGGAAGTACATCGGGATGAGCATGGCTTCGAAGAAGATGTAGAAGAGGAAGACGTCGGTGGCCTCGAAGGAGATGATCACCATCGCCTCGACGGCCAGGATCAGGGCGAAGAAGCCCTGCGTCGGCCGCCACCGGCTGCTGCCGGTCTCCAGCGGGTCGGCGTCGTGCCACCCGGCCAGCACGATGAACGGGATCAGCAGGGCGGTGAGCGCGATCAGCGCCACCGCGATGCCGTCTACGCCCAGTTCGTAGCGGACGCCGAAGTCGGCGATCCAGGAGTGCGACTCGGTGAGCTGGTAACGGTCGCCGTCCGGGTCGAATCGGACCAGGACGATGAGCGCCAGGACGAGCGTGGCCAGCGAGAACAGCAGCGCGAGCCATTTGGCCGCGGTGCGTTTCGCGGCCGGCACGGCGGCCGTGGCGACGGCCCCGAGGGCCGGGAGCGCCGCCGTCGCCGTCAGCAGGGGAAAGGTCGATTCGGACATTCGGTATCAGACCGCCCTCATCAGCAGGGTCGCGGCGACGAGAACCGCCGCGCCGCCGAACATCGAGACCGCGTAACTGCGCGCGAAGCCGTTCTGCACCTTGCGCATCCGGCCGGAGAGACCGCCGACCGAGGCGGCCGTGCCGTTGACGACCCCGTCGACCAGGCTGTGGTCGACGTAGACCAGGGAGCGCGTGAGGTGCTCGCCGCCGCGGACCAGGACGACGTGGTTGAAGTCGTCCTGGAGCAGGTCGCGCCGGGCGGCCCGGGTGAGCAGCGACCCGCGCGGGGCGACGGCCGGGACCGGGCGGCGGCCGTACTGCGCCCAGGCGGCGCCGACGCCGATCACCATCACGGCGACCGTGGACAGCGTGACGGTCAGGGCGCCGACCGGCGGATGGCCGTGGGCGTGGGCGGTGATCGGCTCCAGCCAGTGCAGGAAGCGGTCGCCGACGCTGAAGAACGCGCCCCCGGCCACCGACCCCACGGCCAGCACGATCATCGGGATCGTCATGAGCTTCGCCGACTCGTGCGGGTGCGGCGGACCCGCCGCGGCAGCGGCGGCGGGCACCGGTCGGGCGTCGGCCGCGCCGCGCGCCCCGGCCGCGGGCTCCACGTCCGGCCGGTCCGGGGACGGCGCCGGCGCCTCGCGCCAGCGCTCCTCGCCGAAGAACGTCATCAGCATCACGCGCGTCATGTAGTACGCGGTCAGGGCCGCGCCCAGCAGGGCGCAGGCGCCGAGCAGCCAGCCCTCGGTGCCGCCCTTGGCGAACGCCGCCTCGATGATCTTGTCCTTGGAGAAGAAGCCGGACAGGCCCGGGAAGCCGATGATGGCGAGGTAGCCGAGGCCGAAGGTGACGAAGGTGACCGGCATGTACCTGCGCAGGCCGCCGTAGCGGCGCATGTCCACCTCGTCGTTCATGCCGTGCATGACCGAACCGGCGCCGAGGAACAGCCCGGCCTTGAAGAAGCCGTGCGTCACCAGGTGCATGATCGCGAAGACGTAGCCGATCGGGCCGAGGCCCGCGGCGAGCACCATGTAGCCGATCTGCGACATGGTCGAGCCGGCCAGCGCCTTCTTGATGTCGTCCTTCGCGCAACCGACGACGGCGCCGAAGAGCAGCGTGACCGCGCCGACGACGGTGACCACCAGTTGGGCGTCCGGCGCGCCGTTGAAGACCGCGGCGGAGCGGACGATCAGGTACACGCCCGCGGTCACCATGGTCGCGGCGTGGATCAGGGCCGAGACCGGGGTCGGACCCTCCATCGCGTCACCGAGCCAGGACTGCAGCGGCACCTGGGCGGACTTGCCGCACGCGGCGAGCAGCAGCATCAGGGCGATCGCGGTGAGCTTGCCCTCGCCGGCCTGCCCGGCGATCCCGGGTTCCTCCAGGGTGCCGAGCACCGGCCCGAAGGCGAAGGTGCCGAACCACAGGAACATCAGCATGATCGCGATCGACAGGCCCATGTCGCCGACGCGGTTGACCAGGAACGCCTTCTTCGCGGCCGTGGCGGCGCCGGGCTTGTGCTGCCAGAAACCGATCAGCAGGTAGGAGGCGAGGCCGACGCCCTCCCAGCCGACGTACAGCAGCAGGTAGTTGTCGGCGAGGACCAGGATCAGCATCGCCGCGAGGAACAGGTTCAGATAGCCGAAGAAGCGGCGGCGGCGCTCGTCGTGCTCCATGTACGCGACCGAGTACAGGTGGATCAGCGAGCCGACGCCGGTGATCAGCAGGACGAAGGTCATCGACAGTTGGTCGAGCCGGAAGGCGACGTCCGCCTGGAAGCCCTCGACCGGGACCCAACTGAACAGGTGCTGCGTCAGGGTGCGTTCCTCGGCGCCCCGGCCCAGCAGGTCGGTGAACAGGACGGCGCCGATCACGAAGGACACGGCGGCCAGCAGGGTGCCGATCCAGTGGCCGACGGCGTCCAGCCGGCGCCCGCCGCACAGCAGGACCGCGGCTCCGAGCAGAGGCGCCGCCACCAGCAGCGCAATGAGATCTTCCACGATTCAGCAGCCCCTCACAGCTTCATCAGACTGGCGTCGTCCACCGAGGCCGAGTGGCGGGAACGGAACAGGGACACGATGATCGCGAGCCCCACCACGACCTCCGCGGCGGCGACGACCATCGTGAAGAAGGCGATGACCTGGCCGTCCAGGTTGCCGTGCAGCCGGGAGAAGGCGACGAACGCGAGGTTGCAGGCGTTGAGCATCAGCTCGACGCACATGAACACGACGATCGCGTTGCGCCGGATCAGCACCCCGGTGGCGCCGATCGTGAAGAGCAGGGCCGCGAGGTAGAGGTAGTTGACGGGGTTCACTTCGACGCCTCCTCGGCCCGCTCGACGGTGGCCGGGGCGTCCGACGTGCGCTCCAGCCGCTCCTGCGCGCGCCGCTCCAGCGCCTTCAGATCCTCCAGCGCCTCGGTGGACACGTCCCGGACCTGGCCGCGCTCGCGCAGTGTCCTGCTGACCGTCAGCTCGGACGGGGTGCCGTCGGGCAGCAGACCCGCGATGTCCACGGCGTTGTGCCGGGCGTAGACACCGGGCGCCGGCAGCGGCGGCAGGTACCTGCCCTCGCGCACCCGCTCCTCGGCCATCTCCCGCTGGGTCTTGGCCCGCTCGGTGCGCTCGCGGTGGGTGAGCACCATCGCGCCGACCGCGGCCGTGATGAGCAGGGCGCCGGTGATCTCGAACGCGAAGACGTACTTGGTGAAGATCAGGGCCGCGAGGCCCTCCACGTTGCCGCCCGCGTTGGCCCGGCCCGTGCCGCTGAACTCCGTGAGGGAGGCGTTGCCGATGCCCGCGAACAGCAGGATGCCGAAGCCGAGGCCGCACAGCAGGGCCAGCCAGCGCTGCCCCTGGATGGTCTCCTTCAGGGAGTCCGCCGCGGTGACGCCGACCAGCATCACCACGAACAGGAAGAGCATCATGATCGCGCCGGTGTAGACGACGATCTGGACGACGCCGAGGAAGTAGGCGCCGTTGGCCAGGTAGAACACGGCGAGGATGATCATGGTTCCGGCGAGACAGAGCGCGCTGTGCACGGACTTCTTCATGAAGACGGTGCACAGGGCGCCGATCACCGCGACCGTGCCGAGGAGCCAGAACTGGGCGGCCTCCCCGGTGGAGGTGGCGGAGCCGGCCAGGGCGGCGGACCCGGCGGCGAGCTGCGCGCTCATCAGCGGATCACCTTCCCGGAGGCCGGTTCGTCCGCGCCGAAGGTCGAGTCGGCCTCCTGGACCACCTCGCCCTCGGTGGGGGCGGCCTGCCGCTCGGTGCCGGGGGCGGCCTCGGTGACCAGGCCCCGGTAGTAGTCCTGCTCGTCGGTGCCCGGGTAGAGCGCGTGGGGCGCGTCGACCATGCCGTCCTCCAGGCCGGCCAGCAACTGCTCCTTGGTGAAGATCAGGTTGGCGCGGCTGGAGTCGGCCAGTTCGAACTCGTTGGTCATGGTGAGCGCACGCGTGGGACACGCCTCGATGCACAGGCCGCACAGGATGCAGCGGGCGTAGTTGATCTGGTAGACGCGGCCGTACCGCTCGCCCGGCGAGTAGCGCTCCTCGTCGGTGTTGTCCGCGCCCTCGACGTAGATCGCGTCGGCGGGGCAGGCCCAGGCGCACAGTTCGCAGCCGACGCACTTCTCCAGGCCGTCCGGATGGCGGTTGAGCTGGTGCCGTCCGTGGAAGCGGGGAGCCGTGGTCTTCGGCTGCTCGGGGTACTGCTCGGTCAGCCGCTTCTTGAACATGGCCTTGAAGGTCACGCCGAAGCCGGCCACGGGGTTCTGGAAACCGGGCTCGGTCGGCCCGGCCTCCTGGGGCTCCTCAGCCATCGGACGTCTCCTTTCCCTCCGTAGATCCGCCCACAGGTCCGTCACTCTGAGTATCGGGCGCACCACTGACAATCAGCTCCCGCTCGCGGTGCGAGCGGCGCCTCGGCACCGGCGGCAGCTCCTGCCCCGGCAGCGGCGGCACGGGGAACCCGCCGGCCATCGGGTCGAACGCGGCGGGCTCCTCCTCGGGCGGCCCGTCCCCCTTGCCCTTGTCCCGGAACATGTCGACGAGGAAGGAGAGCAGCAGGACGACGAGGACGCCGCCGCAGACGTAGAGCGCGATGTCGGCGAAGTCGTAGTTCTCGTTCCTGAGCGCCCGCACGGTCGCCACCAGCATCAGCCAGACCAGCGACAGCGGGATGAGGACCTTCCAGCCGAGCTTCATGAGCTGGTCGTAGCGGACGCGCGGGAGCGTGCCGCGCAGCCAGACGAAGAAGAACAGCAGCAACTGGACCTTGACGACGAACCACAGCAGCGGCCACCAGCCGTGGTTGGCGCCCTCCCAGAAGGTGCTGACCGGCCAGGGGGCCCGCCAGCCGCCCAGGAAGAGCGTGATGGTGACCGCCGAGACCGTCACCATGTTCACGTACTCGGCGAGCATGAACATCGCGAACTTGATGGACGAGTACTCGGTGTTGAAGCCGCCCACCAGGTCGCCCTCGGACTCCGGCATGTCGAAGGGGGCGCGGTTGGTCTCGCCGACCATCGTCACGATGTAGAGGAGGAAGGAGAGCGGCAGCAGCAGGATGTACCAGCGGTCGGCCTGCTGCTCGACGATGGCCGAGGTGGACATCGACCCGGAGTAGAGGAACACCGAGGCGAACGCGGCGCCCATGGCGATCTCGTAGGAGATCATCTGCGCGCAGGAGCGCAGGCCGCCCAGGAGCGGGTAGGTCGATCCGGAGGACCAGCCGGCCAGCACGATGCCGTAGATGCCGACCGAGGCGACGGCGAGGATGTACAGCATCGCGATCGGCAGGTCGGTGAGCTGCATGGCGGTGCGGTGGCCGAAGACCGAGATCTCGTTGCCGGCCGGTCCGAAGGGGATCACCGCGATCGCCATGAAGGCCGGGATGGCGGCGACCACGGGGGCGAGGACGTACACCACCTTGTCCGCGCGTTTGACGACGAGGTCTTCCTTCAGCATCAGCTTGATGCCGTCGGCGAGCGACTGGAGCATGCCCCACGGGCCGTGCCGGTTGGGGCCGATCCGCAACTGCATCCAGGCGACGACCTTGCGCTCCATGACGATGGCGATCAGCACGGTCACCATCAGGAAGGCGAAGCAGAAGACCGCCTTGACCAGCACCAGCCACCAGGGGTCGGTGCCGAACATCGAGAGGTCTTCAGCGGCGAGGTACGGGCTCATGCCTCCACCTCCTCGGGGGCCTCGCCGACGGACGTCGCCGGGCCGATGCGGACGAGGGAGCCGGGCAGCAGCCCCGTGTCGGAGGGGACGCCCGCTCCGGTGGAGTTCAGCGGCAGCCACACCACGCGGTCGGGCATCTCGGTGACCTGGAGGGGGAGTTCCACGGCCCCCGCGGGGCCGGTCACCGCGAGGGCGTCGCCGTCCTTGACGCCCGCCTCGGCGGCCGTGGCGGCCGACACGCGCGCGCGTGCGGCGTGCCGGGTGCCGGCGAGCGCCTCGTCGCCCTGCTGGAGGAGTCCCTGGTCGAGCAGCAGCCGGTGCCCGGCGAGCACGGCCTCCCCGGCGGCCGGCCGGGGCAGCCCGGCGGCGCCCTCCCGCGGCTCGCTCGCCCCGGGCCCCTCCCAGTGCCCGAGCCGGTCCATCTCCGCGCGCACGGTCCGCAGATCCGGCAGCCCCAGGTGTACGTCCATGGCGTCGGCCAGCATCTGCAGCACCCGCGCGTCCGAGGGCGCCACCCGGCGGGCCATCTGGTCGGGCTTGAGCGCGGCCTCGAAGAAGCGGACCCGCCCTTCCCAGTTGAGGAAGGTGCCGGCCTTCTCGGCGACGGCGGCGACCGGCAGCACCACGTCGGCCAGCTCGGTGACCTCGCCGGGCCGCAGCTCCAGCGAGACGACGAACCCGGCCTCGGCCAGTGCCGCCCGCGCGCGTGCCGGGTCGGGCAGGTCGGCGACCTCCACGCCCGCCACGAGCAGCGCCTGGAGTTCGCCGTCGGCGGCGGCCTCCACGATCCGGCCGGTGTCCCGGCCGTAGCGGTGCGGCAGCGCGGCCACGCCCCAGACGGTGGCGACCTCGTCGCGCGCCCGGGGGTCGGTGGCCGGGCGTCCGCCGGGCAGCAGCGTCGGCAGCGCGCCCGCCTCGATGGCGCCGCGCTCCCCGGCCCGCCGGGGGATCCACACCAGCCGGGCGCCGGTCGCCGCGGCGGTCCGGACCGCGGCGGTCAGGCCCCCGGCGACGCCCGCCAGCCGTTCGCCGACGACGATCACCGCGCCCTCGGCGCGCAGCGCCTCGGCGGCCAGGGTCCCCTCGTCCTCCAGACCGACGCCGCCGGCCAGCGCGTCCAGCCACTCGGTCTCGGTGCCGGGCGCGGCCGCCAGCAGGGTGCCACCGGCCTTCTCCAGGCCGCGGGTGGCGTGCGTGGCCAGGGCGAACACCTTCTGCCCGTGGCCCCGCCAGGCCTTGCGCAGCCGCAGGAAGACGCCGGGGGCCTCCTCCTCGGCCTCGAACCCGACCAGGAGGACCGCCGGGGCCTGCTCCAGGGCGGTGTAGGTGACGCCGGTCCCGTCGAGGTCGCGGCCGCGGCCGGCGACCCGGGCGGCGAGGAAGTCGGCCTCCTCGGCGCTGTGCACGCGCGCGCGGAAGTCGATGTCGTTGGTGTCGAGCGCCACGCGTGCGAACTTGCTGTACGCGTAGGCGTCCTCGACGGTCAGCCGGCCGCCGGTGAGGACACCGGTCCGGCCGCGCGAGGCGAGCAGCCCCTGGGCGGCGATCTGCAGTGCCTCCGGCCAGGAGGCGGGTTCCAGCTCGCCCTCGGCGTTGCGCACCAGGGGGGTGGTGAGCCGGTCGCGCGCCTGCGCGTACCGGAACCCGAACCGCCCCTTGTCGCAGATCCACTCCTCGTTGACCTCGGGTTCGTCGGCCGCGAGGCGCCGCATGACCTTGCCGCGCCGGTGGTCGGTGCGGGTCGCGCAGCCGCCCGCGCAGTGCTCGCAGACCGACGGCGAGGAGACCAGGTCGAAGGGGCGGGAGCGGAACCGGTACGCCGCCGAGGTGAGCGCGCCGACCGGGCAGATCTGGATGGTGTTGCCGGAGAAGTACGACTCGAAGGGGTCGCCCTCGCCGGTGCCGACCTGCTGGAGGGCGCCGCGCTCGATCAGCTCGATCATCGGGTCGCCGGCGATCTGATGTGAGAACCGGGTGCAGCGGGCGCACAGCACGCACCGCTCGCGGTCCAGGAGCACCTGGGTGGAGATCGGCACGGGCTTCTCGTAGGTCCGCTTCCTCCCCTCGAAGCGCGAGTCGGACTGCCCGTGCGACATCGCCTGGTTCTGCAGCGGGCACTCGCCGCCCTTGTCGCAGACCGGGCAGTCCAGCGGGTGGTTGATGAGCAGCAGCTCCATCACACCCTTCTGGGCCTTCTCCGCGACCGGGGAGGTGAGGTGGGTCCTGACCACCATCCCGTCGGTGCAGGTGATGGTGCAGGACGCCATGGGCTTGCGCTGGCCCTCGACCTCGACGATGCACTGGCGGCAGGCGCCGGCCGGGTCGAGGAGCGGGTGGTCGCAGAACCGGGGGATCTCGATGCCGAGCTGTTCGGCGGCCCGGATGACCAGGGTGCCCTTGGGCACGCTGATCGCGGCGCCGTCGATCGTCAGCGACACCAGGTCCTCGGGCGGTACCGCGGCCGCTCCCCCGCCGGAGGAGCGCTCGCTCGCGGCGGAGCCGCTTCCCGTTCGCTGTACCGTCATGCGTTCACCTCCGTACGGTGGTCGGCCCAGGCCGTCGACCTGGCCGGGTCGAAGGGGCAGCCGCGGCCCGTGATGTGCTGCTCGTACTCCTCGCGGAAGTACTTCAGCGAGGAGAAGATCGGCGAGGCGGCGCCGTCGCCGAGGGCGCAGAAGGACTTGCCGTTGATGCTGTCGGCGATGTCGTTCAGCTTGTCGAGGTCGCTCATCGCGCCCTTGCCGGCCTCGATGTCGCGCAGCAACTGCACGAGCCAGTACGTCCCTTCCCGGCAGGGGGTGCACTTGCCGCAGGACTCGTGGGCGTAGAACTCCGTCCAGCGGGTCACGGCGCGCACGACGCAGGTGGTCTCGTCGAAGCACTGGAGCGCTTTGGTGCCGAGCATGGAGCCCGCGGCGCCCACGCCCTCGTAGTCGAGGGGGACGTCGAGGTGCTCCTCGGTGAACATCGGCGTCGAGGAGCCGCCCGGCGTCCAGAACTTCAGGCGGTGGCCGGGGCGCATGCCCCCGCTCATCTCCAGGAGCTGGCGCAGCGTGATGCCGAGCGGTGCCTCGTACTGACCGGGGCCGGCGACGTGGCCGGAGAGGGAGTACAGCGTGAATCCCGGGGACTTCTCGCTGCCCATCGACCTGAACCAGTCCTTGCCCCGGTGCAGGATCGCGGGAACCGAGGCGATGGACTCGACGTTGTTCACCACAGTGGGGCAGGCGTAGAGGCCGGCCACAGCGGGGAAGGGGGGACGCAGCCGGGGCTGGCCGCGGCGGCCTTCGAGCGAGTCGAGCAGCGCGGTCTCCTCACCGCAGATGTACGCGCCGGCGCCCGCGTGCACGGTGAGTTCCAGGTCGAGTCCGCTGCCCAGGATGTTCTCGCCCAGGAAGCCGGCCGCACGGGCCTCGCGTACCGCCTCGTGCAGCCGCCGCAGTACCGGGACGACCTCACCGCGGAGGTAGATGAAGGCGTGCGAGGACCGGATGGCCCAGCAGGCGATGACGATGCCCTCGATGAGGCTGTGCGGGTTCGCGTAGAGGAGCGGGATGTCCTTGCAGGTTCCCGGCTCCGACTCGTCGGCGTTGACCACGAGGTAGTGCGGCTTGCCGTCCCCTTGGGGGATGAACTGCCACTTCATCCCGGTGGGGAAGCCGGCGCCGCCGCGGCCGCGCAGACCGGCCTCCTTGACGTACGCGATCAGGTCGTCCGGTGACATGGCCAGCGCCTTGCGCAGCCCCTCGTACCCGTCGTGCCTGCGGTACGTGTCCAGCGTCCAGGACGCGTCCTCGTCCCAGAAGGCCGACAACACGGGTGCGAGCAGCTTCTCCGGGCCGGTGTCCTTGATCTCGGCTGCCAACGTCATCACTCCCCCTCCTCGGCCGTGGGCCCCGCCGGATGGGAGGGGTCGGACGCCGAGGTGTCCTGCGGTGCGTCGTGCGAGCTGAGGTGCTCGGTGGGTGAGGGCTCGTGCGGCCGGTCGTCCTGCGGGGCCGCACCGCGCGGGTGCACAACCCGAGCGGCGGAGGTCTCGCCCTTCGCCAGTTTCAGGCCGGCCAGGGAGGCGGGTCCCGCGCTGCCCCCGGCCTCGACGGCGCCCTCCCGCTCGTCGGGGAAGCCCGCCAGTATCCGGGCGGTCTCCTTGAACGTGCACAGCGGCGCGCCTCGGGTGGGCGTGACCGGCCGGCCCGCGCGGAGGTCGTCGACCAGGCGCCGGGCGCCGGCCGGGGTCTGGTTGTCGAAGAACTCCCAGTTGACCATCACGACCGGCGCGAAGTCACAGGCCGCGTTGCACTCGATGTGCTCCAGGGTGACCTTGCCGTCCTCGGTGGTCTGGCCGTTGCCGACGCCGAGGTGCTCCTGGAGCTCTTCGAAGATCTCGTCGCCGCCCATGACCGCGCACAGGGTGTTGGTGCAGACGCCGACCTGGTAGTCGCCGCCGGGGCGGCGCCGGTACATCGTGTAGAAGGTCGCCACCGCGGTGACCTCGGCCGTGGTCAGGCCGAGCACGTCCGCGCAGAACCGCATCCCGGTGCGGGTGACGTGCCCTTCCTGCGCCTGCACGAGGTGCAGCAGCGGCAGCAGGGCGGACCGGGAGTCCGGGTAGCGGGCGACGATCTCCCGCGCGTCGGTCTCCAGCTTCGCGCGGACCTCGGCCGGGTAGTCGGGTGCGGGCAGCTCGGGCATGCCGAGCCCGACACCCCGCTGCGAGGAACTGGTGGTCACCGGTCGACGCCTCCCATCACGGGGTCGATGGACGCCACCGCGACGATGACGTCGGCGACCTGGCCGCCCTCGCACATCGCCGCCATGGCTTGCAGGTTGGTGAAGGACGGGTCGCGGAAGTGGACCCGGTAGGGGCGGGTGCCGCCGTCGGAGACGACGTGCACCCCGAGTTCGCCCTTGGGCGACTCGACCGCGGTGTACGTCTGTCCCGGCGGTACCCGGAAGCCCTCGGTGACCAGCTTGAAGTGGTGGATCAGGGCCTCCATGGAGGTGCCCATGATCTTCTTGATGTGGTCGAGGGAGTTGCCCAGTCCGTCCGGCCCGAGCGCGAGCTGGGCGGGCCAGGCGATCTTCTTGTCGGGCACCATGACCGGGCCGGGCTGGAGCCGGTCCAGGCACTGCTCGACGATCCGGAGCGACTGGCGCATCTCCTCCAGCCGGATCAGGAAGCGGCCGTAGGCGTCGCAGGTGTCGGCGGTGGGGACGTCGAAGTCGTAGTTCTCGTAGCCGCAGTACGGCTGGGACTTGCGCAGGTCGTGCGGCAGGCCGGTGGAGCGCAGGATCGGGCCGGTGGCGCCCAGCGCCATGCAGCCGGCCAGGTCGAGATAGCCGACGTCCTTCATCCGGGCCTTGAAGATCGGGTTCCCGGTGGCGAGCTTGTCGTACTCCGGGAGGTTCTTGCGCATCTTCTTCACGAACTCGCGGATCTGGTCCACCGAGCCGGGCGGCAGGTCCTGGGCGAGGCCGCCGGGGCGGATGTACGCGTGGTTCATGCGCAGGCCGGTGATCAGCTCGTAGATGTCGAGGATCAGTTCCCGGTCGCGGAAGCCGTAGATCATGATCGTGGTGGCACCCAGCTCCATGCCGCCGGTGGCCACGCACACCAGGTGGGAGGAGATCCGGTTCAGCTCCATCAGGAGCACCCGGATGACCGAGGCGCGGTCCGGGATCTGGTCCTCGATGCCGAGGAGCTGCTCGACGCCGAGGCAGTACGCCGCCTCGTTGAAGAACGGCGTCAGGTAGTCCATGCGGGTCACGAAGGTGGTGCCCTGGGTCCACGTCCGGTATTCGAGGTTCTTCTCGATGCCGGTGTGCAGGTAGCCGATGCCGCAGCGGGCCTCGGTGACCCGTTCGCCGTCCATCTCCAGGATCAGGCGGAGCACGCCGTGGGTGGACGGGTGCTGCGGGCCCATGTTGACGATCAGGCGCTCGTCGTCGGTGCGGGCCGCGGACCGGACGACCTCGTCCCAGTCGCCGCCGGTGACCGTGTAGACGGGGCCTTCGGTGGTCTCCCGAGGGGAGGCGTGCGAAGTGCTCATGAGTACGACCTCCGCTGGTCCGGAGCCGGGATCTGGGCGCCCTTGTACTCGACGGGGATGCCGCCGAGGGGATAGTCCTTGCGCTGCGGGAAGCCCTGCCAGTCGTCCGGCATCATGATCCGCGTCAGGGCCGGGTGACCGTCGAAGACGATCCCGAAGAAGTCGTACGCCTCGCGCTCGTGCCAGTCGTTGGTCGGATAGACCTCGAACAGCGACGGGATGTGCGGGTCGCTGTCCGGGGCGCCGACCTCCAGGCGGATCAGCCGGTTGTGGGTGAGTGAGCGCAGGTGGTAGACGGCGTGCAGCTCGCGGCCCTTGTCGTGCGGGTAGTGCACGCCGCTGACGCCGGTGCACAGCTCGAAGCGGAGCGCCGGGTCGTCGCGCAGGGTGCGGGCGACGCGGACCAGGTGCTCGCGCTCGATGTGGAAGGTCAGCTCGCCGCGGTCGACGACCGTCTTCCCGATGGCGTTCTCCGGGAGCAGGCCCTGCTCCTCCAGCGCGCCCTCCAGCTCGTCGGCGATCTCGTCGAAGTCGCCGTACCCGTCGGTGCCGCGCGGGCCGCCGTAGGGCCTGGCCGCCGCCCCGGGGAGCCGGACCGAGCGGACCAGGCCGCCGTAGCCGGAGGTGTCGCCGCCGCTCGCCGCGCCGAACATGCCGCGCTGGACGCGGATCTCCTCGCCGCCCTGACCGCGCTGGCCGGGGAGGTTCTCGGCGGAGAGGTCCTTCTCGGGGTTGGCGCCGTCGGCGTCCCGGTGCGCGTCGCTCATCGCAGCAGCCCCTTCATCTCGATGGTGGGCAGGGCCTTGAGCGCCGCCTCCTCCGCCTCGCGGGCCGCCTCCTGGGCGTTCACGCCGAGTTTGGAGCCCTGGATCTTCTGGTGGAGCTTGAGGATGGCGTCCAGGAGCATCTCCGGCCGCGGCGGGCAGCCCGGGAGGTAGATGTCGACCGGGACGACGTGGTCGACGCCCTGGACGATCGCGTAGTTGTTGAACATGCCGCCCGAGGAGGCGCAGACCCCCATGGAGATCACCCACTTCGGGTTCGGCATCTGGTCGTAGACCTGCCGCAGCACCGGCGCCATCTTCTGGCTGACCCGGCCGGCCACGATCATCAGGTCCGCCTGGCGCGGCGAGCCGCGGAAGACCTCCATGCCGAAGCGCGCCAGGTCGTAACGGCCGGCGCCGGTGGTCATCATCTCGATGGCGCAGCAGGCGAGGCCGAACGTGGCCGGGAAGACCGACGACTTGCGCACCCAGCCCGCGGCCTGCTCGACGGTGGTCAGCAGGAAGCCGCTCGGCAGCTTTTCTTCGAGTCCCATGACTAAAGGCCCCTCAGTCCCATTCCAGGCCGCCGCGCCGCCATACGTACGCGTACGCGACGAAGACGGTGAGCACGAAGAGCAGCATCTCCACGAGCCCGAAGATCCCCAGGGCGTCGAAGGTGACGGCCCAGGGGTAGAGGAAGACGATCTCGATGTCGAAGACGATGAAGAGCATCGCCGTCAGGTAGTACTTGATGGGGAAGCGCCCGCCGCCGGCCGGCGTGGGGGTCGGCTCGATGCCGCACTCGTACGCCTCGAGCTTGGCCCGGTTGTACCGCTTCGGACCGATCAGCGTGGCCATGACCACGGAGAAGATCGCAAAGCCTGCTCCGAGGGCTCCCAGTACGAGGATGGGCGCATACGCGTTCACCGCTCCTCGCTCCTCTCAGTCGGCACTGACTGCTGGCGGTTGCCAGTGGACTCACTCCCGCCCCAGCCGCCCCACGAACCCCGCTCGTCCCGGCGAAGATCGCGAACATGTGAAGCAGGTCACAAGCCCAACTGCCTCGCATCCTATGCCTGCCGCTCTGTGATCTGCGACACGGGGTATTCCACAAGCTTTGTGATCTCCACCACCTGACGAAGGATCATGAAGTCGGATGAGCGGTGATCTTCACACAGGAAGCAGTCGAGTGATC
Organism: Streptomyces ziwulingensis; assembly: GCF_039542605.1. Classification (NCBI taxonomy): domain Bacteria; kingdom Bacillati; phylum Actinomycetota; class Actinomycetes; order Kitasatosporales; family Streptomycetaceae; genus Streptomyces; species Streptomyces ziwulingensis. The sequence continues at coordinate 108,143 of NZ_BAABIG010000005.1, forward strand.
ACCAGAGGTGACATTTTCCCTCGTCATCGCTGGCCAGAGGGGTAGTTGCATTATCAAGAGACCGCTCAGCAGGCAAATTCGAGTGGGAGGCGATCTCTTGATAATGCGATCCGTTCACACCTGGGGCTCAGAAGCCGGGACGAGGTGTGAACGCGTGCGCGCGTTCACGAGCGACTCCGGCCGACGGGAAGCCACCGCGGCCGGCGCCGCGGTCGATCCCGGCGAACGTCGCGGACGCGACGGCTCCGCCAACCGTTCCGTGACCTGCGCCACATCGATGAGAGACGTCTGAGAACCGGGCTTGGCCAACTACCTCAACAGGTGGTAAGCGGGGAGCAATTCGGGCGTAACGATCAAAGGCCGTGATCACAGGCGTGTTACGGCCGCCCGCAATGTCCGTTACGGCGCCAATGGAAGGCGACACGCCCGGGTTTCTGACCTATGGGTGAACAACTGTGGCGCAGCACACGTTTCTTGAAGGTATGGAGGACCTACTGATACCGGTTGTACCCATGTCCCACACCGCTCACATACGCAGCCACCGGAAGCCCCGCCGCAGCGCGTCGACGATCGCGATGCGGGCCGGAGTCGCCGGTGGCGTCCTCAGCACCCTGGCAGTGGCCGGTGCGTCGGGTTCGGCGAACGCCGCCGAACCCGTGACGCAGACGCTCGAACTGCCCATCCTGACGGCCGACCTCGCCGCGCAGGCCGCCCAGTCCGCGGACGCCACGCAGCAGGCGGCCGCCGACTACGAGCTGCGGGCAGCGCGCGACGCCGCCGCCGCGGAGGCCGCCAAGGAAGCCAAGGCCGACCTGAAGGAAGCCAAGCAGAAGGCGGCCGAGGCCAAGAAGAAGGCCGAGCAGGCCGCTCGCAAGGCCGCCGCCGAGCGCGCCTCCCGCGACACCGAGCGTGCCACCCTGACCGCCACCGCCTCGGTGGACACCGGTTCCGACTCCGGTGACACCGGCGGCTCCTCGGTGAGCACCGGCACCTCCGCGGCCACCGGCTCCGCCGCCGCGGTGGTCTCCTTCGTGCAGGCCCAGGTGGGCAAGGCGTACGTCTCCGGCGCCACCGGCCCGTCCGCCTACGACTGCTCCGGACTGGTCCAGGCCGCCTTCAAGCAGGTCGGCGTGAGCCTGCCGCGCGTCTCCCAGGACCAGTCGGTGGCCGGCACCCAGGTGTCGCTGGACAACCTCCAGCCGGGCGACATCCTGTACTGGGGCGGTGCGGGCAGCGCGTACCACGTGGGCGTCTACATCGGCGACGGCCAGTTCGTCGGCGCGCAGAACTCGTCCACCGGCGTCGTGCAGAAGTCGCTGTCGTACGACCCGCCGAGCGGTGCGGTGCGCGTCCTCTGACGCCGGCGCGGGTATCCACAGCGCGGATGTCCACAGCGCAGTATCCACAGAAGGGCCGTTGTCCACAGGGGCAGCGGTCTTTCGGCTCTCCTGGCATTCTCGTGGTCGGGCCGGCACACCGCCGGCCCGACCACGAACCGGAGGAGAGAACGTCATGCCGAGTGTGTTCCTGCAAGGGCGTCCCGTCGCGTCCTTCCCGCGGCTCGCGCCGGAGGCCCGGCGCGGATCGGTGCGCCCGATCACCGAGGCGGGCGAGGAGGTGCTGCGCAGGCCGTGCCGCGACGTCACCGAGTTCGGACCCGACCTCGCCGCCCTCATCGACGACATGTTCCGGACGATGTACGTGGCCGAAGGGGCCGGACTGGCGGCCAATCAGGTCGGTGTCGGTCTGCGCCTGTTCGTCTACGACTGCCCCGACGACGAAGGTGTCCGACATGTCGGACACCTCGTCAATCCGGTGCTGGAGCCGCTCGGCCCGGCCGGGCGGCGGCTGCTCGACGAGGGCGAGGGCTGCCTGTCGGTGCCCGGCGCCATGATGGCCGTGCCCCGCCCCGACCGGGCGGTGGTGCGGGGGTACGACCGGGACGGCGCCCCGCTCGTCATCGAGGGCACCGGCTACTTCGCCCGCTGCCTGGCCCATGAGACGGACCACGTCGACGGGCGGCTCTACCTGGACCGGCTCTCCGCCCGTGAGCGGAAGGCGGCGCTGCGGCAGTCGGCGGACCGGCGCGCGGAGATCTACGCGCGCCGGTCCGTGAGAGCCGCCGAGCCGGGCGTCTGAGCCCCGGCCCGGCTCACGCCTTGGGCGCCACCTTGCTCAGTCCGTTGATGATGCGGTCCATCGCGTCGCCGCCGGTCGGGTCCGTCAGGTTGGCGAGCATCTTCAGGGTGAACCGCATCAGCACGGGGTGGGTCAGGCCGCGCTGGGCCGCGATCTGCATGATCTTCGGGTTGCCGATCAGCTTCACGAAGGCGCGGCCCAGGTTGTAATAGCCGCCGTAGGTGTCCTTCAGGACCCGCGGGTAGCGCGCGAGGGCGGTCTCCCGCTGGGCGGGCGTCGCCCTCGCGTGCGCCTGGACGATGACGTCGGCGGCGATCTGGCCGGACTCCATGGCGTAGGCGATGCCCTCGCCGTTGAAGGGGTTCACCAGACCGCCGGCGTCGCCGACGAGCAGCAGGCCGCGGGTGTAGTGGGGCTGGCGGTTGAAGGCCATCGGCAGGGCGGCGCCGCGGATCGGGCCGGTCATGTTCTCCGGGGTGTAGCCCCAGTCCTCGGGCATGGAGGCGCACCACGCCTTGAGGACCTCGCGCCAGTCCAGTTCCTTGAAGGAGTCGGAGGTGTTCAGGACACCCAGGCCGACGTTGGAGGTGCCGTCGCCCATGCCGAAGATCCAGCCGTAGCCCGGCAGCAGGCGGTCCTGCGGGCCGCGCCGGTCCCACAGTTCCAGCCAGGACTCCAGGTAGTCGTCGTCGTGGCGCGGGGAGGTGAAGTAGGTGCGCACCGCGACGCCCATCGGACGGTCCTCGCGGCGGTGCAGGCCCATGCCGAGGGAGAGGCGGGTGGAGTTGCCGTCGGCGGCGACGACCAGCGGGGCGTGGAAGGTGACCTCGCGCTTCTCCTCGCCGAGCTTGGCCCGCACGCCGGTGATGCGGCCGGTGCGGTCGTCGATGACGGGCGCGCCGACGTTGCAGCGCTCGTACAGCCGGGCGCCGGCCTTCTGGGCCTGCCGGGCGAGCTGTTCGTCGAAGTCGTCGCGCTTGCGGACCAGGCCGTAGTCGGGGAAGGAGGCGAGGTCGGGCCAGTCGAGCTGGAGGCGGTTGCCGCCACCGATGATCCGCAGGCCCTTGTTGCGCAGCCAGCCGGCTTCTTCGGAGATGTCGATGCCCATCGCCACGAGCTGCTTGACCGCGCGCGGGGTGAGCCCGTCGCCGCAGACCTTCTCGCGCGGGAAGGCGGTCTTCTCCAGCAGCAGGACATCGAGCCCGGCCTTGGCCAGGTGGTACGCGGTCGTGGAGCCGGCTGGCCCCGCGCCCACGACGATCACATCGGCGGTGTTGTCGGTGAGGGGCTCGGTCACGACGGGATCTCCCCCGGAGTTCGAAAAGATGCGTGCCGACGGGCACCGGACATGGGCAGTCTATTCAGCGTCACCGATCACCCGGCTGAAGGGCTGCCCCGTGAAACGAGCTCTCCCCGCTGTACGGTTGCGCGTCCCCACCGACGAGGACGCCGTGACCTGGCACCGGCTCTTCGACGACCCGGACGTCATGGAGTTCCACGGCGGGCGGACGGCGGAACTGTCCGTGTACGAGGAGCTGACCGCCCGCCAGCGGCGGCACGACGCCGAGCACGGCTTCTGCCTGTGGACCGTGCTGGACGGGACCGGCGAGGCGATCGGCTTCACCGGCGCCCAGCCGTGGCCGCGGGACTGGGGCCCGAGGGGCGAGATCGAGGTCGGCTGGCGGCTGGGCCGGGCGCACTGGGGCAAGGGGTACGTCACGGCGGCGGCGCGCGAGACGGTCCAGCGGGTCCGCTCGGCCGGCGTGCCGGCCGTGGTCGCGATGGTCGACGCGGACAACGAACGCTCCATCGCGGTCACCCGGCGCCTCGGCATGGACCTGGCCGAGGTCTTCACGACACCGCGGTCCCAGCGCCAGGGACACTGCTACCGCCTCGCACTGTAACAGAGAGTAACCAAATGCCGTAAAATCGGCTACGGATTGCTACCTGAAGCTTCCGGTGGGTACGGGACGGGGGTTACCCTGCCCGTACCGCTGGGGGTGAGGTCCGTGCGCAACGCACCCGAGATGTCCGAGGTCCCCGTGCCGCGCCTGGTCGGCCTGATGGCCGTCGACGCGCGCCGGTCGGCCGAGACCCACGGCGTGCTGCTGGCCGCCCCCGACCGCCCCGACCTCCACCGCGTGGTCGTGGAGTACGTCGTACGGCAGTACCCGCCGCCCGGGGTCGAGGTGCCGCGCGGGGCGGCGGTCACCGTCTGGTTCGACCTCGGTGAGGCGGAGGGCGGCGGCACCGGGGTGCGCGAGCCCCGGCTGCCACCGGCGCCCGGCGGCGGGGTCCGGCGCGAGCTGGAGGAACCCCGCATCACGCACACACCGCTCGGCCCGTTCCCGCAGGGCCCCGGAGAGGCCCTGGTGCGGTCCAAGCCGGTCTGAGCGGAGGGCGAGTCGGCCGGAACGGTGTCCGGGTGGTTCCGTTCCGGGCCGGGCTCACGCCTGCTTGAAGCCGCGGTGCAGTGCCACGATTCCGCCGGTCAGGTTCCGCCAGGCCACCTTCGACCAGCCGGCCTTCTGGAGCCGCTCGGCGAGCGCGGGCTGGTCGGGCCAGGCGCGGATGGACTCGGCGAGGTAGACGTAGGCGTCCGGGTTGGAGGAGACGCCGCGGGCGACCGGCGGCAGGGCGCGCATCAGGTACTCGGTGTAGACCGTGCGGAACGGCGCCCAGGTCGGGTGTGAGAACTCGCAGATCACGACCCGGCCGCCGGGCTTGGTCACCCGGTACAGCTCGCGCAGCGCCGCGTCCGTGTCCTGCACGTTGCGCAGGCCGAACGAGACGGTGACCGCGTCGAAGGCGTCGTCCTTGAACGGCAGCCGGGTCGCGTCGCCCGCGGTGAACGGCAGCCAGGAGTGGCGCCCCTTGCCGACCCGGAGCATGCCGAGCGAGAAGTCGCAGGGCACGACGTAGGCGCCGGTGCGGGCGAAGGGCAGCGAGGAGGTGGCCGTCCCCGCGGCGAGGTCGAGGACCTTCTGCGCGGGGCGGGCGTCGACGGCCCGGGCGACCGCCCTGCGCCACACCCGGTCCTGGCCGAGCGAGAGCACGTCGTTGGTCAGGTCGTACCGTTCCGCGACGTCGTCGAACATCGAGGCGACTTCGTGCGGTTGCTTGTTCAGGGAGGCGCGGGTCACCCGGTCATTGTTGCAGTCCCCGCTCAGGGCAGGAGCCTCGGCCTCCTGCGCGCCGCCACGTCCTCGACCCAGCCGCAGGCGACCACGGAGACGGCGATCAGCACCCAGCCGATCCCGAACAGGAACCACTGGCTCGCCAGCGGCAGGTACACCTCGAAGGCGGGCACCTTCCAGAACTGGTCGATCAGCGGCACGGCCAGGATCAGGGCCAGTTCGTGCCAAAGATAGACCGTCATGGCCCGCGCGTTGAAGACGGTGACCAGCCGGTCCAGCCGGGGGAAGCGGCTCAGCCCCGCGAGGTCCAGGCCCAGGCGCTCCTTGGAGTACATCAGCAGCGTCACGAACCCGGCCGACCAGAACGCCTGCGCGAGCGGGATGTCGTCCAGGTCGTAGGTTCCGTACTCGGCCCGGTGGGCGAAGGCGTACCAGGCGCCGTAGGCCAGCGCGGCGAGCGCGAGCGGGACGACCGCGACCGGCTTCAGCCGGCGCGGCACGCCGTCGCGGTGGGCGAAACCGGCCAGCCAGCAGAAGAGGTAGGTCGCCAGGTCCAGCAGCCCGGTGCCGAACCGGTCGTCCGGCGGCCGCCACCAGAACTGGAACACCACGATCGGGGCGAGGGAGGCGAGCAGCACGAGGACCGGCGCGAGCCGGAAGACGCGCAGCAGGAGCGGGGAGAGCAGGACGAACCACAGGTAGGTCCGCAGGTACCAGAGGATCTCCCAGGCCTGCTCGCCCCAGGCGTTGCCCGGCGGGTCGCCGAGCGGCACCACCCAGTAGACGATCTGCGGGCCCGGCATCCAGCCGTGCACCAGCATCGCGACGACCACGAAGACGCCCCAGAACCAGAAGGGCGGCAGCAGCCGGCGGATCCGGCTCCTGACCACCTTGAGCGCGGGGCGCTCCAGGGACTTCGCCATCAGCGTGCCGGCCAGGCCGAACATGATCCCCATGGAGGGGAAGACCAGGCCCGCCCAGGCCCACCCGAAGGTGTGGTACATCACGACCCGGACGAGGGCGACCGCGCGGAGGGTGTCGAAGTAGCGGTCCCGCCCGGCCGCTCCCTTCCCCGCCGCACCCTTCCCCGCCACGCCCTCCCCCGCCACGCCCTTCCCCAGCGCCTCCGTCCCCTGCGCCTCCTTGCCCAGCGCCTCCTTGCCCACCGCCTCCTTGCCGTGCGCCTCTCTCCTCACCGCTTGCCTGCTGTGCGCCCCCATCAGCTCGTCCCCGCCGGGGTGCCGACCTCACCCGTCCGCTTCAGCTTCTGCCAGCGCAGCCGGCCGCCGGTCAGGGCGGTGATGCAGGAGTGGATCAGGACGAGGTACATCATCTGCCGGTACGCGAGCTGCTGGAGCGGCATCATCAGCAGGTACCGGTACTTCTCCCGGTCCAGGCGGAAGGCGTACGCCGCGCAGCACAACTGCAACGCGAGGACCGCCAGCCATGCCAGCAGCGCGGCCTGGAGATCGACGAAGATCATCGAGTAGACGGTGAACACGTCGATGAGCGGCGCGAAGACCGGCGTGACGATCTGGAAGATCACCACCAGCGGCATGCCGACCCGGCCGAAGCGCCCCGAGGGCCCCTTGTCGGTGAGGGACTTGCGGTGCTTCCACAGCGCCTGCATGGTGCCGTACGACCAGCGGTAGCGCTGGGACCAGAGCTGCTTGAGCGAGCCCGGCGCCTCCGTCCAGGCCCTGGCGTGCTCCTGGTAGACGACCCGCCAGCCCGCCCGGTGCATGGCGATGGTGATGTCGGTGTCCTCGGCGAGGGTGTCCTCGCTCATGCCGCCGACCTGGAGGACCGCCTCGCGGCGGAACGCGCCGATCGCGCCCGGGATGGTCGGCATGCAGCGCAGCAGGTCGTACATGCGGCGGTCGAGGTTGAAGCCCATCACGTACTCGATGTGCTGCCAGGCGCCGATGAGGGTGTCGCGGTTGCCGACCTTGGCGTTGCCCGCGACCGCGCCGACCCCGGGGTCGGCGAACGGCTGGACGAGCTGCCGTACGGTGTCCGCCTCGAAGACGGTGTCGCCGTCCATCATCACGACGATGTCGTGGCCGGCGCTGCGCACGCCGTTGTTGAGGGCGGCGGGTTTGCCCGCGTTCTCCTGCCGGATGACGCGGACGTTGGTCATGCCCAGGGAGCGGGCCGCCTCGTGGGCGATCTCGGAGGTGCCGTCGGTGGAACCGTCGTCCACGACGATGACCTCGATCGGGTGGGTGCTCAGCGCCAGCGACTGAAGGGTGTTGGCGATGCACTCCTTCTCGTTGTACGCCGGGACGATCACGCTGACCGGGCGGGTGACGGCCGGCCCCCAACCGAACCGGCGTCTGTTGCGCTGTCGGTAGTGGCGGCGGGCGAGGAGCAGCATCATGCCGAACCGGCCGATGACGGCGACGCCCACGACCATCAGTCCGACGGAGAGCGCGGGCACGGTCCACTCGGCGACGGCGACCGCGGCGATGAGGGCCTTGCCCTCGTAGAGGGTGGCGCCGCCGGCCTCACGGTGGGCGGCCTGAAGCGCGGTGCCGGTACCCGCACCCGTGCCCGCATCAGCACCGGCCCCGGCCCCGGTTCCCGCCTCGGTGCCGCCCTGTCCGGCGGGGTCCGTCTGCCCGGCGCCGGCGGCCGGGGCGGTGGCGTCCGCGCCGCGCTGCTCCGCCATCACGCCGCTGACGGTGGTGAAGGTGTACCCCTTCGCCCGCATCTTCTCGATGTACTTCGGCAGCGCCTCGATCGTCTGCGAGCGCTCGCCGCCGGAGTCGTGGAAGAGGACGGACGCGCCCTCGCCGTCCTCGGGCGTGGCCCACTTGACGATCTTCGCGACGCCCGGCCGCTTCCAGTCGTCGCTGTCGGTGTCGATGAAGACGCTGGTGTAGCCGTCCTCGCCGAGCCTCTTGTAGACCGGCCAACTGTAGTTGTCGATGGCGTCGGTCTCCGAGGAGTACGGCGCCCGGAACAGCGTGGTGGTGATGCCGGCCGCGCCGGCCAGCGCCAACTGGGTCTGCTCGATCTCGCGGGTCATCCGGGCTTCGCTCTGGTAGGAGAGGTCGACGTGGGTGAAGGTGTGGACGCCCACCTCGTTGCCCTGCTCGACCGTGTCCTCGACCAGGCCCGGGTAGCGCGAGATCATCGAGCCGACCAGGAAGAAGGTGCCGGGGACGTCGTACTTCTTCAGGATCTCCAGGACCTGCGGGGTCCAGGTGGGGTCGGGCCCGTCGTCGAAGGTCAGGGCGATCGTCTTGTCCGGGACGGAGAGCGAGGTGGCCTCGCCGCCGCGGAAGGTGAGGATGGGGCCGCCGTCCAGGACGTCCTCGGGAACGTCGCTGGAACTGGCGCCGGAACGCACCCGCTGGTCGCCACCGACCTCGGCGCGCAGGTAGCCGTCGAGGAGCATGACGCAGGTGAGCGCCAGCAGGAGCAGCAGGGCGAGGATGACGCGCGGCTTCTGCAGGGCCGCGGCGCGGCCGGCGGCCCGTTCCATGCGGCCGGGGGCGCGACGGCGGCCGCGCGTGGGCGGCGTGGGAGGCGCGGGAGTAGTGGGAGGCGTGGGAGACGTGGGGCTCATGGGGTGGCTGCGGTCCCGGTCAGTCGGCGGTCGCGGAGGCGGCCGGGGCGGAGGCGGAGCCGGTGGCGGCACCGGAGGGAGCGGAAGTACCGGAGGGAGCGGAAGTACCGGAGGGACCTGAGGTACCGGCGGGAGCGGAGCCGGTGGCGGCGCCGGACGGGCGGCCGCTGGGCAGCCCCCTCGGGGGTGCGCCGCCCTCGGGCCGCAGGCCCCCGCCGGGCGCGGAACCGTCCGCGCCGCCTCCGGCGAAGGGCAGCAGCGAGGACGGGTTGATCGACGTGCCGATGCCCATGAAGGCCATGCCCAGCACGATCGCGTACCCGAAACAGACGACACCGACGAGCAGGCCGATCCGGCGCAGCAGCCTGGCCCGGCGTCCGGAGTTGTCAACGAACACAGGACCGTCAACCGCCGCGGCGGACCCGTTGCCGCGTTTGCGGCGGCGACCGCGCACGGCGGCGCGGCTTTCGATGGCAGGCTCGGAATGCATTCTCCGGATATTAGGGAGTGTTCATGTGACGAAATCTCTGCCTTTCTTGTGCGGAGCCGGTGAGAAAAGGCCGAAGCTGTCACTGAGCTGAGAAAGTCGGGGAGTTGGCGGTACTTTGCCCAGGATGGACACAGTCCTGTGTGGCACCTTGCCGATTCGGGAACACGTTTTGTTTCCGTCCTGAGACATGAATCTTGAGAGCGGGAGCGTACGCGATGAGCCGTCCACGAAAGTCCGCGGCCGGGTTGGCCTGTCTGTTCGCCCTGGCAATCGCGGGCTGTTCCGCCGGAAGCGGCGGGACGGGCGGCGGGGAAGCGGGCGGCGGTACGGCGGACTCGGCGCCCTCGGCCACCTCGGACCCGTCCGGCGGCGCGGGCACGTCGAGCACGGCGTACGCCCCGTACGTCAGCGCCACCACGGCCTCCGCCCTGGACGCCGCGGGCTCCCCGGCGACGTACAACCTGGCGTTCGTGATCTCCGACGGCGGTGACTGCACTCCCCGGTGGAACGGCAGCCACGCCCTCGACGACTCCTCGGTGGCCTCCCGGATCGAACAGCTCACCGACGACGGCGCCACCGTCCGCGTCTCCTTCGGCGGCGCCTCCGGCAAGGAACTGGCGGCGGTCTGCGGCAGCGCCCGGGCGCTGGCGGAGGCGTACGGCGAGGCGCTGGACGCGGCCGGTGGTGCCACACTGGCCGACTTCGACATCGAGGGCGACGAACTGACCGACTCCGCCTCGGTCGCCCTGCGTTCGGAGGCGATCGCGCTGCTCCAGGCCGAGCGCGAGGACCTCGACGTCACCTTCACCCTCCCGGTCATGCCCGCCGGCCTCGACGACGACGGCATCGCCCTGCTGGAGTCCGCCAACGACCACGGCGTACAGGTCTCCACGGTCAACCTCATGACCATGAACTACGGCGAGTCCTACGGCGGCGACATGGGCGACTACGCGCTGACCTCCGCCGAGGCCGCCCACACCCAGCTCCGGAAGGTCTTCGGCTCCTCCGCCGCGGCCGCCTGGCGGGGCATGGCGCTCACCTCCATGCTCGGCGTCAACGACGTGGCCGGTGAGACGTTCACCCTCGCCGACGCGGCCGAGGTGCGCGCGTTCGCCGAGGAGAAGGAGATCGCCTGGGTGTCGATGTGGTCCACGTTCCGCGACCGGAGCTGCGGCGGCGACTCCGGCGCGGACGACGCGGCGACCGACTGCAGCGGGGTGACGCAGGAGGACGGGGCGTTCGGGGAGGCGTTCGCGGGCTGAGTCCGGCGGGTTTGGTGAGTCCGGCGGGTCCGTCCGGTTCAGCGGCGGCGGTAGGTGATGCGCCCCTCGACCACGGTCGCCACGCAGGTCGCGGCGCCTCGTACGGCCAGCGCGGCCTCGTCGGGGACGTCGAAGACGGCGAACCGGGCGGCGGACCCGCTCTGCCGCGGGTCGGCGAACACCGCCGGCCGGCCGCACGCGTACGGGTCGAGCGAGACCGGCCCTTCGGGGCGTCCGGAACGGCCCACGATCCCGATGCCGGAGCGCCGTACGGCGTCCCGCACCGCGCGGCTGCGCAGCTCGCCGCAGGCCACCGCCACCGTGCCGTGGCGCAGCAGGCGCTGGATGCCGCGCCGGGCGCTCGCCGCGAGGCGGGCCGCGTCCGGCGCGAGGGCCGCGAAGGCGGCACCGGTCAGCGGCTCGGTGCCCAGCGCGCCGGCCTCCCGCGGGTCCGGATGGTAGGTCTCCTCCAGCAGTTCGTCGCCGTAGAGGCTGACCAGGCCGGGGGTGAGGATGCCCGGCCACTGGCGCACCCGGGCCCGCGGACGCGCGGCGGCCAGTTCCTCCAGGGTGCCCGCCGCGTCGATCCACGCCCCCTTGACGGCGAGCGCCCGGCCCCTGGAGTCCGCGTGGATCGTCAGCACGGCCGGGTCAGTTGGGGGCGAGGAGCTTCAGCTCGGGGTGAGCCGTGCCGCCCTCGATCGCCGTGGAGGAGATGTGCGAGACGACCCGCTCGTCCACGGGGTCGTTCGCCGGGTCGTCGTGCACGACCAGGTGCTCGTAGGTGGTGGCGCGCTGCGCCGGGACCCGGCCCGCCTTGCGGATCAGGTCGATGATCTCCAGCCGGTTGGAGCGGTGCTTGGCACCGGCCGAGGAGACCACGTTCTCCTCCAGCATGATCGAGCCGAGGTCGTCGGCGCCGTAGTGCAGGGAGAGCTGGCCGACCTCCTTGCCCGTGGTCAGCCACGAGCCCTGGATGTGGGCCACGTTGTCGAGGAAGACGCGGGCGATGGCGATCATCCGCAGGTACTCGAACAGGGTGGCCTGGGTGCGGCCCTTCAGGTGGTTGTTCTCGGGCTGGTAGGTGTACGGGATGAAGGCGCGGAAGCCGCCGGTGCGGTCCTGCACGTCCCGGATCATGCGCAGGTGCTCGATGCGCTCGGCGTTGGTCTCGCCGGTGCCCATCAGCATCGTGGAGGTCGACTCGACGCCCAGGCCGTGCGCGACCTCCATGATCTCCAGCCAGCGTTCGCCGGACTCCTTCAGCGGCGCGATCGCCTTGCGGGGGCGCGCGGGCAGCAGCTCCGCGCCGGCTCCGGCGAAGGAGTCGAGCCCGGCGGCGTGGATGCGCTCGATCGCCTCCCGCACGGACACCTTGGAGATCCGGGCCATGTGCTCGACCTCGCTCGCCCCCAGGCTGTGGATGACGAGCTGCGGGTACTCCTTCTTGATGGCCGCGAAGTGCTGCTCGTAGTACTCGACGCCGTAGTCCGGGTGGTGGCCGCCCTGGAACATGATCTGGGTGCCGCCGAGTTCGACGGTCTCCGCGCAGCGGCGCAGGATGTCGTCGAGGTCGCGGCTCCAGCCCTTCGCGGTGTCCTTGGGGGCCGCGTAGAAGGCGCAGAACTTGCACGCCGTGACGCACACGTTCGTGTAGTTGATGTTCCGCTCGATGATGTACGTCGCGATGTGCTCGGTCCCGGCGTACCGCCGCCTGCGTACGGCGTCGGCGGCGGCGCCCAGCGCGTGCAGCGGGGCGTCGCGGTAGAGGGCCAGAGCTTCTTCGGGGGTGATCCGCCCACCGGCGGCGGCGCGGTCGAGGATGGGCTGAAGGTCGGCCTTCTCGGTCACCGGGCGTCCCTTTCGTCAAGGGTTGTGGACAGATCGTCCCGTGTGGACGGACCGAACCAGCCTACGCCAGCCGCTCACCCCCACCGACGTCAGGCCGTGAAGGCCCCGACCAGCAGCCCGAGGAAGGCCCCCGCGATCAGGAACGGCCCGAAGGCGATCTGCGTACGGCGTCCCGCGCGCCGCGCGACGACGAGCGCCCCGCCGTACGACGCGCCGAGCAGGAACCCGGCGAAGGTGCCGAGCAGCAGCGTCGGCCAGCCGTACCAGCCGAGCACCGCGCCCGCCCCGAGGGCCAGTTTCACGTCCCCGAAGGCCAGGCCCTCGGGGTTGACGAGGAAGAGCGCGAAGTAGCCGGCGCCCAGTGCGAGGGTGCCGAGCAGGGCGGTGGTCCACCGGCCGGCGTGCTCCGGCAGCAGCGCGGCGAGGCCGAGCAGGACGAGGGCGGCGGCGGCCAGCGGCAGGGTGAGCGGGTCGGGCAGCCGCCGTACCCGGATGTCGATCAGCGTCAGCAGCACCGCGGCCGGTGCGAGCAGCAGCCAGACGGCCAGTTCGGGCCGGGTGCCGGTGGCGGCGGCCAGCGCCGCGCAGACGAGGGCGGTGACGGTGGCGGGGACGGCGGCGCCTGGCCCGTACCCGGCGCCGCGGGCCGCTCCCGCGGGGGCGCCCGGTCCGCACTCCTCGCAGCGGGCCGGGCCCAGCCAGCCCCGGACCGGGTGCCCGGCCGGGCAGTCCGCCCGCCAGTCCTCCCCGGAGGGGGCGGAGAACCGGTAGGCCGCGCGCGGCAGCAGCGAGCCCGCCGCCGCGCCCCAGAGCGCGGCCACGACGAGGAGGACCAGGTCGATGGCCAGTCCGATGTTCATCCCGTCAGCCCACTCGTCCGTCAACCCACTCGTCCGTCCGCCCACTCGTCCGCCCGTCGGCCCGGAACTCCTCGTCGGGCGCGAGGTGCGGGTGCACGATCCTCACGGCGCACGAGCAGGCGGCAGGGCCCCGCGGCCGTGGGCTCGTCGACCTCCAGCGGGCGCATGGCGTCCACCCCTCCCCCGTACGCCGGAACCTGCCAGCAGGGTAGTGGGCCGTCGGGACGCCGCTCAGGGCTGGAGCAGATCCACCCGCACGTCCGCCGGGAAGCCGGTGGTCGGGCCGACCCGGCGGGCGAACTCCCTGACCGCCGCGAGCTGCGGGGCGCCGAAGCGGAAGTCGAGGGTGGTGAAGTACTGCGCGAGGGTCGCCTCGTCGAAGTCCTCCCAGCGGGCGGCCTGCTCGGCGACCTTGTCGACCTCTTCCAGGGAGAGGTTGCGGGAGGCGAGGAACGCCTCGTGCACCTTGCGCGTGATGACCGGCTCACGCTCGGCGTACTCGCGCCGGGCGGCCCAGACCGCGAAGACGAACGGCAGTCCCGTCCACTCCTTCCACAGCGCGCCCAGGTCGTGCACGTCCAGGCCGAAGCGGGGCCCGTCGAGCATGTTGGCGCGCAGCGCCGCGTCCCCGATCAGGACCGCCGCGTCGGCCTCCTGCATCATCAGGCTGAGGTCGGGCGGGCACGTGTAGTAGTCCGGCCGCACGCCGAAGCGCTCGGCGAGCAGGAGCTGGGCGAGGCGGACCGAGGTGCGCGAGGTCGAGCCGAGGGCGACCCGGGCGCCGTCCAGTTTCTCCAGCGGGACCTGCGAGACGATCACGCAGCTCATCACCGGACCGTCGCAGCCGACGGCGATGTCGGGGAAGGCGACGAGCTGATCGGCGTGCTTGAGGTACTCGACCAGGGTGATGGGGCCGATGTCGAGTTCGCCGTGCACCAGCCGCTCGCTGAGCTTCTCCGGGGTGTCCTTCGTCAGCTCGAAGTCGAGGAGCGTGCCCGTTCTCGCGAGCCCCCAGTAAAGGGGCAGGCAGTTCAGGAACTGAATGTGGCCGACGCGCGGCCGGGTGCGAGAATTGTCCACATCGTGAGGCTAGCCCTCACCCGCGCCCGGCCCGGCGGCGACCCCCGCCGGCCCCCGGCTGTCGGCCGGACGCCCCGGACGTTCAAACATTCGGGTGAAGTGATCTTGTTCCCTGTTGCTTTCGGGTGCCCGCATGCTAGGCTCGTCGCAAGTTGCAGTTTGGTTTCCCTTGCAGTACAGAGCCTGCGGAGCATGTGACCGCGGGCTCTCGTCATTCTCAGACGTATGCAGTTGTGCGGAGTTCGTCTTCACACTTGCTGGTTCTGGAGCAGGGCAACCCTTTGGGCCCAAGGAGGGCTTATGGCTACCGGAACCGTGAAGTGGTTCAACGCCGAAAAGGGCTTTGGTTTCATCGCCCAAGAAGGCGGCGGCCCCGACGTCTTCGTCCACTACTCCGCGATCAACGCTCAGGGGTTCCGTTCCCTTGAGGAGAACCAGCAGGTGTCTTTCGACGTCACTCAGGGTCCGAAGGGCCCGCAGGCGGAGAACGTCACCCCGGTCTGATCTGATCCTCTGATCCGGATCGTGTGCAGTACCCAAGGAGCCCCACGCCTTCCGGCGACGGGGCTCCTGCCTTTGCTCCGGACACACCGGGCCCTCCGGACGCACCGGACCCTCCGGACGCGGTGCTCACTCCGTCGCGTACAGGCCCTCCACCGCGTCCGCGAAGTCCCGCATGATCGCCTCCCGGCGGAGCTTCATCGACGGGGTCAGATGACCCTCCGCCTCGGTGAAGTCCCGGGGCAGTACGGCGAAGCGGCGGATGGACTCGGGGCGGGAGACGAGCTTGTTGGCCTCCTCGACCGCCCGTCCCAGCACGGCGCGCACCTCCTCGTCGCCGGTCAGCAGCTCCGGCGGCACCGGGTGCTTGCCGTTCATCCGGCGCCAGTGGGTGATGCCCTCGGGGTCGAGGGTGAACAGGGCGCTGACGTAGGGGCGGCGGTCGCCCAGCACCATGCACTGGGAGATCAGCGGATGGGAGCGGAGCCAGTTCTCCAGCGGCGCCGGCGCCACGCTCTTGCCGCCCGCCGTGATCAGCAGCTCCTTCTTGCGGCCGGTGATCGTCAGATACCCCTCGTCGTCCAGGCTGCCGAGGTCGCCGGTGGCGAACCAGCCGTCGGGGGCGGCGGGCACCACCCCGCCCGCCTGCGGGTCCCAGTACCCGTGCAGGACCTGCTCCCCGGCGATCAGGATCTCGCCGTCGCCCGCGATCCGGACCCGGGTGCCCGGCAGCGGCCAGCCCACCGTGCCGAGCCGGGGTTTGAGCGGCGGTGTCACGGTCGCCGCAGCCGTCGTCTCGGTCAGCCCGTACCCCTCGAAGATCTCGATGCCCGCGCCGGCGTAGAACGCGGCCATCCGGCGGCCCAGCGGGGAGCCGCCGCAGATGATGTACCGGACCCGGCCGCCCATGGCGTTGCGTATCTTGCGGTAGACCAGCGGGTCGTAGAAGGCGCGGGCCGTCTTCAGGGCCCGGCTCGGGCCGCCGCCGGTGCCCGTCTGGCGGGCCTCTAAGGCTTCCCCGTAGCGCACGGCCGTCACCGAGGCGCGGTCGAAGGCGGTGGCCCGGCCGGCCGACTCGGCCTTGGCGCGGGCGGTGTTGAAGACCTTCTCCAGCATGTACGGGATGGTCAGCAGGCAGGTCGGCCGGAACGCCCCCAGGTCCGGCAGCAGTTCCGCCGCCTTCAGACTCGGGGCGTGGCCGAGGCGGACCCGGGCGCGGACGCAGGCGACGGCGACCATGCGGCCGAAGACGTGGGACATGGGCAGGAAGAGCAGGATCGACGGCTCCTCACCGGTCGTCGACCTGAAGACCGGGTAGAGCAGCTCGATGGCGTTGTCGACCTCGGCGAAGAAGTTGCCGTGGGTGAGGGCGCAGCCCTTGGGGCGGCCGGTGGTGCCGGAGGTGTAGATCAGGGTGGCCAGCGTGCTCGGGCTCAGCATGCCCCGGCGGACGGCGACCTCCGCCTCCGGGACCCGCTCGCCCAGTTCGGCCAGCCGCACCAGGTGGTCCTTCGCCATCACCCAGACGTGCCGCAGGTCGGGCATGCGGTCCAGTTCCGGGCCGAGCGCCGCCGCCTGCGCGGTGGTCTCGGTGAGCAGCGCCACCGCGCCGGAGTCCTGGAGTATCCACCGGGTCTGGAAGACCGAGGAGGTCGGGTAGACCGGGACGGTGACCAGTCCGGCGGCCCACGCGGCGAAGTCGATCAGGGTCCACTCGTAGGTGGTGCGGGCCATGACGGCGACCCGGTCGCCCGGCATCAGGCCCTCGCCGATCAGGCCCCTGGCCAGCGCCAGCACCTGGGCGGCGAAGTCGGCCGCCGTGACGTCGTCCCAGCGTCCCTCGGGCGAGCGGCGGCTGAGGACCACCTGGTCCGGGACCGCGCTCGCGTTGTCGAACGGCAGCTCGGCGAGGGAGCCGTGCCGCACCGGCGGGGCGAACGGCGGTACGTACGCCTCCCGTACGGCTCCGTCCAGCCGTCGCGTCTCGGGCTCCACCAGGGTCGGGGCGGGCGCGTCGAGGTACGCGGCGGACGCGGCGAAGGAGGGAAGCGGAGTGGACACGGGCGGCTCCTGGGACGTGCGGCGGCGGCTCTGCCTGCCGCATGAACGTACGCGCCTCGTACCGAGGCGGTCACCGGTCTGCTCCCGGTGACCGCGGGGGACGGGCGCGCGGGCGGTCGGTCCGGGGATCGTACGGGGCCCTCGTGGGGGGTTGGTGCGGGTTCCGGGATCTTCCGGCGCCGGGGGTGTGCAATTCCGGGGGCTACCTGCCAGTAGGCCCGGTTTGCCCGCCCGTGGTCACCTGTGCCGGTCGGTGGTCACTATGCCGGTCGGTGGTCGCCGGTGCCCGCCGATGGTCACCTGTGCCCGTCGGCGCTCAGCTTCGTTCCAGTATGGCCGTCACCCCCTGGCCACCGGCCGCGCAGACGGAGATCAGACCGCGCCCCGGGCCGCCCCGTTCGGCCAGCAGTTTCGCCAGAGTCGCCACGATCCGGGCGCCGGTCGCGGCGAAGGGGTGGCCGGTGGCGAGGGAGGAGCCGGCCACGTTCAGCCGGGCGCGGTCCACGGGCCGCAGGCCCCGCTTCTCCCAGGCCGCCAGCGTGGCCAGCACCTGGGAGGCGAACGCCTCGTGGATCTCGACCAGGTCGAAGTCCTCGATGCCGTACCCGGCCCGCTCCAGCAGTCGCGGGACGGCGTACGCCGGGGCCATCAGCAGGCCGTCCTCGCCGCCGGCGACGTCCCCGCCCACGAAGTCGACGGCGGCCGTCTCGTACACGGTCAGGTACGCGAGCGGCTCCAGCCCCCGGGCCGCCGCCCACTCCTCGCTCGCGAGCAGGACCGTCGCCGCGCCGTCGGTGAGCGGGGTGGAGTTGCCGGCCGTCATGGTCGGCCCGGGGCCGGACAGGCCGAACACCGGCTTGAGGGCGGCCAGTTTCTCCGGCGTCGACCCGGGGCGCAGGTTCTGGTCGCGCTGCAGGCCCCGGAACGGGATCACCAGGTCGTCGAAGAAGCCGCGGTCGTAGGCGGCCGCGAGGCGCTGGTGGCTGGTGGCGGCCAGCGCGTCCTGGTCCGCGCGCGCGACACCCCAGGCGCGGGCGGTGACGGCGGCGTGCTCGCCCATCGACAGGCCGGTGCGCGGCTCGGCGTTGCGCGGGATGTCGGGGACCAGATGACCGGGGCGCACCTTGGCGAGGGCCTTCAGCCGGGCGCCGGCCGACTTGGCGCGGCGGGCCTCCAGCAGGATGCGGCGCAACGCGTCGTTGACGCCGAGGGGCGCGTCGCTGGCGGTGTCCGCGCCGCCCGCGACCGCCGACTCGGTCTGCCCCAGGGCGATCTTGTTGGCGGCGGCGATCACGGCCTGGAGTCCGGTGCCGCACGCCTGCTGGAGGTCGTAGGCGGGGGTACGGGCGTCCAGCGTGGAGCCGAGGACCGTCTCGCGGGCGAGGTTGAAGTCACGGCTGTGCTTGAGGACCGCGCCGGCGACGAACTCGCCCACCGCGCCGGGCTCCTCAAGGCCGAACCGCTCGGCCAGTCCGTCCAGGGCGGCGGTCAGCATCTCCTGGTCGGAGGCGGTGGCGTAGGGGCCGTCGGAGCGGGCGAAGGGGATGCGGGTGCCGCCGACGACCGCGACGCGGCGGACCCGGCGCTCGCCCGGGAGGCGGCGGACCCGGGGGTCCTCAAGGGAACTCATCTCGGCCTGCTCCTCCACGACGACACGCTCGGCGGCATAGCATTACCTCCAGTAACCTTACTCCAGAGTAAGCATCTTGGAAGCAGGGAGTCACCAATGGCCGACCGCTATCTGAGCTTCACCGGCACGGGACCGGGCCGCTTCCTGACCCGGCGGCTCGGCCTGCCGCAGCCGGCGCCGCTCATCCGCTTCTCGCCCGAGCACCCCGCCCTCGACGGCGACGTGCTCCTGCTGACCGCCGGCAAGTCCGGCCTCGACCTGTCGGCCGCCGTGCCGGCCTCGGCCGACTCCTCCCGGCGGGCCGCCGCCGCGGTCCTGGACGCCACCGGGGTCCGGGACACCGACGGCCTCGCCGACGTGCACGCGGCACTCCACCCCGCCCTGCGGACGATCACTGCGGGCGGGCGGGTGATCGTGCTCGGCGCGCCCCTCGACGCCGCCGACCACCACCAGGCCGCCGCCCAGCAGGCCCTGGAGGGCTTCACCCGCTCCCTGGGCAAGGAGATCGGCCGGGGCAGGACCGTCAACCTCGTCCGGCTCACGGACCCGGCCGCCGCCGCCTCCACCCTGCGTTTCCTGCTCTCCCCCAAGTCGGCCTACGTCAGCGGCCAGGTGATCGAGGTCGGCGCGGGAGCGCTCACCGCCCCGGACGACCCCGACCACCCCCTCGCGGGACGCACCGCCCTGGTCACCGGCGGCGCGCGCGGCATCGGCGAGGCGGTCGCCGCGACGCTGGCCCGGGACGGCGCCCGGGTCGTCGTCCTCGACGTGCCGCAGGCCGAGGCGGACGCCCGGCGGGTCGCCGAACGGCTCGGCGGCTCGGCCCTCGCCCTCGACATCACCGCCGTCGACGCGGGCGACCGGATCGCCGCCGCGCTCCCGGACGGGCTGGACGTCCTCGTCCACAACGCGGGCATCACCCGGGACCGGCGGCTGGTCAACATGGACGCCGGCCGCTGGAGCCAGGTCCTCGACGTCAACCTGGCCTCCGTGCTGCGCACCACCGACGCCCTGCTGACCTCGGGGGCGCTGCACCCCGGCGGCCGGATCGTGGCCACGGCGTCCATCGCGGGCCTGGCCGGGAACGCCGGGCAGACCAACTACGGGGCCAGCAAGGCCGGGATCGTCGGCCTGGTCCGCTCGCTCGCGCCACGCGCGCTCGCCGAGCACGGGGTGACGGTGAACGCGGTCGCGCCGGGCTTCATCGAGACGAGGATGACGGCCGCGGTCCCCCTGTTCATCCGCGAGGCGGGCCGCCGGATGAACTCGCTCGCCCAGGGCGGCCTGCCGGTCGACGTCGCCGAGACCACCGCCTGGTTCGCCCACCCCGGCTCGGGCGCCGTCAACGGCCAGGTCGTACGGGTCTGCGGCCAGAGCCTGCTGGGGGCGTGACGTGACCGCCCCCGCGCACACCCCGCGCACACTGTCGAGCGCGCCCGCTCTCACGCCCCTGCTCGCCCGGGGCGCCCTGCTCTCCCCCTTCAAACGCCCCGCCCCCGACGCCCCCTTCCCCCGCGCCCGCCTCACGCTGCCCGGCGTGCGCGTCGACCTCGCCAGACTGGCGGCGTACGAGCGGGTGTGCGGTTTCCCGGTCGGGGAGGACGCGCTCCCGATCACGTATCCGCACCTCATGGGCTTTCCGCTGGCCATGCGGCTGATGAGCGGCCGGGACTTCCCGCTGCCGCTGCTCGGGCTGGTCCACACCTCTCTCGACGTCACCCGGCGCACCGCGCTGCCGTCCGGCGCGGAGTACGAACTCACCGTGCACGTGGCCGGGCTGACGCCGCACCGGCGGGGCACCGAGGCCGCGGTCGTCACCGAGGCACGCACCGGCGGCGCCCTCGTGTGGGAGTCGCGCAGCACCTACCTGGCCCGGCACCGGACGGACACCGGCGCCACCGGGAGCACCCGGCCCGCGCCCCAGACGGCGACAGCGCCCGCAGCGGCCTCGGCGCCCGAGCCACCGCCCGTGCCCGCGCCACCGCCGGCGTCCGAGCCGCTGCCCGCGCGCGCCGAGTGGCGGCCGGCCGGGGACCTCGGCCGCCGGTACGGTGCCGCCTCCGGCGACCGCAACCCGATCCACCTCCACCCGCTCACCGCCCGCCTGTTCGGCTTCCCCCGGGCCATCGCGCACGGCATGTGGACGGTGGCCCGGTGCCTGGCCGAGCACGGGACACCCGACGCGGCGGTGGTACGGGCCCGGTTCCTCGCGCCGGTGCCGCTGCCGGGGACGGTGACGTACGCGGCGGACGGCGGCCGGTTCGAACTGCGCGGCACGGGCGGGCGCGCCCGCCTCCACCTGACCGGGGAGGTCTACCCGGCCTGAGGGGCGGCCGCGGCGACGGGCTCGACGGCCGCCTCCGGCGCTGCCGCAGGCACTGCCGCAGGGCCCGCGTGCCGCTCCCCCTCGGCGTCCCTCTCCGCGTCCCCCTCCGCGTCCTCCTCGGGCGCGGTCCACGGCAGGTCGGCCATGAGGTTGCCCAGGCCCGCCCAGGCGAAGTTCATCAGGGTCGCCGCCGCCTGCTTCGCGGTGACGCCCTCGGTGGCGCCCGCCCAGTCGGCGAGCGACTCGGCGGCGCCGACCAGGGCCTCGGCCAGCCCGGCCACCTCGTGCTCGGGCAGGTCCGGGTCCCGGTGCGCCTCACGGGCCGCCGCGGCGATGAGCTGCGTCACGAACGCGACGATCTCCTCGCGCATCGCGGCGACCTCGGCGGCGAACGGCTCGCCGTGGGTGCGGGCCTGGAGGTGCAGCACGGCCCAGGCGTCCGGATGACGGGCGGTGTGCGTGAAGAACGCCCGCAGCCCGGACCAGAGCTGGCCGTCGGCGGAGAGCCCCGGGCGGACCCCGGCCCGCACCGCCTCGGTCAGGGCCGCCGCCTCGCGGCGGATACAGGCGGTGAAGAGGTCTTCCTTGGAGTTGAGGTACAGGTACACCAGCGGCTTGGAGACGCCCGCCAGTTCGGCGATCTCGTCCATCGACGCGGCCATGTAACCGCGTTGGCCGAAGGTGCGCACGGCGGCGTCCAGCATCTGCTGTTCGCGCACGGCCCGCGGCATCCGCTTCGTTCTCCCGACACCCATACGCTTCAGCGTACGGTCCTCCGGCCGCGGCGGGCACGGCGAGGCCCCGCGCGGAAACACGATCCACGCGGGGCCGGCGGTCCTGGGCGCGACCGGCCGGGCCGGTCGCGGGGCGGGGTCAGACGGCGGCGCCCACCGGCTCCCTGTCCTGCGGCTCGGGGGCGCGCTCGGACTCGATCTCGTCCAGCGGCGAGCTGTGCGCCTCGTTGTACGCCTTGTGGTCGAGCAGGCCCTCGCGGGCGGAGACCAGGACCGGGACGAGCGCCTGGCCGGCCACGTTCGTGGCGGTCCGCATCATGTCCAGGATCGGGTCGATCGCGAGGAGCAGGCCGACGCCCTCCATCGGCAGGCCCAGCGTGGACAGCGTCAGGGTCAGCATGACGGTGGCGCCGGTGAGGCCGGCCGTCGCGGCCGAGCCGACCACCGAGACGAACGCGATCAGCAGGTAGTCGCCGATGCCCAACTGGATGTCGAAGATCTGCGCGACGAAGATCGCGGCGATCGCCGGGTAGATCGCGGCGCAGCCGTCCATCTTGGTGGTCGCGCCGAACGGCACGGCGAAGGAGGCGTACTCCTTGGGGACGCCGAGGCGCTCGGTGACCTTCTGGGTGAGCGGCATGGTGCCCACCGACGAGCGGGAGACGAAGGCGAGCTGGATCGCGGGCCAGGCGCCCTTGAAGAACTGCAGCGGGTTGACCTTGGCGACGCCGGCCAGCAGCGCCGGGTAGACCCCGAAGAGCACGATCGCGCAGCCGACGTAGATGTCGGCGGTGAAGGTGGCGTACTTGCCGATCAGGTCCCAGCCGTAGGTGGCGATGGCGTAGCCGATCAGGCCGACGGTGCCGAGCGGGGCCAGGCGGATGACCCACCACAGGGCCTTCTGGAGGAGTTCGAGGACGGACTCGCTCAGGGTGAGGATCGGCTGGGCCTTCTCGCCGAGCTGGAGCGCGGCGATACCGGCGACGGCGGCCATGAAGACGATCTGGAGCACGTTCAGCTCGGTGAACGGCGTGATCACGTCGGTGGGCACGATGCCGGTGAGGAAGTCGAGCCAGGAACCGGTGTGGTCGGGCTTCGCGCCGTCCTTGGGCGTGAGGCCGGTGCCGGAGCCGGGGTTGGTGAGCAGGCCGATGGCGAGACCGATGGCGACCGCGATCAGCGAGGTGATCATGAACCACAGGAGGGTGCGGGAGGCCAGGCGGGCCGCGTTGTTGACCTTCCTGAGGTTGGTGATCGAGACCAGGATCGCGAAGAAGACGAGCGGGGCGACGGCCAGCTTCAGCAGCCCGATGAAGATGCCGCCGATCTTCTCCAGGGTGGTGACCAGCCAGGAGATGTCCTGGTCGCGGGCGAGCCAGCCCAGCAGGACGCCCAGCACGAGGCCGGCGATTATCTGGGCCCAGAAGGGCACCTTGAAGGACTTCAGGGGTGAGGACACGGACATGCTCCGAAGGGGGACGGGGCGCGCGAGGCCGACGTGACGGGGGTGCGGGAAGCGGGGACGGTCAGGGGCGACAGTTGGCGGACGCGCACCGGCGGAGGTCCACGTGCAGCCGCGCCACGAGCGCGACGCTCGGGGACATCTGGGGTGCGGCTGCTGACTTCATGCGGACGACTTTAACACCAATGCTTTGAGAGGCCCATAGCCTGACTTTGAGAGGTCGGGGACCGCTTCCTCCCGCACAACACAAAGCGCCCCGGTCTCCCATGGGTTCGGAGAACCAGGGAGACCGGGGCGCTTTGCGCGCGTGACGGAGGTTA
The DNA here is from genome assembly GCF_039542605.1 of Streptomyces ziwulingensis. Taxonomy (NCBI): domain Bacteria; kingdom Bacillati; phylum Actinomycetota; class Actinomycetes; order Kitasatosporales; family Streptomycetaceae; genus Streptomyces; species Streptomyces ziwulingensis. The sequence goes on from NZ_BAABIG010000005.1 coordinate 131,570, forward strand.
CGAGGTCTGGCCCCGCGCCGGCGTCCGGGCGGCGGCGTCGTCCTCGGCGTCCTCCTGGCTGCGGTTGGCGTCCAGGTTGGCCTTCATCCGGTCCACCCTGTGCACGACCTGCACGGAGGCCCGGTCGCGCTCCTTGCGCAGCGCGACGAAGCTGATGGGGGCCGAGATCACCAGGGCGAGCAGGACGATCCACATGCCGTTGGAGTCGCCGAGGGCGCTCGGGAAGAGCCCGGCGTAGACGAGGCCCCAGACGACCACGAGGCAGGCCACGAAGATCCCGAGCCGCATGAGCGTGTAACGGAGCATCTCAATCCACTCTTCCGTTTCTGGCACAAAGAGGCACCGTCCAGTGAAGCACGCCCGGCCACCGCCACCGAAGGGGGGTGCGCGGGGGTACGGGGCTCAGGACAGCGGGAGCAGCATGATCACGTCGTCGCGGTCGTCGCCCGGGGCGACGCGGATCGCGTCGGGGACCCGGCCGACCTCCTTGTAGCCGCAGGAGGCGTAGAACCGCTCCAGGCCGAGGCCGCCGCGGCAGGTCAGGCGGATCGCCTCGATGCCGTCGAGGGAGCGGGCCGCGGCCGCGGCGGCGGCCATCAGGTCCCGGCCGTATCCCCGGCCCTGGAGGCGGGGGTGCACCATCACCGTGTACAGCCACAGCCAGTGGCCCATCAGGCGGTGGGTGTTCAGGGCGAGGAAGGCGGTGGCGGCCACCCGGCCCGCCTCGTCGTGCCCGACGAGGAGCCGGGTGCGGCCCTCGGCCATGGCCACGAGGTGCTTGACCAGTGCCGGGCGTATCTCCTCGCGGGTCACCGGGGGGACGAAGCCGACCGAGCCGCCCGCGTTGCTGACGTCGGCCCACAGGTCGAGGACCCCGTCGCGCAGGGCAGGGTCCACGGCCGGGTCGAGGGTGAAGGTAAGAGGCACGGAAGTAGCCTAGCCCTTACACCTTGGCGGGGTCACCCTCGTCGCCCCGGTACGGACGTCCCGTGGGTCACACCCGCATCGGCTGCGGCGACTCCCGGCGCAGCGGGTCCGGGCCGTCGAACTCGCGGATGATCTCGTAGCGGGTGTTCCGCTCCACCGGCCGGAACCCGGCGTCGCGGATCAGGTCCAGCAGGTCGTCGCGGGTCAGCTTGTTCGGCGTGCCGTAGTTGTCGGCGTCGTGCGTGATCTTGTACTCGACCACCGAGCCGTCCATGTCGTCGGCGCCGTGCTGGAGGGCGAGCTGGGCGGTCTGCACGCCGTGCATGACCCAGAACACCTTGACGTGCGGCACGTTGTCGAAGAGCAGCCGGGAGACCGCGAAGGTCTTCAGCGCCTCGGCGCCGGTCGCCATCTGGGTCCGGGCCTGGAGCCGGTTGCGGACCTTGCCGTCCTTCATGTCCACGAAGTCGTGCTGGTAGCGCAGCGGGATGAAGACCTGGAAGCCACCCGTCTCGTCCTGGAGTTCGCGCAGGCGCAGCACGTGGTCCACCCGGTGGCGGGGCTCCTCGATGTGCCCGTACAGCATGGTGCACGGGGTCTTGAGCCCCTTCTCGTGCGCCAGCCGGTGGATGCGGGACCAGTCCTCCCAGTGGGTGCGGTGGTCCACGATGTGCTGCCGGACCTCCCAGTCGAAGATCTCGGCGCCGCCGCCGGTGAGGGACTCCAGGCCCGCGTCGATCAGCTCGTCGAGGATGTCGCTCGCGCTCATCCCGGAGATCGTCTCGAAGTGGTGGATCTCGGTGGCCGTGAACGCCTTGAGCGACACCTCCGGCAGGGCGGCCTTCAGCTCCCTGAGCGAACGCGGGTAGTAGCGCCAGGGCAGGTTCGGGTGCAGCCCGTTGACGATGTGCAGCTCGGTGAGGTTCTCGCCCTCCATCGCCTTGGCGAGCTTGACCGCCTCCTCGATCCGCATCGTGTACGCGTCCTTCTCCCCCGGCTTGCGCTGGAAGGAGCAGTACGCGCAGGACGCGGTGCACACGTTGGTCATGTTGAGGTGGCGGTTGACGTTGAAGTGGACGACGTCGCCGTTCTTCCGCGTCCGCACCTCGTGCGCGAGGCCGCCGAGCCAGGCGAGATCGTCCGACTCGTACAGCGCGATGCCGTCCTCGCGGGTCAGCCGCTCACCGGCGTGGACCTTCTCCTCCAGCTCGCGCTTGAGCCCGGCGTCCATGCGATACCTCTTTCCGTGTCGGTCCCCTGAACCGTACGCCCGGCAGGGCCGGCCCCCCGCGCCCGGGGAGGCCGGACCCTCCGGCCTGGGCCACTTCTCCGCCCTACGCCACTTCCTCGGGGAGCTGCCCGACCCGGTTCTCCCACTTGGTGGAGAGCACGATCGTGGTACGGGTGCGGGAGACGCCCTTGGTGCCGGAGAGCCGGCGGATGATCCGCTCCAGGCCGTCCACGTCGGTGGCGCGCACCTTGAGCATGTAGGAGTCGTCGCCGGCGATGAACCAGCAGTCCTCGATCTCCTGCTGTTCCTTCAGCCGCTGGGCGACGTCCTCGTGGTCGGCGGCGTCCGAGAGCGAGATGCCGATCAGCGCGATGACGCCGAGGCCGAGCGAGGCGGAGTCCACCGTGGCCCGGTAGCCGGTGATGACGCCGGCCGCCTCCAGCCGGTTGATGCGGTCGGTGACACTGGGTCCCGACAGGCCGACGAGGCGTCCCAGCTCCGCGTACGAGGCCCGGCCGTTCTCCCGCAGAGCCTGGATGAGCTGCCTGTCCACCGCGTCCATGCGATCGAAGCCTTCCGATGAATGAGGTCTGAGATCCGGAGTGTGGGGGGTGGGTGTCGCGTGTGCCCACAAGGGCGTACGGGGGGGCTGGGGCGTCAGTCGGTACGCGCCCCGCCGAGATCGCCGCGCCAGCGGCGGTAGAGCCGGTGCTCGACGCCCACCGCGTCCAGGACGCGTCCGGCGACGAAGTCCACCAGGTCCTGGAGGTGCGTCGCCCCCGCGTAGAAGGCCGGCGAGGCGGGCACCACGCGGGCGCCCGCGTCGTCCAGCGCCACCAGGTGCCGCAGGACCACACCGTCCAGCGGGGTCTCCCGGACGGCCACGACCAGCGGGCGCCGCTCTTTGAGGGTGACGCTCGCCGCCCGCTGCAACAGGTCCTTCGACAGCCCGAGCGCGACCCCCGCGACACACGCCGTGGACGCGGGCACGATCAGCATCCCCTTGGCGCGGTACGACCCCGAGGACGGCCCCGCCGCGAGGTCGCCCGCGCTCCAGTGCCGTACGCCGTCGAGGTCGACGTCGAAGGTGTCCGGCTTGCCGTCGGCGCCGCGGGTCAGCCATTCCCGCAGGTCGTCCCGGTAGTGCGCGTCCCGGAAGGCGATGCCGGTCTCGTCCAGCAGGGTGAGCCGCGAGGCCCTGCTGACCACCAGGTCGACGCTCTCACCGGCGGCGAGCAGGGCACGCAGCACGGCGGCGGCGTACGGCGTACCGGAGGCTCCGGACACCCCCACGATCCAAGGCGTGCGCTGCGTTTTTCCTGCGTTCACGTCTTGAGCGTACCGGGGAACGGCCGGGTGCTCAGGACCGGTCGGCGGCCTCGGGGTCCACCGGGGCGATGCGCCGGACGTGCGGGCGGTCCCCGGGCCGCCCGGTGATCAGACGGTCAGCCCCCGGACCAGCAGGTCCAGCAGCGCGCACCCGAACAGGGCGATGCCGATGAAGCCGTTGACGCTGAAGAACGCCCTGTTGAGGCGGGTCAGGTCGTGCGGGCGGACGAGGGTGTGCTCGTAGCCGAACGCGCCCGCGACGATCACCAGGCCGAGCCAGAAGAAGGCACCGGCGCCGGTGGCGAGGGCGTACCAGACGAAGAGGGCCGTCGTCACCGCGTGGCAGGCGCGGGCGCCCCAGATCGCGGCCGGGATGCCGAAGCGCGCCGGAACCGAGCGGACGCCGACCTCGCGGTCGGTCTCCACGTCCTGGCAGGCGTAGATCAGGTCGAAGCCGCCGATCCAGATGCCCACCGCGAGGCCGAGCACGACCGCGTCCCAGGACCACTCGCCGGTGATGGCGAGCCAGCCGCCGATCGGCCCCATGGCCTGCGCGAGAGCGAGGATGGCCTGCGGGAAGTTGGTGAACCGCTTGCCGTACGGGTACACCACCATCGGGATCACGGCGACGGGCGCGAGGGCGAGGCAGAGCGGGTTGAGCAGCGCCGCCGACCCGAGGAAGACGACGACGGCGACGAGCGCGCCCACCCAGGCGTGCCTGACCGACATCGCGCCGGTCACCAGCTCGCGGTGGGCGGTGCGCGGGTTCCGGGCGTCGATCTCCCGGTCGATGATCCGGTTGACGGCCATCGCGAAGGTGCGCAGGCCGACCATGCAGACGGTCACCAGGAGCAGCCGGCCCCAGTGGATGTTCCCGTCCAGCTCGTACATCGCCGTGAGGGCGGCGATGTAGGCGAAGGGCAGCGCGAAGACCGAGTGTTCGATCATCACCAGGCGCAGGAACGCCTTGGTGCGCCCCGGCTGCCGCGGTAGCGCGGCGGAAGCCGACGTCACAGTCCGTACTCCTTCCAGCGGCGGTCGACCGTCGCCGCCGTCTCGGGGTCGGACAGCACCATGTCCGGCCAGCCCCCGTCCCGGGTGTACCCCTCCTCGGGAAGCTTCCTCGTCGCGTCGATGCCCGCCTTGCCGCCCCAGAACTGCTGGTAGGAGGCGTGGTCGAGGTGGTCGACCGGGCCTTCGGCGACGGTGAGGTCGCGGGCGTAGTCGGTGTTGCCGAGCGCGCGCCAGGCGACCTCGTGCAGGTCGTGGACGTCGCAGTCGGAGTCGACCACCACGATCAGCTTGGTGAGGGACATCATGTGCGCACCCCAGATGGCGTGCATCACCTTCTGGGCGTGTTTGGGGTACTTCTTGTCGATCGACACGATCGCACAGTTGTGGAAGCCGCCCGCCTCCGGGAGGTGGTAGTCCACGATGTCCGGCACGATGATCTTCAGCAGTGGCAGGAAGAACCGCTCCGTCGCCCGTCCCAGCGGCCCGTCCTCGGTCGGCGGGCGTCCGACCACGATCGACTGGAGCAGCGGGCGCCTGCGCGTGGTCACGCAGTCGATGGTCAGCGCCGGGAACGGCTCCTGCGGCGTGTAGAAACCGGTGTGGTCGCCGAACGGCCCCTCGGGCAGCGTCTCGCCGGGCTCCAGCCAGCCTTCCAGTACGACCTCGGCGTGCGCCGGGACCTGGAGCGGCACGGTCTTGCAGTCGACCATCTCGATCCGCCTGCCTTGCAGGAAGCCGGCGAAGAGGTACTCGTCGATGTCACCGGGGAGCGGGGCGGTGGAGGCGTACGTCACGGCCGGCGGGCAGCCGAAGGCGATCGCGACCGGCAGCCGCTCGCCCCTCCTGGCCGCCACCTGGTAGTGGTTCCGGCTGTCCTTGTGGATCTGCCAGTGCATGCCGATGGTGCGCTTGTCGTGGCGCTGGAGGCGGTACAGGCCCAGGTTGCGCACGCCCGTCTCCGGGTCCTTGGTGTGGGTGAGCCCCAGGTTGAAGAAGGAGCCGCCGTCCTTGGGCCAGGTGAAGAGGGCGGGCAGCCGGTCGAGGTCCACGTCGTCGCCGGTGAGCACGGTCTCCTGGACCGGTGCCTCCTTGACCTTTTTCGGCGGCAGGTGCGTCATCGCGCCGAGCTTGCCGAACGCCTCGCGGATGCCGACGAACCCCTGCGGCAGTTCGGGCCGCAGCAGTCCGCCGATCTTGTCGGAGATGTCGCCGTACGACTTCAGGCCGAGCGCCTTGAGCAGGCGGCGGTCGGTGCCGAAGACGTTCATCGCCAGGGGCAGGTCGGAGCCCTTGACGTTCTCGAAGAGCAGGGCGGGGCCGCCGGCCTTGTTCACCCGGTCGACGATCTCCCCGACCTCCAGGTACGGGTCGACCTCGGCCTTGACACGCTTGAGGTCGCCCTCGCGTTCCAGTGCCCTGAGCAGGGAGCGAAGATCGTCGTAAGCCATGGGGTCCAGTATCCCCGAGCGGCTACGCTGGCCCGGTACCGCCCACCGCTTTCGCTGGAGAGGCCCCAATGCTGCGGGTGCTGATGTTCCTCGTGCCGCTGGCTCTGAGCGTCTACGCGTTCATCGACTGCATCAGCACGAGGGACGAGGACGTCCGGCACATCCCGAAGCCGCTGTGGGCGATCCTCGTCCTCCTCTTCCCCCTGGTCGGCTCCCTCTCGTGGCTCATCGCGGGCAAGAAGCGGCAGCCGGCCGGCGCCCCGGGGCGTCCCCGGAGCCGGGGCGGGTGGGTCGCCCCCGACGACAACCCCGACTTCCTCAAGTCACTGGGCGAGGAGAAGGACGGGCGGGCGGACCGGGCGAAGGACGGCGAGAAGCGCCGGGAGACGGACCGGGAGCGGGACGGGGAGAAGGACCGGGGCGAGGAGCCCAAGGGCGAGTGAGGGGCGCCGGAGCGGCGGCGGCCCGGGTCCCTGCCGGGCGCGACCGGTCGCGGAACTCCGGCCCGCGCAGCAGTTCGGCGTGGACCACCTTCACGGCGACGAGCCGTCCGCCCGGCGAGCGGCCGAGGTGAACGCCCGCCCAGCACGGAGGCCGAGCGACCACCCGAACGCCCAACCCATCTGACCCGCGGCGTTCGGCGCACCGCGCGCAGCGAACAGCCGGGCCCGAGGCCGCACGCTCCCCCCGACCGCACGACACCCACGGGCCCGACCGCCCACCAGTCTGAAGCAACGCCCGCCACATGGGAAGGACTTTCTAGAAGTGGGTTCTAGTACCGGCCTCCCAGGCCGTGTTCTACGCTGACGCCCACCGCACGACACCGGAGGAAAGCCGCCGATGAGCCCCAAGCAGCAGCGCGGCGAGGCCACCGCCGACCTCCTCCTCGACGCGGCGCTCAGCCTCTACGCCGAGTCGGGCGAACAGGGCGTCACCGTCAGCGCCGTCACCCGCACCAGCGGGGTCAGCCTGGGCAGCCTCTACCACCACTTCGGCAGCCTGGACGGCCTGCTCGTCGCCCTCACGGAACGCTGGACGCGCCGGCTGCTGGAGCAGTTGGTCACCGCGCTGATGTCCGCGGACACCGCCCGCGCGGGAATCCGGGCGGTGGTCGAGGCGTACCTGGACTTCGTCCGGGTCCACCCGGGCGCCGCGCTGCTCATCCACTCCCCGCACGCCGACGCCCGCATGCCGGCCAAGGGCGAGGAGGTACGGGAGACGCAGGCCCCCTCGGTGTCGGCGCTCGCGCTGTGGGCGCGGCCCCGCGTCGAGGCGGGCGAACTCGCCGCGCTCCCGCAGCCCCTGCTGGAGACCCTGGTCCTGGGCCCGGTCGTCGCCCTCGCCCGGCGCTGGCTGGCCGGCATCCACGACGTCGACCTCGACGAGGCGGTCCGGGTCCTCCCCGACCGGATCTGGCGGTCCGTCAGCGCGGACCCGTCCTGACCGCTCCCGGATCAGCCGTCACCGAAGATCGCCTCGGCCTCCGGCACGGTGACGGCACGGGTGAGCCACTGGCGGAGGAGGTCGGGGTCGGCGCATTCGGTGACCCGCCCGCGGACCTCGTCGGAGACGGCGAGACCGCGCTGCTCCAGAACGAGGAGGACGTCCTCGGCCCGGCTTTGAGCGCGCAGCTCGTCGGAGATGTAGGACTTGTAGAAGGAGAGGTCCACGGCCACCAGGTTCCTCCAGGGGTGCTTGGCCGGGCGGTTGCCCAAGCCCTGGGGCCCTGCTCGGCCGTCTCGAAGCGCAGGAGGGTGTCCACCCGGCGTTCGACGGGGCTGGTCTCGGTGAGGTCGGTCGGCAGGGCCGTCGCGCTGACGGGTGCGGGGATGTCCACACCGAGGTAGCGCGAGACCCGGCTGAACAGACCCGGGTCGTGCTGGAAGATGCGGTGCATCGCCTCGTGAGGCGGGCTGACCATGAGGTTCCTTCACTGGACGGACGACCGGCGGCGGTGCGGCCGGGCCCGCGACGGTGGCGGGGCGGACGCGTGTCTGCGGTCGGATTGCGCCGAGCGTAGGGGAGTTGAGGGGTCCGGGTTCAAGCCCGGCCGCTGATGTTCACCCAAGTAAGTGAGACCGCGGCAGGGGCGCCTGACTGCGACGAAGGCCGGTTTCCATGACGGGAGTCACGACAACCGGCCTTCGGGGCGGAGAACGATGGCGGAAGCAGAACCGGCTCGGCTACACGCCCGCGTAGGAGTGCTTGCCGGAGACGAAGATGTTGACGCCGTAGTAGTTGAACAGCCAGCAGCCGAAGGCGATCAGGGCCAGATAGGCGGCCTTGCGGCCCTTCCAGCCCGCGGTGGCGCGGGCGTGCAGGTAGCAGGCGTAGGCGACCCAGGTGATGAAGGACCAGACCTCCTTGGGGTCCCAGCCCCAGTAACGGCCCCACGCGTCGCCCGCCCAGATCGCGCCCGCGATGATCGTGAACGTCCACAGCGGGAAGACGGCGGCGTTCACCCGGTAGGCGAACTTGTCCAGGGAGGACGCGGCGGGCATCCGGTCCAGGACGGAGTCGGCGAACCGGCCGGGGGTGCCGCCGGAGGCGAGCTTGTTCTCGTACGAGTCCTTGAACAGGTACAGGAGCGTGGTGACCGCGCCGACGTAGAAGACCGCGCCGCACAGGATCGCCGTGGAGACGTGGATGTAGAGCCAGTACGAGTGGAGGGCGGGGACCAACTGGTCGCTGGCGGTGTACAGGACGGTGACGGCGAGACCGAGATCGAGCAGGACCGTGATGATCAGCGGCAGTCCGAGCCAGCGGATGTTCTTCTTCAGCGCCATCAGCACCAGGTACACGCCCACGGCGACCGTGGAGAAGGTGATGCTGAACTCGTACATGTTGCCCCACGGCGCCCGCTGCACCGAGAGCGCGCGCGCGAGCACACCGCCGCATTCGATGAGGAAGGCGAGCACGGTGAGCGAGATGGCGATCCGCCCGTAGAGGTCGCCCTTCTCGGTCCCGCCGTGCGCGCCGGGCCCGTCGGGCACGTCACGGGAGCCGGCCGCCGCGCGCACGACGACCTTCGGCCGCTCCAGTACGGCGGTGCCGCCGGCCTTGTTCACGGTGACGGCCGGGCCGGCCTTGGCGGCGCCCTCGGAGGTGAGCGCGGCGGCGGTACGGCCCACCTTGCTGCGCCCGCCGAGGATCCACTCGGCGATGTAGGCGAGGAAGGCGAGGGTGTAGACCGTCATCGCGCAGTAGATCAGCGTGTTGCTGGTGTTCGCGAGGTTCTCGTTGGTCGCGGCGGCCAGTTGGGTCGCGTCGGCGAGAGTCACTTCTTCTCGTCCCTCTCGGCAGGTACGGCGGTGGACTCGGCGGGTACGGCGGATACGGCGGATACGGCGGATACGGCGGTGGACTCGGGGGTGTCGGACGGGTCGGGCGCCGCGGGCGCGTACCCGGGTGCCTGCTCGTACAGGATCGCGGCGAGATCGCCGAGTTCCTCGGGGACCTTGGCGGACTCGCTGCGGCCGAGGCCGGCCATCTCCACGACCGTGACGCCGTCGGCGCCCCGCACCGCCCGCACCCACACCCGGCGGCGCTGGATGAACAGGGAGCCGGCCAGGCCGAAGATGGCGGCGATCGCGCCGCCGAGCGCCCAGCCGCTGGCGGGCTGGGCGGTGACCTGGAAGCCGGCCCACTCCTGGATGCCGTCGAAGGTGACCGAGCCGTTGCCGCCCGGGAGCGTCATGGTCTGGCCGACCTTGAGCTGCTTCTTGTACAGGTCGCCCGCGGAGTCCTTGAACTCCTTCAGGTTCTTGTCGTCGAGCTGGTAGACGCTCTGCGGGATGCCCGAGTCGACACCGAGGTCGCCGTGGTAGGCGGAGAGGGCGAGCATCGGGTTGAGCAGCCCCGGGAAGGTGGAGAGCATCGTGGCGCCCTTGCCGCCGTAGGACGGCAGGAAGAAGGCGTTGAAGCCGAGCTGCTCCTTCTCCCCCTCGGCGTTGCGGTAGCCGTCCATGACCTTGATGGCGCCGGAGGAGGTCACGTTGGAGTCGAGCGGCAGCAGCGCCACGGCCTCCTTGTCCATGACCACCTTGCCGTCGGCGTCCCTGACGGTGACGATCGGCGCGTAGCCGTGGCTGACCAGGTACACCTTGGAGCCGTCGATCTCCAGCGGCTCGTTGACCTTGACCGTGGTCTTCTTCTCGCCGCCGTAGGCGCCCTCGCTGTACGTGAGGTGCGCCTCGTAGGTCCGGGGGGTGCCGCGGTTGGGTCCGGTCGGCTCGTAGGTGCCCCTGAAGTCCTTCAATTCGAAGCTGAAGGGGGCGAGGTCGTCCTGGTCGAAGAGGTTGCCGGACTTGAAGTCGTCGTACTGGGTGAGCGTGTTGGAGAAGCCGTCGCCCTCCAGGACCAGCTTGTTGCCCTCGTACTTGAAGAGCTGGCCCCAGGCGAAGGCGGTCAGCATCACGATCAGCGCGATGTGGAAGGCGAGGTTGCCGGCCTCCCGCAGATAGCCCTTCTCGGCGGCGACGGCGTCACCGGTCAGGTGGGCGCGGAAGCGGCGCTTCTTCAGCAGCGTGAGCGCGGCCTCGCGGATCTGCTCGGGCTCGGCCTCGGTCCGCCAGGTGGTGTAGGCGGGCAGCCGGGTCAGCCGGCGGGGCGCGCCCGGCGGGCGGCCGCGCATCTGGCCGACGAACTGCCAGGTGCGCGGGACGATGCAGCCGATGAGGGAGACGAAGAGCAGGATGTAGATCGCCGAGAACCACACCGAGCTGTAGACGTGGAAGAGGCCCAGCTTGTCGTAGACCGGGGCGAGCAGGTCGTGGTCCTTGCGGAACTGCTCGACCTTGGTGGCGTCGACGCCCGTCTGCGGGATCAGCGAACCGGGGATGGCGCCCAGCGACAGCAGCAGGAGCAGCAGCAGCGCGACCCGCATCGAGGTGAGCTGGCGCCAGAACCAGCGGAACCAGCCGAGCACGCCCATGGCGGGCAGGTGCGCCGGCTCCTCCTTCGGCGCGGTGGAGAGCTGCGAGCCGGCGGCGCCCAGTTCCTGCTCGTCACCGGTTCCGGTATCCGAACCGGAGCCGGAGCCGGAACCGGCACCGGTTGTCGGCGTGTCGCCGGGCCGCCCGGTCTTCGAAGTCAGGCTCATCGCGTCAGATCCCTACCGTGAAGCCGTTGGACCAGGTCTGTGTCTGCTGCACGATGCTGTCCCACGCGCCGGTCAGCAGCAGCAGCCCGGTCGCGATCATCATGACGCCGCCGATGCGCATCACCCAGACGTAGTGGCGCTTGACCCAGCCGAAAGCGCCCAGCGCCTTGCGGAAGGCGATCGCGGCGAGCACGAAGGGCACGCCTAGGCCGAGGCAGTAGGCGACGGTGAGTATGGCGCCGCGCTCCGCGCTGGCCTGGTCGGAGGAGAGCGCGAGGACCGAGGCGAGGGTCGGGCCGATGCAGGGTGTCCAGCCGATGCCGAAGAGGGCGCCGAGCAGCGGGGCGCCGATCAGCCCGGTCGTGGGCCGCCGGTGGAAGCGGTACTCCCGCTGGTTCAGCCACGGCATCAGGCCCATGAAGAAGACGCCCAGGACGACCATGAGGACGCCCAGCACCTTGGTCAGGACGTCGCGCTCCTCCTGGAGCGTCTGGCCGAAGAAGCCGAACAGCGCCCCGCCGGAGACGAACACGACGGTGAAGCCCAGGACGAACAGGGAGGCCCCGGCCGCCATCCGGCCGCGCCGGGCCTCGGCCAGGTCGGTACCCGTGACGCCGGTCACGTAGGACAGGTAGCCGGGGACGAGGGGCAGGACGCAGGGCGAGAAGAAGGAGACGAGGCCGCCGAGCAGGGCGATCGGCAGGGCGAGCAGCAGGGCGCCGCTGCGTACGGTCTCGCCCGGGTCCGCGGCGAGCGTGGAGACTGCGCTCACGTCACTTCTCCGCGAGGACGGGGGCGACCATCTTGCGCAGCTTCTCCTCGCTGAGTGCCTGGAGCGTGCGCGCGGCGATCTTCCCCTCCCGGTCGATGACGAGGGTGGAGGGGATGGCCTGCGGGTTGAGCGTGCCCTTCTCGAAGCGGAGCATCAGCTTGCCCGTGGGGTCGTACAGGCTCGGGTAGCTGATCGCGAACTCCTTCTCGAAGTTCCTGGCCGGTCCCGTCGAGGCGTCGCGGGTGTTGATGCCGACGAACTGGACGTCCTCGTCCTTGATGTCCTGGTAGACCTTCTCGAAGTTCTTGGCCTCGGCCCGGCAGGGCGGGCACCAGGAGCCCCAGACGTTGAGGACGACGACCTTGCCCTTGTAGTCGGCTACGTCGAGCTGCTTGCCGTCGACGGTCTTGCCGGACAGCTCGGGGATGTCCGCGCGGTCACCCTTGTCGACGGTGGCGACACCGTCGGAGCCGGTGATGTAGTTCGTGTTGCCGCCGCCGCCCGAAGTCCCTCCGGAGCCGCAAGCGGACACGAGCAGCGCGCACGCGACGGCCCCTATGGTCAGGGCGGCGCGGCTGCGGACGCGGGTGGTGGCGCGGTTCGAGCACAGGGGGGCGCGGCTGGCGGCACTCATGTGAAAAGTTTCGCATGTCCGTTCCGAGGATCTTGCGCACCCCCCTTCCGGGCGGGAACCCGCATTTCAGACAGCGTCCGCGGCGGCGGTCGAGGAGGTGGGCGAAGAGGTGGCCGAGGAGGTGGGCGAAGAGGTGGCCGAGGAGGTGGTCGAGGAGGCCGGCGAGGACCCCGCCGCCGAGCCCCGCGGCTCTCCGAGGAAGGCGCTCCAGCCGCCGGCCGGCGCGGTGCCGACGTCCAGGGTGCGCATCCGGGCGAGCGTCTCGGGCCGCTGGACGTCCAGCCAGTCGGCGAACTGCCGGAAGGAGACCATCCGGATGTCGCCGCCCTTGTCCCGCTCCCGGGCGATGTGTTTCAGGGCGGTCTCGACGGCGTCCATGTAGATGCCGCCGTTCCACTCCTCGAAGTGGTTGCCGATGAAGAACGGCGCCCGGTTCGTCTCGTAGGCCCGCCGGAAGCCGGATATGTACGCCTGGCCGGCCTGCTCGCGCCAGCCCGGGTAGCGGTGGGCGGGCGCCTTGGTCGAGTTGACCGACTGGTTGGCGAGGATGTTGTAGTCCATCGACAGGACCTCGAAGGAGTGGCCGGGGAAAGGTATCTGCTGCAACGGCAGGTCCCAGATCCCGTTCCGCTTCACCGGCCACACCTGGAGGCCGCCGGGCGAGGAGGCGTCGTAGCGCCAGCCCAGTTCACGGGCGGCGGGCAGCAGGTTCTCCTGGCCGAGCAGGCAGGGCGTGCGCCCGCCGACGAGTTCCTTGTCGTAGTCGAAGGGCAGGGCGGGCAGGTCGGTCCAGCCGGTGTGGGTCCGCCACCGGGTCACGAACTTCTTCGCCTGGTCGATCTCGCTGCGCCACTGCGCGGGGGTCCAGTGGGCGACGGAACCGGAGCCGGCGCAGAAGTGGCCGTTGAAGTGGGTGCCGATCTCGTGCCCGTCGAGCCAGGCCCGGCGGACGTTCGTCAGCGTCTCCCTGATGTGGCCGTCGGTGAGGTAGCCGATGTCGGAGGCGCCGCGCAGGTTGTTCGGCGGGTCGTAGAGCCGCTTCTTCGACTCCGGCAGCAGGTACAGGCCGGAGAGGAAGAACGTCATGTGCGCGCCGTGCTCCTCGGCGAGGTCGAGGAAGCGCGGGAAGAGCCCGTTGCCGACCTCGCCGGCCCCGTCCCAGGAGAAGACGACGAACTGCGGCGGGGCCTCGCCGGGCTCCAGCGGCCGCGGCGCCCGCGGCTGGTGCGGCTGCCCGCCGGTGAACTCCGTCGATCCGTCGCCGAGCGGCCGGACGGTCGCGGGGCTGCTGGAGGCGGAAGGCTGCGCGCCGGCGCCTTCGGCGTGCCGCGAGCCGCCCGAGGGAGAGGGGCCGCAGCCCGCCAGCCCGACGGCGGCCGCGGCCCCGGCACCGAGCCCGAGCACCCCGCGGCGGGTCGGTGCACCGGGGGCGGTGCGGTCATCAGGAGCGGCACTGCGGCCGGATTCAGAGCCATGAGAGCTTTGGGTGCTAGGAGAGCTTCGGGCGCTTTGAGAGCTATGGGTGCTGCGGGGGTGAATGCGCATCGCGTCCCCGTTCGTCGCGTTCTGCTGGTGGTCATCCAGTCAGAGGACGCGACGAACGGGCGGGTTCCGGAAATACGTGCGGATTCCGTGACGAAGGTCATGAATCCCACGGCGCAGGTCATGAACCCCTAGGGCGCAGGTCGGCCGGGTCAGGCTCCGAACGCCTTGCCCTTCCCCTTCACCGGCCTGGCGCCCGCGAGGAGGTGGGCCGGGACGAGGTCGCGGGCCGGCTCGGAGTAGCCGACGGAGACGATCCGGTCACCTTTGTAGGTGAACGTCGTCAGGGACGCCAGCGTGCACTGCCGCCGGCGCGGGTCGTGCCAGAGCCGGCGCCGCTCGACGTACGAGCGCACGATCCAGATCGGGAGCTGGTGGCTGACCACGACCGCCTCGTGGCCCCGCGCCCGGTCCTTGGCCGCGTTCAGCGCGCCCATCATCCGTACGACCTGGTCGACGTACGGCTCACCCCAGGACGGCCGGAACGGGTTGACCACGTGCTTCCAGTTGGCGGGGCGGCGCAGCGCGCCGTCGCCGATGCCGAAGGTCTTGCCCTGGAAGACGTTGCCCGCCTCGATGAGCCGCTCGTCGGTGCCGAGGTCGAGCCCGTGCGCCTTGGCGATCGGCGTGGCCGTCTCCTGCGCCCGCTCCAGCGGGGAGGCGACGACGTACGTCACATCGCGCGGGGCGAGGTGCTCGGCGACCCGGTCGGCCATGCGGCGGCCCAGGTCGGAGAGGTGGTAGCCGGGCAGGCGGCCGTAGAGGACGCCGGTGGGGTTGTCCACCTCGCCGTGGCGCATCAGGTGGACGACGGTCAGGTCGTCGTCGCGCTGCTCGCTCATGCCGTCGCCTCCGCCGCCGCGCGGGCCGCCGCCGGAAGGGCGTCGGCGATCCGCTGGACGGCCCGCTCGTCGTGGGTGGTCGACACGAACCAGGACTCGAAGGAGGACGGCGGCAGGTAGACGCCGTGCGCCAGCATCGTCTGGAAGAAGGCGGTGTAGCGGAACGACTGCTGCGCCTTGGCGTCCTCGTAGTTCCGCACCGGCCGGTCGGTGAAGAAGACGGAGAACATGTTGGACGCGGTCTGCAGCGTGTGCGCGACGCCCTCCTTGGTCAGGGCGTCGGTGACCAGGGCCTGGACCTGCGTCGAGACCGCGTTGACGGTGCGGTACGCCGCCTCGTCGAGCAGCCGGAGCTGGGCGAGGCCGGCGGCCGTGGCGACCGGGTTCCCGGAGAGGGTGCCGGCCTGGTAGACGGGACCGGCCGGGGCGAGGTGCGCCATGATGTCGGCGCGGCCGCCGAACGCGGCGGCCGGGAACCCACCGCCCATCACCTTGCCGAAGGTCATCAGGTCGGGGACGACGCCCTCGACGCCGAACCATCCGGCGCGGCTGGTCCGGAAGCCGGTCATGACCTCGTCGGAGACGAAGAGCGCGCCGTTCGCCGCGCAGGCGTCCTTCAGTCCCTGGTTGAACCCGGGCAGCGGCGGTACGACGCCCATGTTGCCCGGTGACGCCTCGGTGATCACGCAGGCGATCTCACCGGGGTGGGCGGCGAAGGCGGCGTGCACGGCGTCGAGGTCGTTGTACGGCAGGACGATGGTGTCGCTCGCCTGGGCGCCGGTGACGCCCGGCGTGTCCGGCAGCGCGAAGGTCGCCACTCCGCTGCCGGCCGCGGCGAGCAGGGAGTCGACGTGGCCGTGGTAGCAGCCGGCGAACTTGACCACCTTGGTGCGCCGCGTGAAGCCGCGGGCCAGCCGGATCGCGGACATGGTCGCCTCGGTGCCGCTGGAGACCAGGCGCACCTGCTCCAGCGGGGCGACCCGCTCGACCATCGCCTCGGCCAGCGCGACCTCGCCCTCGGCGGGCGTGCCGAAGGACGTGCCGCGGGCGGCCGCGTCCTGGACGGCGGCGATCACCTCGGGGTGGGCGTGCCCGAGGATCATCGGACCCCAGGAGCACACCAGGTCCACGTACTCGCGCCCGTCGGCGTCGGTGAGGTACGGGCCGCTGCCGGACACCATGAAACGGGGGGTGCCGCCCACCGCGCGGAAGGCGCGCACCGGGGAGTTCACACCGCCGGGCGTCACGGCCGCCGCACGGTCGAACAGCGCCTGCGAGGCAGGTGCTTCGTATGGATATGCCAGTTCGCTCATGACCTGCGACTTCTCCGACCTTCTCGACCTTCTCCGACTTCTCGGACTCCGGTTGCCTGGGTGACCTCCTCAGGGTAGGCCAGCGGTCCCGGGGGCGGCGGGGGCGGGCGGGCCGGTGGAGGGAGGAGGGTGATGATCGGACAACCAGTCCCCTGGTCGCGTCGTCTGCAAGACTGGGGAGGACGGGAGCCCGCGTCGGAGCAGCCCGGAGCCGGACACATGCGGCAAGTGACCGGAAGGCGGAGGCGGGCGGCGGCTTCCGGCGACCTGCGGACAGATGGTTCAGCGCACGTTTCGGCGGGCGGCCGTGGGGGAGGTCACTGACACGATGATCGGGTTGCGTGGCGGGGGTTACGCGTCCTAGAAAAGCAGTCGGGTGGAGATATGCATCGCGGTGGCGGACTGGGCGAGGGGACCGATGGCCTGGGTCCTCGACGCGCCCGGCGGGGCAGGCACCGGCGCGAGGCGGAGGAACCCACCGAGGCACGACAGGGCCACGGTGTACCGAGTGAGCCCGACCGGCTCGACCGCGGGGTCGACCGGCCCCGGGCCGGGAGCAGGAATGGTGGTCGGGTGGGGGTGACGTACAAGTACTTCGGTGCGCCCGACGGCGCGACCGCGGCCCGCGTCCCGATCTCCATGCGCCCCGAGGAGCTGGGCGGCGACGAACTGGGCATGAACGGCATGTTCACCAAGATCAAGCCGGAGACCATGGCCGCCATGGTCCTCACCGGCATCGAGGGCGTCCCCCTCCACCGCGTGCCCCCGCTGGAACTGGTCGTCCTGCACCCCGACTACGCCGTCGTGAAACTCCCGATGACCGTCGTCGACCCGCTGCGCGGCATCGGCGAGGAAGCGGTCGGCGCGGCGGCCTTCATCTGGTCGACGGTCCCGGACCGGGGCGGGCCGCGGGACGCGTTCAACGTGTACCGACTGCTCCACGAGTGGCAGGACTTCAGCCACCGGCTGCACGAGGCGGGGCATCAGGCGTACTGCCTGGTGTGGCCCTGAGCTGGGGTTTCGCGCGGTTCGGGCGGGGCTTTCGGGCTCCGCCCTCGCCATGTGCCGGGAGGGGACGTCAGGTGGCCGGGGCACATTGAGGGCACATGGGTTAGGGCTAGTCTTCTGAGTCAGGAATTCTGTCCAGATAGCTGGCGAGGCGTTCGAGGATCTCGTTTGCGGTCTTCGTCCAGACGTAGGGTTTGGGATCGGTGTTCCATGCGGCGATCCAGGAACGGATGTCCTTTTCCAGGGCCGGGACGCTCTTGTGGACGCCTCGTCGTATCTGTTTGTTGGTCAGCTCGGCGAACCACCGCTCGACCAGGTTGAGCCAGGACGATCCTGTGGGTGTGAAGTGCAGGTGGAAGTGCGGGTGGGCCAGCAGCCAGGTCTTGATGGCCGGGGTCTTGTGGGTGGCGTAGTTGTCCAAAACCAGATGCACGTCCAGGCCCGCCGGCACCTCTTGGTCGAGCTTGATCAGGAACTTCTTGAACTCCTCGGCGCGGTGCCGACGGTGCAGGGAACCGATCACCTTGCCGGTGGCCACCTCCAGGGCGGCGAACAGCGTGGTGGTGCCGGCACGCACGTGGTCGTGGGTGATCCGCTGCGGGACGCCCGGCATCATCGGCAGCACCGGCTGTGAGCGGTCCAGGGCCTGGATCTGGGACTTCTCGTCGACGCAGAACACCAGAGCGCGCTCGGGCGGGTCGAGACAGAGGCCGACCACGTCGTGGACCTTGTCGATGAAGTACGGATCCGTGGACAGCTTGAAGGTCTCCGAGCGGTGCGGCTGCAGGCCGAAAGCCCGCCAGATCCGCGACACGGTCGACTGCGACAGGCCCATCTCCCGCGCCATCGCCCGTGTCGACCAGTGCGTGGCGTTCTTCGGCGTCGACTCCAGCGTGCGGGTCACCACGGCGGCGACCTGCTCGTCGGTAACCGTTCTGGGCCCACCCGACCGCGGCATGTCGCCCAGCCCGGCGATCCGGTGTTCCACGAACCGCTTCCGCCACCGGCCCACCGCATGCGGTGTCGAGCCCAGCTCGGCGGCCACGTCCTTGTTCGACGCCCCGGTGGCGCACGCCAGGATGATCCGGCACCGCAAAGCCCACGCCTGCGGCGTGGAACGGCGCCGCACCCACCCCTCCAGCGCAGCCCGTTCCGCATCCGACAGGATCAACTCGGCCTTCGGCCGCCCAGTACGCGCCACCCCACAACCCTACACATCTGAACAAAATTCCTGACTCAGAAGACTAGAGCACTGATGTGCCCTGAGCTTCGCCGGTGTCCTTGGGGCTCCGCCTCGGTGAAGGAGTAATCGATCGCCTTGCCGGCGCGTGTACGTCCGCAACGTGAAGCCGAAGTCCGAGGTAGTCGGAGAGCGTGAGGTCGAAGTACAGCTCAGAAACGTCCCTGACCTGCGTATACGAGGTCGGCGCACCGTGGTGCACAACCGGTGCATAACTGGGCGAGGGCCGCCGGCTGAACCGGTCAGCAACTTCAAATGGCGCTCACCAGCGATGCCGCTGACCGGATCAACCCTCGTCTTGCCCTGCTCCGGTCCCTCTGGGTGTATGGTCCCCATCGCTTGGGTCGACAGCCAGGGTGCCCGGGGCGGTGACCCTTGTTGAGTGATCCCGAGAGCCGGGATCGGTGTTGGCGCTCAGTTCGTGCCGGACCTGCCGCCACGCACGGATGATTTGTGGCAGCCTCTCGAGCACCTCGCTGATCTGCGCCAGCAGTAGCGTGACGCAGCCGGACGCGGCGAGGATGACGAGGGTCACTTCGTCCCACTTCACCGGGGGCCTCTACCTTCTGCTGGGTCGTCTCGCGGCGCTCGGGCAGCTACAGAACCGCGCGACCGAGTCTGACGTGGACGTGGTCACTGGCAACACGCTTGACGGCAGTGGGGATAGCGAACTGCGCGGGCGAAGGACGCCGTGGGCAACCGTTCGGGTGCCCTGGTGCGAGGGCTTTTCCAAGCCCGGTCCGTCAGCGGACGGGCAGGCCGGGTGGCGCATTAGCCGAGTAGGGCCTGGCGGGAAACCCAGTCGAGGGCGTCTGCCCCCAGCTGGCCGGGCGCTTCGACCAACGCGGCTTCTACCGCCGCGAGATCTGTTAGCGCCTCGGGTGCGCCCGACATGTCCAGCACGGCGAGACGGTCCATTGCTGAGGCGACGGCGCCAGGCCAGCCTGGCATACCGAAGTGGGTAGGAACTTTGAACACAGCCGAAGTGGCTCTATGCAGCAACCCCGCGCGCCAGCCCTGTTCACGCATCACTTCCGCGGTGAACCAGACCCGGTCGTCGACGTGCTGGACAAACTCCGCCACGGATTCGGACATCGCCCGCAGCGTGAAGCGCGAACCGCCGGCCCACGGAAGGTCCAGGTCCGAGGCGACGGCCACGAACGCGAGCAGCATCTCAGGCCCGTCCTCCCGTGCGGCCACCAGCGCGGCGCGAGCCCTGCGGTATAGATCGATGCTCTGCGCGAAGATCTCCCCGTCGCTTGGCCCGTCGTCGGCCGCGTGGATCACGTCCAGCGGCCCCTCGCGCCAGGCGTCTACCACCAGCCCGACCGCCGCCGCGCTCACCAGGGCATCCGTATCGTCGGCGTCGATACCGAAGTGCGCCAGGACAACGGGGGACTGCTCCTCAATGTCCGGCAGCAGCGAGTCCCTCTCCTCGGCCTCGGTCCTTCCCAAGAGAGCCGCGAGCCGAGGCGACAGAGGTTCGGGCTCCGGCTGCTCCACGGTGATTCCGCGCTTCGCCAGATCCTCGAAGACGGCGTCCGGTCCGCAGTCGATGTGAGAGGAGTCATGTCGTCCCGAGCAGCCTTCCAGGCATTCGAGCTCCTCGCACATCTCCGGCTCCTCAGGCTGCGCCTCGTTGATGAGGTGATAGGCGAGCCGTTCCGCCACCGCCTCCCGCGCTGTGATCATCGCCAGGTCGAGCCGGAACGCCTCGTCCCTCAGCTCTGAGTCCTCGCGCTCCGCAGAGGTAGGTGGCTCCGGCGCCTCCGGGACAGAGGCGTACGCCGACTCCAGCGGGACCAGCAGCCAGGCGACTTGCAGCGGCTCGGTGTCACCGTCCCGGGCCAGCCCGGCCACGGCCTCCGCGGCCTGCCGCGCACTGTCGAGCCGGCCGAGATGCCGCTCACGCACCGGCAGCCAGGTCGCGGACTCCGTTCGGGCCCGCTCGGCGTCCTGGGTCAGTGCAGCGTCACGGGCCCGCCGCGCCCGGGCGACCAACCGGGTTAGACAGGGATGGCAGCCGAACAGTCCCGACTCGGGAGTCGGCCCGAGCGGTACGGGCGGCCGATTTTCAAAGGGCTTGTCACAGAGGCAGCAATCCAGCGCCCCCACCTGGCGGGATAGAGGGACAGTCGGCAGTGCGGACCGGATCATGGCATAGGCGTAGTTAGGGATGTGCACGGGAGCAACTCCTACGGAAACGGCACCGGCTCGCTCACAACGCTGTCTCCATGCTCGGGGCCTCCTTCGATTGCTTGTCATCGTTTGGCGCCCGGGACGGGGAAGTTGACGCAATCTGGCATGTGGCACTCTGCCTGCGACTTTTACGCTCTTGGCGCTATCTGACGGTCATCCGGGCCGCCATCTGAAAGATCGAAGGGATCTGTCGTTTCGTGACTCCCAACACCGTCTCTCTTCCGAACGAAGCCCACGAGAAGCTGGTACGCGCCCTCGAAGAGCTCCACCGGGCGGCGGGCCGCCCTGGCATGCGAAAGGTGAGCGCCCTGATCGCTGAGGGCGACCACCCGGCGGTCGTCAGCCATGAGGGAGTCCGTACGACCCTCAAGGGCCTGAACGTCCCGCGCTGGGAGACCGTGCAGTCGATCGTGGCGGTGCTCGCCAGCGCCTGCGTCGATCCACCCCGAGACCCGACGGCCGAGGTGGCGCGATTCCTGCCCCTATGGCGCGCAGTGCGGGAGGGACAGCCGGGTGGCATGAAGTCGGCCCGGGAACTGGCACTATCACGGGGGTGGGGCACGGATGGCGGGCAGTGGACCGCTGAGGCGGTCGTCGGCGTGATGATTAACCCGTTCAACGCCATTGAGATCGCCCCCTCGCTCGCGGTGCCGCACGAGCCTGTGATCTCAGAGGACGAATGGGTGCAGGTTGGTGTCCGCCTCATCGAGGAGAACGGTGCCGAGTTTGCTCTACGTGCTCTCCTGCGAACCCTGAAGGGCGACTACCTGGGCGCCGAGGAGGGCAGCCCCTTCGGCTACCACTATCCGGACCAGGAAGCGGTCGAAATGCATACGGCCTTCCGCTATGGCTGCGACCGGATACTCCAGCGCCTGGCAGTCGAGCCGAACCTCCTTCAGCGGTCGATCAGCGCCATGCATGCTGACGAGACCATGGACCGTGAGGACCGTATCGAGATGCTGCGCGCCGAATCGGACGTGTCCTTGATGCGGGAGGTCATGACCGCGACACCAGAGACCTGGCATGAACTCTCCGAGGAAGCCCACCATCAGCTCTTTGGCTATCTCATCAAGGCGATCGGCCCGGTGGGCAGATTCGGGCTTCCACCGGACCAGCGGTTCCGCATCACCTGGCGCATCCCTGAGCCGCCTACGGCATAGCTTCGCCGTAAAGTCCCTTCCGTTACCCAAGCCAGCGGTCGCCTCGGGGTCTGCCGCACGATCGGGTGGCGGCCCTGCTGCACTCCCAGCTTCGGACTCCCTGTATTCGGTGAAGGCATCGTCGATCGCGTTGCGGGTCCGGCTCTCGCTGGACGGCAGCAGGTGCGTGTACGTCCGGAGCGTGAAGCCCGGGTCCGAGTGGCCGAGGTACTCGGAGAGCGCCTTGGTGCTCTCCCCGCGTCCAGGAGCACGGAGGCGTACGCGTGCCGGAGGGCGTGCATGCCGTCCTCCGGGGCCGCCTGGAGGTACCTCGCCCCGCGCTCGCGGGGAGGGATCACGCCGGCGGCGACCAGGGCTCGCTTCCAGGCGCCCATGTTGAAGACGCTTCGGTTGTACGCTCGGCCCTTTTCGTCGACGAAAAGCAGCCGGAAGGTCTTGGGCTCGCCGTTGGGCTTCGCCCAGGGCAGCGTGACCGCCGTGGGCGGGAATCGCCTCATGTGGGCCTTGAGGGCAGTGGCCAACTGAGCCGACAGCGGCACTGACCGGATCCGGTTGCCCTTGGGCAGAGCGAAAACCGGCTTCGTGCCGACGAGCAGCACCTGGCGGTTGACGTGGATCCAGCCACTATTGCCTAGTTGCCCCTTGCGTCGGCACTCTTGCGTAGGACATCCCGTACGCCGCACGGTCCGGCGTGCGTGTCGTTTACCGAGGAGCCCTTGGTTCCGCCGACGTGTTGGGAGGTCTCCATGCCCCGTGACACGCTGCTCCGGCAGTTACTCGAAGAGCGGCACCTCACGACTTACGCGGCGTTCGAGGTGCAGTTCTCCCGCGCGGCCCGGAACCTGGCCGAGGAGGCGGGTGACCCTCGGCTGGCCTCGGTCGCGGTCTCTTCGCGACAGTTCGACCGGTGGATGAGCGGTGAGCTGAAGCAGCTTCCCCGCCCCGACACGTGCCGCATTTTGGAGGAGCTGCTGGGCAGGACTGCCCGCGACCTGTTCGCTTCGCCCTCGGCCTATCCGCCGGCCGCCCCAGAACCACTACCTGCGGACGTTCCACCTTCTCCCCAGCCCGGCCCGACTGCCCCCGCCGACGATCCGACGGACATTCTCGCCCGAGCCCGCCAGCTGGCCTGCGGCAACGTCGACCAGACCACTCTGTCCTTTCTCGCCTCCCGGATCGAGGTGATCACCGAGCGGTACGAGAAGGACGGTCCGGACGGCCTGTGGGGACAGACAAAGAGCCTGCACAGCATGGGGCACACCCTGCTCGCCGGTCAGCAACCTCCTTCCGCGCGCAGGGAACTGTTCAGGGTCACCGCACGCGCCGGCGGACTGCTCGGCTACATGGCGGTGAACACCGGCGCGTTCCCCCTGGCTGAGGCGTACTGCGCCGAAGCGCTGGAACTGAGCCGGGCGATCGGCGATCTCGACACCGAGATGTGGGCCTGCGGCACCCAGTCCTTCGCGGCGTACTACGCAGGCCGTTACGACGAGGCCGACGCGCGGGCCGCCGCCGCAGTGGACCGGGCGCCGAACCACCCACAGGCCATCCGACTCCTGGTCAACGGCCGGGCCCGGGCGCTCGGCAAGCTCGGTGACCGGAACCAGGCCGAGCGGGCCATCGGACGGGCGCTGGAACTCTCCGACCGGCATGGCGTGCCCCCCGGCCTGACCTCCTGCATCTCCTTCTTGCCGTATGGGCGGGCCCGCACCCTGGCCAATGCGCTGACCGCCCGTGTCGCTCTGCAGAACACCGAGCACGTGCTGAGAGATGCCAAGGACCTCGACGAGCTGGTCGAGAGGTCCGACTCCGCGTGGAGCCGCTCGCTGGTCCGCCTCGACGTGGCCACCGCGATGCTGCAACGGCGAGCACCGGACGTGGAGCACGCCATGTCCCTCGGGCAACAGGCGATCACTCTGGCCAGCCCGCTGCCGATCAGTTCGGTGCGGCAACGCTCTCGGGATCTGTACGAGCGAGCATCCCCTTGGCGGTCCCGATCGGCGGTGCGCGAGTATGGCGAACGGCTCCGCGTCTGGGGCTGTCAGCTCCCGCCTGCTGAGGCGGGGTGATCACGGAGGAGTTCGCCGGGTGTCTTGGCCGCACGTCCAGCTCAGCGCCGATCCCGCAGCCTTCCCTACCCACCCCCCGGCCGACCTGAGTGACCCGGCGGTGATCGCGGCACACGACCAGGCTGCCTTCGACGCCGTGGAGACCATGGTCGATCACTGGGATCGGCCCGGCTGGACGGCACAGACCCGGGCGTACTACTGGATGCTCACCTTCCCCGGCAGCCCAGCTTTGGCCGACCTCGCTCTTCGCTGCCAGCAGCACCTCGCGCGGCTCGGCCTGGACCCGGTCCCCGACGACGGGTTGCACATCACGCTCACACGCGTCGGTTCCGCCGCAACGCTGCCGCTGAGCCGTCTCGATGACGTCATCAGCGCGGCGGCCCCGCTTCTCCCGGCGGCCTTCCGCCTGCGGGCGGTCCCGCTCGCGGGTTCTCGGGGAGCCGTACGCCTGACGGTCGCCCCTTGGGGCCCGGTACTGGCGCTGCACTCGGCCCTCAGCGAGTCCATGGCTTCACTCGGGCTGGCGCCCCGCAAGCCGACCGCGCTGTTCCGCCCCCACCTGAGCCTGGCCTACAACAACCGGCCACGCCCCGCTGCCCCGGTCATCGAGGCCGTCACCCCACTCCGGGGCCTTGCACCAGTCGATCTGCACGTCCAGGAAGTGCAGTTGGTGGAGCTGCGACGCGAGGACCGCGCCTATCGGTGGAACGTCGTCAAGAGCCTGCCGCTCGGCTGACTGCCGTTTCCCCGCGCGGCAGGACGGCAACGACCGCCTTGCCGACGGCGGTGGTCTCCACGTACCACCGACACGCCAGCGTCTGCACCAGCCACAGCCCACGGCCGGACTCGGCCAGCGGATCGGCAGCCATCTCCGACAGGTGCACACGACCGTCGTCAGGCTCCGGGTCGTGGACCGCGACGATGACCTGATCCCCGCCGATCTCGATGGTCAGACAGTCAGGGCCGGCCGTCGTGTGTCGCACGGCGTTGCCCACCAGCTCGGATACGACCAGCACAGCGTCGTTCACGCAGGGGGCGACGTCGGCCAGGACAGTACGTGCCCGGTCACGGGCCGAGGCAAGGGGATCGCACCGACCGGCCAGGGCCACCCAGTGTGTGTACGGACTGGGCACTGCCGGGCTTGAGTCGTTCAGCATCGCGGTCGCTCTTCCGGTCGTACGAACGGGCGTGACCCACAGGTTCCTCCTGTCTCCAGCGCGTCTCCACGCCGCTCGACCGACGCTTCTCCGCCGTCCAGGCGGCGGGGAGACGACGTAGCGACGGCGTGGAAACGCCACTACGGCAACGGGAACCTCGAAGCCGATCGCCGGCCCTCTCCAGGGACGGACGTTCGGATCGCCGACTTCGTGCAGAGGAGATCACCGTGCCCGCCCCCGTACGAGGTACCTACCGGCTCCGCCTCGCTGTGCCAGAGGAGTCGGCGCGATGACGGCCACCACCATCCGCCCCGGTTGGTCCCATCCCGTGCGAGCCGCCGTACCGCCCTTCACCGAGGCCGGCTTGAGAAGGGTTCTGGAGAAGGTGCAGCGCTGGGCCCCGTACGTCGACGGACTGCTGCTCGATGACGTGGCAGCCGTCCTGGACGACTACACGCCCACCGAACACGAGGTCGACGAGCACGCGCAGCGCCTTCGTGGCCGACTGATGCGGCTCGTCCACCTCGCCTTGGCCCTCAAAGTGGCCGAGCAGGACGGGCAGGTGGCCGACCTCATCGAGCGCGGGCGCACCATCGGGACCGAGGAAGTACCCACTGACCACCGTCGTGCCGTCGGGCACCTCCGGCGCATGGCGTGGACGTTCCACGAACTCCTCGAACGCTTGGTGGCCCAGCAGTGCCTTACGGAGGCACCGTGACCTTCCCGCCCCTCCGCCTCATGTACAACCCGCGGGCCGCCGAGTCGAGAGACAAGAGTCTCTCCCTGGTCCCGTACATCACCCAGAGGGAAGGGGAGGACGCGGCACTGGACAACCTCGTCATCACGCGTCACTCCTCCGGCCCGCGGCTGTACTACGCGGACGAGGACCCCCGGGACCGAGACCCGCGGGGCGTGCTCTGGGCCCGGTGCGGGTGGAACCCTGTCGACACCGACGGCCGGATCTCCGGTGCGCCGCAGTGGAAGCTGATGCACCCCCACCGGCAGATGGTGTGCATGCAGACGCTCACCTGCCAGGTCTGCACAGGTCCCGCCCGCACGCCCCTCGGCTTCATCTTTCTCGCCGGCCCGCGGGATCACGATCCAAGTCGGCCGAGCATCCTCACCAATCAACCTCCGGTGTGCCGCAGGCACACCCGTGCTGCCGCGAGGCTTTGTCCGCACCTGGAGGACGACCCGACGGTGTTCCTGGCCAGGAGCGCACCCCTGTACGGCGTGCACGGCACTCTGTACGGCCAGGACGAGGGCGGTGTGAAGGTCATCGCACAGCCGGATGCGCCCTTGCCGTACGGCCATCCGAACATCGGGACGTTCCTCGCCTCCCAGTTGGTTCGCCGCCTCCAGTCGTTCCGCGTCGTCGGCCTCGCCGAGCTGCTCAACGATCTGGCCACTGCCTCGTAGCTCCCGACGTCGAGCCGCCCCACCCCCTGCCAGACGACATGGAGGCAACGTGCACCAACTGATCGCGAGTCCGTTCCTGGGCCAGTACCTCCTCCTCCGACCCGGTCACGCCAAGGGAGTGGCCATCCCCGAGTCCCGCTTCGAGGAACTGCACACGGCGGTCACCGAGGACCGGTCGGCCCCGGCCTGGCTCGCCGAGGCGGCCACGGCCGCATGGCAGATTCCCCTGCCCACCGGGCCACTGCGGGACACCCTCCTCGTCCGTGAACGCTCCACCTACGGGTATGCGAAGGCGTCATGGGAGATCAACCTCGGCTGTGACCACGACTGCGGCTTCTGCTACCTCGGCGAGAAGCGGTTCGAGGGCCTGGACTGGGACGACAAGACGCGCCTGCTCACGATGCTGCGAGACGCCGGTGTCCTGTGGCTCCAGATCACCGGCGGCGAGGCACTGATCGACCCGCAGTTCGCCGCCGCGTACGAATACGCCACCGGGCTCGGGATGATGATCCAGGTATCGACGAACGGCAGCCAGCTCCACAAAGTGAGGATGCAGGAGCTGTTCGCCCGCCTGCGGCCCTACCGCCTGACGGTGAGCCTCTACGGGGCGATTGGGGAGACCTACGACGCCGTCACCCGCAACCGCGGCGCCTTCGACCGCTTCAGCCGCGGCCTGGACGCCTCCCGTGCGGCGGGCCTGCCCGTGCGAATCAACATCATCGTCGCCGAGGAGAACGCCCACGAGGTGGACGACATGGTCCGCCTGGTGGAAGACCGCTGGAGCTTCCCGTACCAGGTCTTCACGAACATGTCCCCGACGATCGACGGAGAGGCGAAGCCGCTCGCCTCACAGGCCCAGAAGTACGTCCGCGCCCGCCGTGTGTTCACCGGCTGCAACGCCGGCCACACCTTCTTCCACGTGGACCCGCACGGCATCGCCTCGGTCTGCAAGATCGGCCGCGACCCCAGCGTGAACCTCATGACCGAGGGTCTGACCGCCCTCCCCCGACTCGGCGGCATCGCCGAGTCCCTCCAGCTCCGCACCGGTGGATGCTCCGGCTGCTCGAAGGTCGGCACCTGCAGGACATGCCGACCGCTGGCCAAGCTCCACCAGGAGGCGGGGGACAACCGATCGCTCTACTGTCAACACGGAGGTTACGGAGCATGACTCCCACCAGCGCCACCCTGACCCGGCCCGCACCGATCCCGGTCACCATCGGCCTGCGCCCGCCCACAGAGGCCACCGGCACCCTGCCCGTGCCCACCTCCGCGCCCCCGGTCCCTGAGGGCACGTTCCGGATCATCGGCGACCTGGACGTCGACGTCGCCGAGTCCGCCGGGTGCAGCTGCTCGGCCGGCGACGACCAGCCCTACTAGACCGGGGCTCCGCTCCGGCGCGCTGCCCCGGCCGTACGCTGGCCGGGGCAGCCCATCGTCTTCTCCGAGGAACCGCGCCGTGTCCATGATCCGCCGCCACTTCCACGACCTTCCCGTGGAGGCACGCCAGGCCATCGCCGACAAGGCGGGCTCCGTCCACGCCGCCCGCACCGCCGACGGAGGGCTGAACTCGGGCATCGCCGCGTTTCTCGAGACCGATCACGGCCCGGTCTTCGTCAAGGGCATCCCCACCGACCACCCACAGGCCCCGGCCCAGCGTCGAGAGGCCGCGATCAACCCACACCTCCCCCGTGCCTGCCCCCGCCTGTACTGGCACATCGAGGTGGCCGGCTGGGACCTTCTCGGATACGAAGTCCTTCCGGGACGACACGCCGACTACAGCCCGGGCTCCCCAGACCTGCCCCTGGTCGCTGTCGCTCTTGCGGAACTCCAGGAGACCACCGCTCCGACGGACGTTCCCATCAAGGCGGCCGAACAGCGCTGGGCCGCCTATGCCCCGCCGGGAACTGCCGCCCTCTTCGCCGGCGACACTCTCCTGCACACCGACCCCGCCCCGCACAACGTCCTCGTCGACGACCGCGCCCACATCATCGACTGGGCCTGGCCCACACGTGGCGCAGCCTGGATCGACCCCGCCATCCTCATCCTGCGGCTCCTCGAAGCCGGACACACGCTCGTTGAGGCGGACGCCTTCGCCCGCCGCTTTCCCTCCTGGCGCACCGCACCAGCGGAGGCCAAAGAGGCGTTCGCCGCCTCCAACGCTGCGGCGTGGCAGGAGATCGCCCGTGCCGACCCCGCCGCCTGGAAGGGTTCGATGGCTGGCCACGCGGTCGACTTCCACGCCCACCTGCACGCCATGTCAGAGAACAGGTAAAGCGGGGACTGGTACGAGCCCTTCACTCGCGGTCTGACAGATCCCGGCACGGACATGTCCAAACGAAGTAGCTCACGTGCTAGCTGGAGGTGGGCTCACCCGGCGCCGCATGCCGGGCCTTGAACACCTCGGGTTTCATCCCGACGGAAGTCGTGTTCTGATCTAGCCAGCGGCGTCTACCGGTGCAGCGGCGCCTTGCCCGCGGTGAACGAGTCGTCGACGAGTCACCGCCTCCGTAGTGGATCTCCACCTGCCAGCAGTCTGTCATCCGTTTCCATCACAACCGACGAGCACCGTCCACAAGCGCAGAGGACCACAGCGGCCGATTTCAGTCATTGTTCCGCCGCGAGACTCTCGTGGGCGTCTTGTGGGGATTTGCGGTGTGGCGGTGCTCCTTCTTCCCGAGGAAGATGCCCCTTTGTGCCCGCCGTGGGTCGCCGAATCATGGCTGGCACTGGAGACACGGGGGGAAGACTTGACGTACACGGAGCACCAGTCGGTGTTCTCCGGTCCTGCGGTGCCCTTGGGGGTCGCGGGCGACACCCGAGCGGTGATCGGGCAAGGGGTCTACACGCGTCACCACCGAAGCTGTGGACAAGGCCCGCGAAAGCATCGACGATCTGCGGCAACGCCTTGAAGCACTGCGTGGCCAGTACCCCGAAGTGGACGCCGCCCTGCGCGACCTGGACATGATCACCCCACGGCTGGACGAGCCAGACCACGATCCGGGCACCGTGCGCTACGTGCTCCAAAACCTCGTCGAACGATGCGGAGGCATTCCCGGCGTCCTCGCAGCAGCTCAGCTCGTTCAGTCCACGGTCGTGGCGCTACTGCCCGGCTCTTGAGTCCCTCGCCGCACAGGAGACATCCACCGACGTGCGCTGACCCGTTCAAATGGCCAGGAGGGAAGGCAATGACCAAGTCAGTACCGTGGCAGGAGCGCCTGTCCACCGGCACGGAAGCCGTCCAGGAAGACGTGATCCGCTGGTATCAGCGAACGAAAGAAGGTAAAGCGTACGTCCCCGACATGATCTGGGGGACTCTCCAGACCGAGGCGTACGCCACCGTGATTCTGAAGCAGGTCGTACGCTTTCTCGGCGTTCCCGACGACGTGCCGGCCGGAGTGGCCAAACGCATGGAACGGCAAGGGGTTCTACACGACGGCAACCACCACTACGACGTCATCCTCGGTGAGCAGGCCCTCTACACGAACATCGGTGGCCCCACCGTAATGCGTGGCCAGATCGACCGCCTCCTGCGCGACATCGACCTGCCATCCCTCGCCTTGGGCATCATCCCTGCCTCAGCGCGCCTGGTCATGTTCCCCGCCCCTGCCTTCGGGATCTACGGCGAGGGCGACACTGTCAACGTGGAACTTGTCTCCTCGGAGCTGGACATCACCGACGAAAGCGAGGTCGCTCTCCACCATAAGATGTTCGACTTGCTACGCGAGGGAGCCGCCTACGGCACAGAGGCCGTTTCGCTTCTGCGACAGGCTCAGTCCTTCTGGGCCAAGTCGCCTCTCACGGAGTAGGTCCGCCGGACAGCCGCATCGCCCCACGTCAATGCTTCGAGCTGCAGAGCTCGTCGGCCACACACAACGTCGGCGCGGATCGGTCGATGATGGCCCACGGAAGCAGGGCGTTGGTTCCTTCGAGACCGTTCAGCGATGTCGAGCCCGGGGCTGGATGCCAAGCCGCTGGGCTGCCTGAAGGAGCCGCTGCTCCAGCTCTTCGCGGGAGGTAAGTATCAGTCCGTGCTGGGCCATGGTGTAGGCCCACGGCCCTGGTGTCCCTGTCAGCTCCCGAATATCAGGTAGGAGAGTATTGAAGAGCCTTAGCTGGTCATTCGCCCGCAGGTTGTTGTTGGCGTAGACAAGATATCGAGCACGGTGCTTGAGAACGGCAGCGATCTCTGTGGGACGAGAGCTTGAAAGGATCTTCTTGTCGGCTCCGACGCAGATCCGCCTCTCTGCAGCAGCCTCTGCCAGCCACGCCTCGTCACTGACATTCTCGGCGGCCTTGACGCCGTACCTCTCACCGATGGAGACCGTGTCAGGGCAGAGGCTCTTCACACCCTTAACGAAGTCGTCGCCGTTCGTGCTCCGGTCCAGAAACAGCCGCAGCGGCGGCAGACTCATCATCCGGCGAGACGGAGGTAGTAGTCGACCTCGGCAACCTGCTCTTCGGGCAGTCCTTGTGCGGCAGCTGCCTCTTCGAAAGGGACGCCCTCAGCAATAGCATCTTCGACGAGGGAAAGGGGGGTGCCGTTGTGGACGAAATAAGGCTGCCCGAAGTTGACGTCCGCCTTCACCGCAATCTCTGCAACTTCCCAGCCAGGCAGTAGAACTCGGTTGGCGTAGGCAGCCACACCATCGGCGTCGTAGCTGATCTGCTTCATGTACCGCTCGACGACCTCGCGGAATACGTACTGCCCGTTACGCAGGACGATGACCTTGCGAGGCTCGATGCGTTCCTCACCATCGAGGTGATCGCTCACTTCGTAGAGCAGTTCCGCCCCATCGGTGTACAGGCGTCGGGACGCCAGTGCGTGCTCGACACCAAGTTCGTCGCGAACCAGTTCCAGTGCAGGTCGGATCTTCTGCATGGGCACGTTGGCTGCCCTCAACGCCGATAGGAACATGCCTTCGGCGAGTCCGATGAACGGTACGGATGCGCCAGTACGCGGGTTGCCCAGAGAAGTGATCAGAGGGGCGCCGACGACGTCCGGGCGATCCGGGAAGTGATTGTGGTAGCCGCATGCCCACGACCGGAACGTGGACGAGGGAGTGCGGAGGTACCGGGCCGCTGCCTCCTGGGTGTACAGGGGCACGCTGAAGCGGGTGTCCACATTGAGGAACGCGTTGATCAAAGCACCGATGTCCGACACGATCCGCCTCCCCTCCGCTCTACCCCTTAGTCTGCCCGCTTCCATGCGGCCGGATGGCCTCTGCACAATATCTGAGACGCGCGCGGGTGGAGTCCATACGGCTTACGCATCCGACACAGGTCATCGTTCCCCAGCGGTCTCCGTACGTGAGTGTCGCGTGACCGGACTGGTGCGGCACGAGTCGTCACGAGAAGACCGCCTCATGCCACCTGTGATCTACTGCTCTCGTTCCAGCCGCCGAGGGCACATCGAGGGCACATGAACCTGGAAAACGGCGTTGACCGGTGAGAACTACTGGGTGGAGTTTCTGCAGATCAACGCGCGTTTCACCGGGAAACCCAGGCCAACACCCCGTCCCTCCCATTCGCTGCACGAGTGGCAGGACTTCAGCCACCGGCTGCATGAGGCGGGGCATCAGGCGTACTGCCTTGTCTGGCCCTGAGCCGGGGGCGTCGATGGTCGCGGGCGGGGTCTTCGGCGGGGCGGGGCGCGCCGGCCCGGCACTACCGCTCCGCATAGCGCAGAAACTGCCGGCCCAGTACCGCCAGGGCGAGTGCCTGTGCGAGGGAGACGATCACGAGTAGCGGCCGGACGTCGGACGAGCACCAGAACGCGGTCATACAGATCACCGGCAGGACCACGAACGTGAACAGATCCATGGCGTTCTGCAGTCGCTTGCGCGTGGCACGGCTCGCATCGTCGCGGTGGTAGGTCTCCCAGCCGAACACCACGCCGTGGGCGCCGGTCAGCTCGGCCAGCCGCGGTCCCAGACGGTCCCGGATGTAACAGCCGACCGCCGAGATCTTCTCGTCGTTGACCAGGTAGGTCCAGCCCAGGACCAGGCAGATCACCGGGACGGTGAGCAGCAGTTGGACCTGCCGGCTCTGGACGGTGATCGCCAGGACCGCGGTGGACGCGGCGAGGGTGAAGTAGAGCAGGTTGTCACGGAATCCGATCCGGGTCTTCTGCTCCTCCTTTATCCGGTCGTACTCGGCCAGCAGCAGTCTGCTCTCGGTGACGTCCTCGGTGGCGGCCACGGCCCTTCCTAAGCTCGGTACCGGCTGGGCTGATGAGTGGGCGGGCAGGGCTCCGGCCCCTGCCCGCCCGGAAGGCCCGGAAGACTCACCGGAAGGCCCGGAAGACTCAGTCGTCAGCGCGGAAGGGCGGCAGATTGTTGGGGTTGTTCCGTTCGATCCACCCCTTTCCGTCCGCCGCGATGCCTTCCAGGAGGCGGAAGGTGTGGATGAAACCAGCCGCATTGAGGTTGATCTCGGCGATCTCCTGGGCGTTCTCGTCCGGCGCCAGTTGATGGGTGTCGGCGTCCTTGACACGAATGTTCCTGGACGGCCCGTTGGTGAGGACGAGCTCCAGGTCGTAGCCGACCTGGGCACGTTCCGTGACCTGTACGGAGGACAACGCGTCGAACCGGTAGTTGCTCCGCTGCTCGTCCCCGCGTTTCGCGTCGGCGAAATCCAGCTCCGTGCTGATCTCACGGACGCCGTCCTGTGTGACCAGGAAAAGCCGGAAGCTGTAGCGCGAGTACCGCCAGGGACCGCCCTTCAGACGCCCTCGCTTGTAGGGACGTGCGGGCGTCACCAGAATGGAGTGGGTGATCAGGTCGCGCCAGGTGAGCTGGTAGTGACGGAGTGCTTCGTCGACGAACAGCGTCTTGTCGCAGGTGAGCCAGGTCTCCATTTCCAGCTCACTGGGTCGCGTGATGTCCAGGAACGACTTCCAGGTCAGGTACGCGATCTGCCGGGCGGCCAGCCGCTCCTCGTACTCCTTGGTCTCCTCGGTCATGCGGCGCTCTTCGCTCTTGGCCTCCAGCCACGAGGACGCCGCCGCGCGTCCGGACCGGACCGCAACTCCCAAGGCCAGGAGGGCCAGCAGCATCCGCATCACGCCGCTGCCCGAGGCCACTGTTCCGAGCAGGATCAGGGTCGTGATGCCGAGAACGACGCACGCGACCACGCACAGCGCCTTCTCCAGCGCCGGCGTCCGGTTCTGGCTCTGGTCGCGGTGATCGAGCAAGGTACCCGCGGTGTGCCGCTCCCGGGCGTCCTCAGCGAGATGGCGGATCAGCCAGTTGACCCGGTCCACGCCGATCCGGCTCTCTCGGTAGAGAAGCGCGATCTCGGTGACGAGGACGTCGCGGAGGTGGGCGGTGTGACTGAGCCATTGACGCGGGGTGACTCCGTGGGGCACGCCGGTACTGAAGTGGTAGTCGAACGATTGACGGACGCGGTGGGTGAACCCGTCTCCGTTGGAGGCGGAATCGTGCAGGTGCAAGCCGTGCTGCTCGCTGTTCCTGGCCTTCGACCGATGTTTCTGGTACCACCATCGGTGACCGAGACGAGCCGCGGTCAGACCCGTACCGAGCGCCACCAGCAACTCGACGACCGCCGCGGCCGGATCCGCGAGCAGTGCCAGGATCCAGAGGAACGCGGTGACGACGACGAACACGCCGGCACGCACCGGGAGGGCCGCCCGGGCGGCAGCGGCGGTGCTCGGACGGGGCGGCATGGCCCGAGGCCCGATGGGGTCGGGTTCGAAGTAGGCCCAGACCCGTCGGGTCCGGTTGCTGCCGAAACGGGCCGTCTCGGCCCGCTCGCGGTTCTCGGCCCACAGGCTGTCCTTCAGCCCTCCGGTGAGGACGAGGTCGAGGTGGCGGAGGATCTGGTCACGCCGGCGCGACGACAGGGCTCGCAGCCGCTCCAGTACGCGTCCCGTTCCACCGTCCGCGGTGCTGAGCATCGCCAGCAGCTCGAAAGCGATACGCAGCGCGTCTTTCCACTCCCCCTCGGCGTAGGTCTCCACGAGCCGGGAGGCCTGACGCAGCCGCTGGAGTTCTTCGGTGCCGAGGTCGTGGTAGGCGCGTGCGCTGAGCATGGCGAGCACCCAGTGGAAGCGGACCTCCGCGTTGTCGTGTCCGTGGGCGATCGCGTCACTGATCAGGTCGCGGGCCCGGCTGGGGACGCCGTCCGCCAGGAACCGCACACCGACCGTGTACTTCTCCTGGGGCGAGGCGTCCGGATGAACGAAGTTGACGGTGGAGTTGTGTACCACCTCGGCCTGGAATCCGACGGTGGAGCCGTACGCCGCGTTGTGCGTGCCAGCGCTGCCGTCGTTCATGACAAGTCACCGGCGGCGAGGACCAGCGGTGCCAGCCTGGCCGCCAGCTCGGGGAAGTCCGCGATCAGACCCCGTAATCGCTTGAGTGCCAGGGTCGCCCGCTTGGACGATTCGGGGGAGTTCTCCCTTGCCGCCCGGCGGGCGAAGCCCAGCTCGGCCAGCGCCTCCCGATGGGTGTCGTCGTCGAGGGCGCCCTCGGCGTGGTGACGCTTCAGGTGCTCGCGGAAGCCGTCCAGTTCCGCGACCAGGTCCGCCGGACCGGTCACCCTCGCCGGGGCGTTCAAGGAGACACTGCTCCCCTTGACCGAACCGGCCATGATGCCGACGGTACTGTCGTGGGCGGTGTTGCTGATGTGCCCTTTGAGCCTGTCGGGCGCATGGGCCCGGTCTTCCTGGGACATGGCGATCTGCTCCTGTTCTCCCACCAGTTCCACGGCCAGCCGGGTGGCGAACGCCGCCGCGTTCGCCGCGGCCCGCGGTTGCCGGTCACGGTCCTCCGCGCTGTTCTTCGTACCGTCGGCCCAGTCGCTGATTCCCCGGATGACGGCCACCGGCGCCCCGTTGAGATGAGCGGCCTGCGCCACACCGGCGGCCTCCATCTCGATCGCGAGCGCGTCGTTGTAGTGCTGCCGGATCCACCGCGCCTCGGCCGAGATCCTCGAGTTCTGTACGACCTCGCCGGCGGCGATCGCGCCGAAGCGCACCTGCGGCGCCTGCTCCTGACCGGGCGTCTCGTCGGCCCAGTCGTTCACCCGAGCCAGATGCGAGCCGAGCTGGCTGATGCCGTGCGCCGCCTCCCACACCCGGGGACGGGCCTTGAGTCCGTCGTCCTCACTGGTCCCGCCGTGGTAGGCGTACACATGTGTCGCCATCACCACGTCGCCCATTCTGGCGGTGTCCCACAGGGCACCGGCGACGCCGACGAACAACACGGCCACCGGCGAGAACTCCTGTATCGCGCGCTCGGCGATCACCGCGGCGGAATGATTGCCCTTGTTGGTCAGACCGAGCGCGACACGGCATGAAGTGCCCCGCACGGTTCCCACCTCGAACCGCGTCCCACGCTCATGACGGCGCACCTGTGGACCGGCCAGTTTCCGGTGCACTGCCTGGTACTCGAGATTGAGGGCGGTGAGGATCACCACCAGGTCTTTCGACATCTACTCCTCTTCCTCTCTCGTGTCTTCGTCCGTCGTGGACGGCGCGGGCCGGATCAGCGGTGGGGACAGCACCGTCTTCGGCCCGGCCCGGTACAGCCGCGCGGGCCGTCCTCCCGTGGTCCTGCGTGCCGAGCCGGCGGGGACGATGAATCCCTTCACGGCCTGGATCTTCCGGTAGAAATTGCGGGTGTCGAGTTCGGTGCCCCACACCGCCTCGTACACCTGCTGCAGCTCAGCGATGGTGAAGACCTCGCCGCAGAATGCCGTGGCCAGCGCCGAGTATTCGAGCTTGGTGCGCGCGCTCTCGACTCCGTCCGTCACGATCCGGCGGTGGTCGAAGGCCAGTTCCATCTCTCCGGACAGGACGGCTGCCGCGGGAACCCACGCGACATCCGCGGCGTCCGTTCCCGCGACCGGTTCGGGCAGCCCCGGCGCGATCGCCAGGTGAGCCACGGAAACGACTCGCCCCCGTGGGTCACGGCCTGCGGTCCCGTAGGTCGCCAACTGTTCAAGGTGCACCCATCCGGCGCCCAGAGCGGTTTCCTCAGCTCGCGGTGGGCGGCGTCCAGAATCTCCTCACCCGCGTGATTGAGGAATCCGCCGGGCAGCGCCGGCATGCCCTGAAAAGGATCTTCGCCCCGCTCGACGAGCAGGACACACAGTCGCCCCTCACGCAGCGTCAAGATCACGAGATCGACCGTCAAGAGCACCGGCGGGGGTGACCACACGTCAGCTTGCATGCCCTGCACCGTACTTCGTTTCCTGTCAGTATGACAAGAAGGCGAGATGAGGCCGTTGTCGCCGCATGGCGGAGGCACTCCAGCTCCCGGACCCCGGGACCCACGTGGGGGGGGCGGCACTGCGGGGGGGGGGAGGGTGGCCGGACGGGCGGCCCGCTTCATCTCATCGGGGAGGGCTGACCACGGGCCTCGCCGCGGTGGTCGCCGCGGTGGTCGCCGCGGTGATGGTCGCCGTCGTGTCGACGCCGGCGACCGCCACACCCGCACCGCTGGGTACCGCCGCCAGTTCCTCGGTTCTGGCGGGTTCCGGGGTCACGAACACCGGTGACACGGTGCTCAGTCAGGACCTAAGGGTGACGTCGTTCCACTCGCGTGCGGTCGGCGCTGGTCCCTGGACGCGCGCCGAAGCGGGGGCCGGGTCCGTGCCCCGCGGGCCGGCCCCGCACCGTCAGCGGCGGTCCGCGGGGAGGGCGCAGGCCGCGGTTCCGCCCGGCAGGCGGGCGCGGTTGTCCGCGACGATCCGGTAGACGCCGTGCGCCACCCACCGCAGGGGCGGCAGGGTGAGCAGCGCACCGAGGACGGCCCACCCCTTGCCCGCGCGCAGCAACAGCCTGGCGACCGCCTGCGCTCCCCCGAACACCGTCCCGGCGGGCGTGATCCACAGCACCTCGTACTCGGCCCGTCGCCGCGTGGTGCCGAGCGAGGCCAGGTCCGCGAACTGCCATGGCGTGACGGAGCAGTCGGGTCGCAGCAGGCGCTGGAGGACGGTCACTGACGTCGTGCAGAAACGGCAGTCACCGTCGTAGACCAGCACAGGTCGGGTCCTCATGACGTCAATCCTGCCGCAACGCGGGAATCCGGACGCCCGGCCCGCCGGGGCGGGGGTCAGCCGTGGTACGGGGCGGCCACGTCCAGGACCCAGGTCACGCCGAAGCGGTCGGTGAGCATGCCGTACAGCGGGGCCCACTGCGAGGGGGCCAGGGGATGCACCACCGTCGACCCCTGCGCCAGTTTCTGCCAGAGGGCGCTGATCTCGTCCGTGTCGTCGCCGCGTACGGAGACGTAGAACGGGTTGCTGCCCTGGTCCCAGGGCTGGGAGGAGGGCACGTCGTAGGCCATGACGTGGAAGCCGTTTTCGCCGGTCACCTCGCCCCACACCACCCGGTCCGCCTCCTCCTCGACGCGCACCTCGCCCACGTCCTGGTACGTGACGGCGGTGACGCGGCCACCGAAGACGGACCGGTAGTGGTCCAGCGCTGCCCGCGCGTCGCCCCGGAAGTTCAGGTGGGTGGTGGTCGTGACGGACATGTCGTTCTCCGTAAGTAATGAGGTGGGCCGGGAGGGCCGGGACAGCCAGGCCCCCGCGGCGCCGCGGCTGCCGGGGCCGGGGCCTGTGCGCCCTCTCCGGCGGGTTGTGGTGACCACCTTTCCAGCGGTGGCGGACAGGTTGTGTCCTGTACCGCGGGCACACTGGCGGGCATGCAGAAGACGTCCTCAAGGCTGCTGACGCTGCTCTCGCTGCTCCAGACGCCCCGCGACTGGTCCGGCGACGACCTCGCCGGGCGGCTCGGCATCACCGCGCGCACGGTACGGCGCGACATCGGCCGCCTGCGGGAACTGGGCTATCCGATCCGCGCGCTCAAGGGACCCTCGGGCGGCTACCGCCTGGCCGCCGGCTCGCGCCTGCCCCCGCTGCTGTTCGACGACGGCCAGGCCGTCGCCCTCGCCCTCGCCCTGCGGGCCGCGGCCGCCGATCCCGCCCTCGGCGAGGACGCCGCGCGGGCCCTGGCCACCGTCCGCCAGGTCCTGCCGCCCCGGCTGCGTCAGCGCGTCGACATGCTGCGGATCACCGCCGTCCCGCCACCCGGGACCGCCCCGGCCGCCCCTTCCTCTTCCGCCCCGGCCGCCCCTTCCTCCCCAGCCGCCCCGGTCGGCACGCGGCTCCTCGCCGAGCTGGGTCGCGTCGTCCGCGCCCGCGAGGAACTGCGCTTCGACTACTGCGGCCCTGACACCGACGGCCCCGCCGGGCCGCCCCGCCGCACCCAGCCCCACCACCTGCTCACCTGGCACGGCCGCTGGTACGTGATCGCCTGGGACCTCGACCGTGCCGACTGGCGCACCTTCCGCGTCGACCGCATGCGGCCCCGCGTCCCCACCGGCCGGCGCTTCACGCCGCGCGCGCTCCCGGGCCGCGACGTGGCCGCGTTCGTCACCGGCCGGTTCCGCGGCACGGACGGCACCGGCACCGACTGGCCCTGCCGCGGCGAAGTCGTCCTCGGCCTCCCCGGGCGAGCCGTCGCCCCCTTCGCGCCGGACGGTGTCGTCGAGGAACTCGGCCCCGACCGCTGCCGCCTCACCCTCGGCTCCTGGTCGTGGACCGGCCTCGCCGCCGCCCTCGGCCGCTTCGACACCGACATCCAGGTCATCGGGCCACCGGAACTGGCCGACGCCTTCACCATGCTCGCCGCGCGCTACGCGAAGGCCGGGGCCGGGGGCGGGACCGGGGCCGGGGGCGGGGGCGGGACCAGGCCAGGCCCACCGCGCCGTCGCCGGTGACGGTGACGGTGACGGCCCGGCAGTACGCGCAGGTGTCGTCGTAGTGGAAGAACGGGGCCAGCACTTCGTCACCGCGCCGCAGGGCGCGCACCTCGGAACCGGTCTTCTCGACCACACCGAGGAACTCGGGCGCCTCCCCCGGCACCGGCGTCACCCCGTCCCGACCACCCGCAACGCCCCCACCACCAGCGTCCGCGCCACCGCCACCACCTCCCCCAGCGACACCCGCTCGCGCCCACTGTGCGCGACCTGGATGTCCCCCGGGCCGTACTGCAGCGTGGGAATGCCCGCGGCGGCGTACAGGCGCAGGTCGCTGCCGTACGGGGCGCCGCGTTCGCGCAGCGGGCCGGGGGCGGGGACCGCGTCGGTGTGGGCCGAGCGCAGCAGGCCGGGCAGCGGATGGCCGGCGGCGAGGCCGCCGGCCGCGAACTGGCCGCCGGGCCAGGTCACCGTGGCCGGGTGGTCCCGCAGCCAGGAGTCGGCGGCGCAGGCCAGCGCCACGCACCGTTCCAGCGCGGTGCGCGCCCGCGCCGGGTCCTCGCCGAGCCGGACGCCGAGCCGGCCCTCGGCGGTCAGCAGGTCCGGCACGCTGCTCGCCCAGTCGCCGGCGCGCAGCCTGCCGACCGACAGGCCGTACGGGACGGGGTACTCGGCCATCAGCGGGGGCGGGTCCGTGTTGCGGGCCCGCTCCAGTTCCGCGAGCGCCCGGTGCAGCGGCAGATACGCGTCGATCGCGCTGACGCCCTGCTCCCGGGTGGCGGCGTGGGCCGCCTTGCCGGGCACGGTGATCCGGAAGGTCAGGGCGCCGGCGTTGGCGGTGACCAGCGTGCCGGCGGTCGGTTCGCCGATGACACAGGCGTCGCCGCCGTGGCCGCGGCGCAGGGTGCCGAAGGCGCCGAGGCCCCCGTCCTCCTCGCCCACGACGAAGTGCGCGGCGATACGGCCGCGCAGGCGCACCCCGGCCGCCCGGATCGCGGCGAGGGCGGCGAGCTGGGCCGCCAGCCCCGCCTTCATGTCGCAGGCGCCGCGCCCGTGGACGACGTCCCCGGTCACCCGGGGCACGAACGGGTCGCCGTCCCAGCCCGCGAGGTCGCCGGGCGGCACGACGTCGACATGTCCCTGGAGTATCAGCGTCGGGCCGTCACCGCCGCCGTCCCCGGTGGTGCCGACCAGGCCCCACGCCTCGTCGCGGGCCGCCTCCGCGCCGGGGAAGTCCGGATCGGCCCGCAGCGCGGGCAGGTCCATGGACCACAGGTCGACGTCGAGGCCGAGCCGTTCCAGCCGGCCCGCCAGCAGGTGCTGCAGCTCGGACTCCGCGGGGCTGCCGGTCACGCTGGGCACCGCGATCAGCTCCAGCAGCGTCCGGGCCAGCTCCGCCTCGTCGACCGCCGCGAGCGCCG
The DNA here is from genome assembly GCF_039542605.1 of Streptomyces ziwulingensis. Classification (NCBI taxonomy): domain Bacteria; kingdom Bacillati; phylum Actinomycetota; class Actinomycetes; order Kitasatosporales; family Streptomycetaceae; genus Streptomyces; species Streptomyces ziwulingensis. The sequence continues at coordinate 172,124 of NZ_BAABIG010000005.1, forward strand.
CGGCCTCCTCGCCGCTCAGCACGGCGCGGCCTTCGCACCGTCCACGTTCAGCATGGCCTCGTCACTCCGCACGACCCCACCCCTCCCTCTCCACGCCGTCTCCCTCACGGGACGCCGCCCGCCCGCCCGAGGGATGCTGCCCCGCCGGACGGCCGCTCAGCCCGCCACCCCGGCGGACGCTGCCCCGCCGGACGGCCGCTCAGCCCGCCACCCCGGCGGACGCTGCCCCGGCGTACGGCCGCTCAGTCCGCCGCCCCGGCGGGCCCCTGGTCCTCGTCCGGTACCGCCCCGGTGACCGTGAACCCGATCACCGACCCTCCCCCGTCCCGCCGGAAGGCGAACGGCGCCCCCGCGTGCGCCAGTGCCACCTCCCGCACGATGGAGAGGCCGAGGCCCGAGCCGGGGCGGGAGCGGGCGTCGGTGGAGCGGTAGAAGCGGTCGAAGACACGGGTCAGGTCGCCCTCCTCGATGCCGGGGCCCCGGTCGCGGACCTCGATCCGGACCGGGCCCGCGGGCGCCACGATGCCGCCCGAAGCGGGCCGGGGACCGGCGGGGACGGGCCCGGTGACGGCGATCTCGACGGGGGCGACGCCCTCGCGGTCGAACTTGGTGGCGTTCTCGACCAGGTTGGACAGGGCCCGGGTCAGCATGGCCGGCCGGCCGTCGACCGCGGTGTCCCCGCCGCGGACGACGGTGATCTCGCGGCCGGTGCGGCGCCGGGACAGTACCGCCACGTCGTGCGCGAGGGCGGCGACGTCGACCCGCTGCGGCGGCTCGGTGTCCGACTGGCCGGCCGCGAGGTCGACCAGCTCGTTGACCAGGTCGGTCAGCTCCCGGGCCTCCTGCCCGAGGTCGGCGACGAGTTCCTCGCGCGCCGCGGGCGGGAGTTCGTCGATCCGGCGCAGCAGCGAGATGTTGGTCCGCAGCGAGGTCAGCGGGGTGCGCAGCTCGTGGCCCGCGTCCTGGACCAGGCGGCGCTGGTCCTCCTCCGACTGGGCGAGGCGGCCCAGCATCCGGTCGAAGGCCCGGCCGAGGCGGCCCACCTCGTCGTATCCGGTGACCGGCACCTGGATGCCGAGCCGGCGGGTGCGGGCCACGTCCTCGGCGGCCGAGGTCAGGGCCACCAGGCGGCGGGTGATACGCCGGGCCAGCCACCAGCCGAAGAGCCCCGCCGCGGTCACCACCGCGGCCATCAGGACCAGCGACTGCCGCTGCAGGGCGCGCAGCAGATCCTCGGTGTCGCTGAACTCCTGCGCCACCTGCACCGCGCCCCGGCCGCCGCCCAGGGAGACGGTCGCGACGCGGTAGACGTCGTCGCCGACGTCGACGTCCTCGTGCTGGACCATCCGCCCGGCCGGACCGGTCCCGGCGGTGCGGCGGTCGGCGCCGGTGACCGGCAGGCGGGGGCTGGAGGCGTCCGAGACCTCACCGCCCGGCCCGAGCACCTGCACGTCCGTACGGGCCGGGCGCACGATGTCGTGACCGGGCGCGGAGGAGGAGAAGTCGGGCGGGCTCATCCGCTGCTGGCGCACCTCGTCCCGCAGATCGCTGACGACCTGGTCGAAGACGGTCTCCTGGTCGACCCGGACCAGCCGGGCGGCGGCGTTGTACGACAGCACGCCGACGAGGACCGTCACCACGGCCGTGACCGTGGCGAAGGAGACCGCGAAAGTGGTCCGCAGGGACGCCAGCCGGGGCCGCCGTACGGCACCGGAGGGGTCCGGCGGACGTCTTCGCACCTCAGCTCTCCCGCAGCACGTAACCCACGCCCCGCACGGTCTGGATCAGCGGCGGCGCGCCCGGCTCGTCGAGCTTGCGGCGCAGGTAGCCGACGTAGACGGCGAGGTTCTTCGAACCGGGGCCGAAGTCGTAGCCCCAGATGCGGTCGTAGATGGTGGCGTGGTCGAGGACGACGCCCGCGTTGCGCACCAGCAGCTCCAGCAGCTCGAACTCGGTGCGGGTCAGCTCCAGCTCGCGGGTTCCGCGCCAGGCGCGGCGGGCCTGCGGGTCCATGCGCAGCCCGGCGGCCGCGAGGGGGCGTTCGGCGCGCTCGGCCGGGGCGGGGGCCCCGGCGCCCTCGGCGGGGGCGGGCGGGTTCGGCTCGGCCGGGCCGGTCGTCCGGCGCAGCAGCGCCCGCAGCCGGGCGAAGACCTCCTCGACGTCGAACGGCTTGACCACGTAGTCGTCGGCGCCCGCGTCCAGACCGGCGATGCGGTCGGCGGTCTCCACGAGCGCCGTCAGCATCAGGATCGGCGTCGGGTCGCCCTCCGCGCGCAGTTCCCGGCAGACCTGGAGTCCGTCGACGCCCGGCATCATCACGTCGAGCAGGAGGACGTCGGGCCGGGCGCGGCGGGCCTCGGCCAGGGCGCGGGCACCGTCGGCGACGGCCGTGACCCGGTAGCCCTCCAGCGTGAGGGCCCGTTCCAGGGCGTTGCGGATGGCGCGGTCGTCCTCGGCGAGCAGCACCGTCTGCGGCCCCGCCGGCGGACCGGCCGGGGGCACCGGCGGAACAGCCGTCTGAACAACGGACCGGGGATCCGGCTGAGGAGCCGCCTGGGGAGCTACCTGGGGAACTGTCTGAGGAACTGCCTGGGGCACGTGTCGCACGCGTCCAGTCTGCCAAGACGGCGCGCGGCGCACCGGGGCGCGGGCCCCGGCGTCCCCGCTTCTCACCGGGCTCTCACCCGGCGGGGCGCAGCGCCGCGAGCCGTTCCTCGAAGGGCACGACCGCCTCGAAGGTGTCGCGCGTGGGCAGCGGGCGGGCGGTGGACAGCCCCGCCATCAGGGCGGCCAGCTCCCCCGCGGCCCGCTCGATACGGCCGTCCAGTCCCTCGGCGCCCCAGTCCTCGGAGGCGGCGTAGACCCCGGTGGGGACGACGACGGCCTTGAGGTAGGCGAAGAGCGGACGGAGCGCGTGGTCGAGGACGAGCGAGTGCCGGGCGGTGCCACCGGTCGCGGCGATCAGCACCGGCTTGCCGGTCAGGGCCTCCGGTTCGTTGACGCTCAGCGCGTCGAAGAACGACTTGAACAGTCCGCTGTACGACGCCGAGAACACCGGCGTGACGACGATCAGGCCGTCCGCCCGGGCCACCGCGCCGAACGCCTCGGCCAGCTTCTCTTCGGGGAACCCGCTGGTGAAGGTGTGCGCGATCTCGACCGCGAGGTCGCGCAGCTCGATCACCTGGACATCGGCCCGCTGCGGCTCGGGGGCGGTGGCCGCCGGAGCGGCGACCGCGGCCAGGCGGTCGCCGAGCAGCCGGGTGGAGGACGGGACACTCAGCCCCGCCGAGACGACGACGAGCTTCACGCGTCCGCTCCTTCCTTGCGCTGTGCCTTCGCGGCGCCGTCGGCGGCCTTGGCCAGCAGCGACGCGTGGTTCGGGGCGTCCGGCACGCCGGCCGGGCGGTTCTTGGCGAACTCCTTGCGCAGCACCGGCACGACCTCCTCGCCGAGCAGGTCGAGCTGCTCCAGGACGGTCTTCAGCGGCAGCCCGGCGTGGTCCATCAGGAAGAGCTGGCGCTGGTAGTCGCCGGCGTACTCGCGGAAGGCGAGCGTCTTCTCGATGACCTGCTGCGGGGAGCCGACGGTCAGCGGGGTCTGCTCGGTGAACTCCTCCAGCGTCGGCCCGTGCCCGTAGACCGGGGCGACGTCGAAGTACGGGCGGAACTCGCGGACCGCGTCCTGGGAGTTCTTCCGCATGAACACCTGGCCGCCGAGGCCGACGATGGCCTGTTCCGGGGTGCCGTGCCCGTAGTGGGCGTAGCGGTTGCGGTACAGCTCGATCATCTGCTTGGTGTGGTCGGCCGGCCAGAAGATGTTGTTGTGGAAGAAGCCGTCGCCGTAGTACGCGGCCTGCTCGGCGATCTCGGGCGAGCGGATCGAGCCGTGCCAGACGAACGGCGCGACGCCGTCCAGCGGGCGGGGCGTGGAGGTGAAGCCCTGCAGCGGCGTGCGGAACTTGCCCTTCCAGTTCACCACGTCCTCGCGCCACAGTCGGTGCACCAGGGCGTAGTTCTCGATCGCCAGGTTGATGCCCTCGCGGATGTCCTTGCCGAACCAGGGGTAGACCGGGCCGGTGTTGCCGCGGCCCATCATCACGTCCACCCGGCCGTCGGCCAGGTGCTGGAGCATCGCGAAGTCCTCGGCGATCTTCACCGGGTCGTTCGTCGTGATCAGCGTGGTCGAGGTGGAGAGGATCAGCCGCTCGGTGCGGGCCGCGATGTAGCCGAGCATCGTGGTCGGCGACGAGGGCACGAACGGCGGGTTGTGGTGCTCACCGGTCGCGAACACGTCGAGGCCGACCTCTTCGGCCTTCAGCGCGATGGCGACCATGGCCTTGATGCGTTCCCGCTCGGTCGGCGTACGGCCCGTGGTCGGGTCCGGCGTGACGTCGCCGACGGTGAAGATCCCGAACTGCATGGTCGCTCATCCTCCAAGTTGTTGACCGTTCAACTATAACCCTGAACGAGTGCGCCGGGGAAGTTATTCCAGCGGGGCGGCTCATCGCCCCCCAGGATGACCGGCCGCCACCGGGGCGGCATGCCCCACAAAGCCCGGGGCCTTGCCTCAGGACGCACGGGAGCCCGGGAGCGGGCGGGGCCGGCCGCAAGCCCGGGAGCGGGCGAGCCGTCGGTCCCGGTGCCGCCCGTGCGAAGCTCCCCGCATGCTCATCCTCCGGTCCGCCGCCCTGTTCGCCGTCGCCGCCCTGTTCGAGATCGGCGGCGCCTGGCTGGTCTGGCAGGGCGTGCGCGAGAACCGCGGCTGGCTCTGGGCGACCGGCGGTGTCCTCGCGCTCGGCGCGTACGGCTTCGTCGCCACCTTCCAGCCCGACGCCCACTTCGGCCGCATCCTCGCCGCGTACGGCGGCGTCTTCGTGGCCGGTTCGATCCTGTGGGGCATGGCCGCGGACGGCTACCGCCCCGACCGCTGGGACCTCACGGGCGCGCTGGTCTGCCTGACCGGGATGGCACTGATCATGTACGCGCCGAGGGGGGACTGAGCCTTGTCCCGCACCCCCGAGGGGGGAGTGAGCCGTGCCCCGCACCCCCGAGGGGGGCTGAGCCGTGCCCCGTCACCGGCCGCCTATCCTGACGGCGGCCCGTCGAACGCCGCCCGAGGAGCACCCATGGCCCGCACCCCGTCCCCCGCGTCCCGTATCGCCGTCATCACGGGAGCGAGCAGCGGCATCGGCGCCGCCACCGCCCGGCAGCTCGCCGCCGCCGGTTACCGCGTCGTGCTGACGGCCCGCCGCAAGGACCGCATCGAGGCGCTGGCCGAGGAGATCACCGAGGCGGGCCACAAGGCGACCGCGTACCCCCTCGACGTGACCGACCGGACGGCCGTCGACGAGTTCGCGGGCGCCTTCAAGACCATCGGCGTCCTGGTGAACAACGCGGGCGGCGCGCTCGGTGCCGACCCGGTGGCCACCGGCGACCCCGAGGACTGGCGCCGCATGTACGAGACCAACGTCCTCGGCACCCTCAACCTCACCCAGGCCCTCCTGCCCAAGCTGGAGGCGAGCGGCGACGGCACGGTCGTGATCGTCTCCTCCACGGCGGGCCACGCCACCTACGAGGGCGGCGCGGGCTATGTCGCCGCCAAGCACGCCGAGCACGTCCTCGCCGAGACCCTGCGCCTGGAGATCGTCGGCCGCCCGGTCCGCGTCATCGAGATCGCCCCCGGCATGGTGAAGACCGAGGAGTTCGCGCTGACCCGCTTCGGCGGCGACCAGGAGCGGGCGGCCAAGGTCTACGACGGTGTCGCCGAGCCCCTCTCGGCCGACGACGTCGCCGACACCATCACCTGGACGGTCACCCGCCCCGCGCACGTCAACATCGACCTCCTGGTCGTCCGCCCGCGCGCCCAGGCGTCGAACACGAAGGTGCACCGAGAGGCGTGACCCGCCGCACCACCGCGCCCCCGTGCCGTCAGCCCCTCCCTCGCTCCCCCTCGGCCCTCCCTCACCCCCTCAGCCCTCCGGCCCTCCCTCAGCCCTTCACACAGACGACCTGCTTGATCCGCGCCACGACCTCCACCAGATCCCGCTGCTGGTCGATGACCCGCTCGATCGGCTTGTAGGCACCGGGGATCTCGTCCACGACCCCGGAGTCCTTGCGGCACTCCACGCCCTGGGTCTGCTGCTCCAGGTCCGCCGTGGTGAACCGGCGCTTGGCCGCGCTGCGGCTCATCCGCCGGCCGGCGCCGTGCGAGGCGGAGTTGAAGGACTTGTCGTTGCCGAGACCCTTCACGATGTACGAACCCGTGCCCATGGAGCCCGGGATGATCCCGTACTCGCCCGAGCCCGCCCGGATCGCGCCCTTGCGCGTCACGAGCAGGTCCATCCCCTCGTACCGCTCCTCGGCCACGTAGTTGTGGTGGCAGGAGATCTCCGGCTCGAAGACCGGCTTCGCCTTCCTGAACTCCTTGCGGACCACGTCCTTCAGGAGCGCCATCATGATCGACCGGTTGAACTTCGCGTACTCCTGGGCCCAGAACAGGTCGTTGCGGTACGCCGCCATCTGCGGGGTGTCCGAGACGAAGACGGCGAGGTCGCGGTCGATCAGGCCCTGGTTGTGCGGAAGTTCCCGGGCGACGCCGATGTGGTGCTCGGCGAGTTCCTTGCCGATGTTCCGGGACCCGGAGTGCAGCATCAGCCAAACCGAACCGGTCGTATCCGTGCACACTTCGACGAAGTGGTTGCCTCCGCCGAGCGTTCCCATCTGCTTCGCGGCCCGCTCCTGACGGAACTTGACGGCCTCCGCGACCCCGTCGAACCGGCCCCAGAAGCGGTCCCAGCCGCCGGACGCGAACCCGTGCATCCGCCCCGGCTCGACGGCGCTGTCGTGCATGCCCCGCCCCACCGGGATCGCCTCCTCGATCTTCGACCGCAGCCGGGAGAGGTCGCCTGGCAGGTCGTTCGCCGTCAGGGACGTCCTCACCGCCGACATCCCGCAGCCGATGTCCACGCCCACCGCCGCCGGGCACACCGCCCCGCGCATGGCGATGACGGATCCCACGGTCGCGCCCTTGCCGTAGTGCACGTCCGGCATCACCGCCAGACCCTCGATCCACGGCAGCGTCGCGACGTTCCGGAGCTGCTGCATCGCGCCGCCCTCGACCGTCGCGGGGTCCGCCCACATCCGGATCGGCACCTTCGCGCCCGGCACTTCCACGTACGACATATCGTCCTCATTCCCCCGGAAACCAACAGAAGCCCATAAGCGCGAAAACCGGCGCCTGGATCAACGAAAAGGACATCGGACCGGCGTGCGCGGCAGCGCGTGCGATACACATTGTCTCCAGGTGACGCCCCCGTGCGGCAAGCGAATAACCAGCGGGGACACTGGAGGACCGACCCATCGCCACCGTCGAGAGGAGCCTGACCGTGCAGCGGAAGGCATACGTATCCGGCGCCGCCGCCCTCCTCGCGGTGGTGCTGGCCGGCTGCACCGGCGGTTCGGGCGACGGTGGTTCGACGGACGACGCCAACCCGGGCGACACCGGCGCCACCTCGGCCGCCGCCCAGCCCGGCCGGTACCGCACGCTCCCGGAGCCCTGCCGCGCGGTCGGCGACGACTCGCTCGACGCGCTGCTGCCCGGCATCCGCGAGATCACGGACGAGGAGCAGCGCGAGAAGGCGTACGCGGGCGAGGCGACGCTGACCTACGACACCGACCGCAAGGTCGGCTGCCGCTGGAAGGTCGACTCGGCGACCGCCACCGACCACCTGACCGTCGACTTCGAGCGGGTGGTGTCGTACGACAACGCGGTCAGCGACGACAGCCAGGCCGAGGAACTGTTCGCCACCAAGCGGGACGCGGCGGACCTCCCGGAACCGGTCGTGTCCGAGACCCGGTCCGCCGAGGAGCCGTCGGACACCGCCACGGCCTCCGCCTCCGTCTCCGGGTCCCCCAGCGGTTCCGCGTCCGGCTCGGCCGGCCCGCCCGGCGGATCACCCTCCGCCCCGGCCTCCTCGGACGCCTCGGCCTCCTCGGAGACCTCGGAGACCTCCCCCGCCGAGCTACAGCCGCGCCTCCTCGACGGGCTGGGCGACGAGGCGTTCGTGGACGACGAGCTGAACAGCTCCTCCTCGACCGCCGAGCGGCGCACGGTGACTGTGGCGTTCCGCACGTCCAACGTCATCGTGACCCTTGAGTACATGGAGCAGCCGGCCACGGTCGGGGTCGTCCCCGACAGCGAGGAAATGCAGGACAGGGCGCGGAAACTGGCCGCCCGACTGGCCGATTCGCTGGGCGGCTGAGGCCCGTTCGGCACCTCGCGCGCGCGGTGGTGAAGCTCTCGAAGCGGGACCGCACGGTTTGCCCACCGCGTAGCGTGGCCCCCCGGAAACGTTCCGGACACCGGAACACACGAGCGTCTGAGTGAAGGAACCATGCAGCGACGAGTCCAGCGAGACCAGCAGGAACAGCGAGCGACCCGCCTCCACCGCGTCCTTGTCTGCGCGGCGGCCGTGCCCGTGATGCTGATCGCCGCCGGCTGCTCCTCCGACTCCGGCTCCGACGGCGGCAGCGGCGACGGCGGCGGCGACGGCAAGAGCGCCGGCAGCGCGTCCGCCTCGGCCTCCGCGAGCCCGTCCCCGACAGTGCGGCCGGCGGCGTACGGCAAGCTGCCGGAGCCCTGCGAGGTGCTGTCGAAGAAGACGCTGGGCGATCTGGTGCCCAAGGCCAAGTCCGGCAAGGAGGGTTCCTCCTCCGACACCGCGACCCGGGGCAACTGCTCCTGGGACAGCCTGGACAACAACGGCGTCAAGGGCTCGCAGTTCCGCTGGCTGAACGTCTCGATGCTGCGGTTCGAGTCCGACGCCGGCCGCGGCGCGGGCGACGCCCGGGCGCGCGAGCACTATCTGAAGCAGCTTCAGGACGCCGAGGCCACCGACGGCGCGAAGAGCCCGAAGACCGACCCGGTCACCGGGACCGGCGACGAGGCGGCGGTCGTGCGCTACGAACTGAAGAAGAAGGAAGGCACCTTCAAGCAGCAGACGGTCGTGGCCCGGGTCGAGAACGTGGTCGTCACCCTCGACTACAACGGCGCCGGCCTGGCGGGCGACAAGTCCCCCTCCGCCGACGACCTGGTGAAGGACGCCAAGCGGGCGGCCAAGGAGGCGGTGGCCTCGGTCTCGGCGGCCAACGGCGAAGGCGCCGCGTCGAGCACCTCCCCCTCGCCCTCCGAGAGCGCCACCGAAAGCCCCTCGAAGAGCGCCTCGAAGAGCCCCTCGAAGAGCGCCGCCAAGAGCGCCGCGAAGAGCACCTCCGAGCGCGCCTCGGCGTCGGCCAGGAGCTGACGGACACCCGACGGTCGACCGCCGCGCGACCCCCGGTCGACCCCCGGAAAAACCTGCGCAGGGGCCTGCATCCCGACCGGCCACCCGTCCCCCCGCACACATGTGCCACCCTGTAGCGCGCAACAACAGGCACTGGGAGGGGAGTACGGGTGGCCGCGCCACTAGAGCTGACCCGGACGCATCGCGTTCTCATCGGCATGGTCGTCTTCGGTGCCGTCATCATCGCGGGCATCGGATTCGCGGGTTCGTACGCGGCGGTCCGTGAACTGGCCCTCCAGAAGGGCTTCGGGAACTTCAGTTACGTCTTCCCGATAGGCATCGACGCGGGCATCTGCGTACTGCTCGCCCTGGACCTGCTGCTGACCTGGATCCGCATCCCGTTCCCGCTGCTGCGCCAGACGGCGTGGCTGCTGACCGCGGCGACGATCGCGTTCAACGGCGCGGCGGCCTGGCCGGACCCGCTGGGCGTCGGTATGCACGGCGTGATCCCGATCCTGTTCGTGGTCTCCGTCGAGGCCGCCCGGCACGCCACCGGCCGGATCGCCGACATCACCGCCGACAAGCACATGGAGGGCGTCCGCCTCACCCGCTGGCTGCTCTCCCCGCTCCCCACCTTCCTGCTCTGGCGCCGGATGAAGCTGTGGGAGCTGCGCTCCTACGAACAGGTGATCAAGCTGGAGCAGGAGCGCCTGGTCTACCAGGCCCGGCTCCGCTCCCGCTTCGGCCGCGCCTGGCGCCGCAAGGCCCCGGTCGAGTCCCTGATGCCGCTGCGCCTGGCCCGCTACGGCGTGCCCCTCGCCCAGACCGCCCCCTCCGGCCTCGCCGCCGCGGGCATCGAACCGGCCCTGCTGCCGCCCGCCCCGCAGACCCCCCTGCCGGAGCAGCCGGAACCCCGGCAGCCGGTACGACGGCCGGCCCCCGCCGCCGGGCAGCGCCCCGAACTGCCGGCCACGCCGGGCCCCGAGCAGCCGCACAGCGCACCCGCGGCCCCCACGGCCCCCGTGGGACCCACCGGCCCCGCAGGCCCCGTACGCCCCGACCGCCTTGAGGGACCCGACGGCGACGACGGCCCGGACGGCCCCGTCGGCGACGAGAGTCCGTGGTTCAAGCACCCGCGGCAGGTCGAGTACCAGGGCGGCTACGACCCGACGTACGACCCGGCCGAGCAGTACGCCCAGTGGTACGAGGAGCAGCAGCAGGCGGACGAGTACCGGGAGCAGTACGAGGAGGAGCCGCCGGCCGTCGAGCCCTCCCCGGAGGAGACGGGCAGCTTCCCCATCCCGGTGACGGCGAACCGCACCCGCGAACTGGGCGACGGCGGCGGCATACCGGCCGCGGAGCCGGACGAGGAGGACTACTACCAGGTCTTCCGGAAGCCGATCCCGAACAGCGGCTACCCGACCCCGCGCGAGTTCGGCGAGAACGTCGAGGCCGAGTTCGGCGTCGGCATCCCCCCGGAGGAGGCCAAGCGCATGGTCAACCGCTTCACCAACCGCTACAACGCGGAGCTGGAGGAAGACCACATCGCCTAAGGGCTGTCCCGCGATTCGCGGCGGGCGGGCGACGACAAGGCGGACAAGCGGCAGGGGGCGCCCGGTGGATACCGGGCGCCCCCTGCCGTCGTACGGCCGGGCGGGTTACCGCCCGAGCAGGACCCGCACGCGCTCCTGCCCCACCGCGAGCAGCAGGGTGGGCAGGCGCGGGCCGGTGTCCCGGCCGACCAGCAGGTGGTAGAGGAGCGCGAAGAAGGACCGCTGGGCGGTCTTGATCTCCGGCGGCAGCTCCTTGGCCGTGGCGTCGGCGGAGAACCCGGCCTGGACCTTGGGCACGCCGTAGACGAGGTGGGTGAGCCCGTCCAGCGACCAGTGGTCGGCCAGCCCCTCCACGAGCAGCGCCAGCGAGGCGCGGCCCCGCTCGTCGAGGGAGTTCAGCAGCTCGGCGTCGGGCTCCTGGCGCACGATGGTCCGCTGGTCGGCGGGGACCTGCGTGTTGATCCACGCCTCGGCCCGGTCGAACCGCGGGCGGGCCTCGTCCAGCGAGGTCAGCGGGTGCGCGGGGTCCAGCTCGCTGAGGATGCGCAGCGCCTGGTCGGTGTGGCCGGCGGTGATGTCGGCGACCGAGGCCAGCGTCCGGTACGGCAGCGGCCTCGGCGTGCGCGGCAGGTCCCCGGCGGCGGTGCGCACCGCCCGGGAGTGCCCGGCGACGTCGGCGGGCAGCGCCGAGCCGTCGGCCACCTTGGCGTCCAGCCGGTCCCACTCGTCGTACAGCCGCTGGATCTCCTGGTCGAAGGCGATCTTGAAGGACTGGTTGGGGCGGCGGCGGGCGTACAGCCAGCGCAGGAGCTGCGGCTCCATGATCCGCAGGGCGTCGGACGGGGTGGGCACCCCGCCCTTGGAGGAGGACATCTTGGCCATGCCGCTGATGCCGACGAAGGCGTACATCGGGCCGATGGGCTGCTCGCCGCCGAAGATGCCGACGATCTGCCCGCCGACCTGGAACGACGAACCCGGCGAGGAGTGGTCGACACCGCTGGGCTCGAAGATCACGCCCTCGTAGGCCCAGCGCATCGGCCAGTCGACCTTCCAGACCAGCTTGCCGCGGTTGAACTCGCTCAGCCGCACCGTCTCGGAGAAGCCGCACTCCGCGCAGGTGTAGGTGAGTTCGGTGGTGTCGTCGTCGTAGCCGGTGACGGTCGTCAGGTCCTTGGCGCAGTTGCCGCAGTACGGCTTGTACGGGAAGTAACCGGCGGAGCCGGAGCCGCCGTCGTCCTCGGCGGCCGCGCCGGAGCCCTCGGCGGCCTCCAGTTCGGCCTCGTCCACCGGCTTCTGGCCCTGCTTGGCCGCGGCCTTGGGCTTGGTGCGGTACTGGGCGAGGATCGCGTCGATGTCACCGCGGTGCCGCATGGCGTGCAGGATCTGCTCGCGGTAGACACCGGAGGTGTACTGCGCGGTCTGGCTGATGCCGTCGAACTCCACGCCCAGCTCGCCGAGGGCCTCGACCATCGCGGCCTTGAAGTGCTCGGCCCAGTTCGGGTGCGCGGAGCCCTTCGGGGCGGGGACCGAGGTGAGCGGCTTGCCGATGTGCTCGGCCCAGCTCTCGTCGACGCCCGCGACCCCGGCCGGCACCTTGCGGTAGCGGTCGTAGTCGTCCCAGGAGATCAGGTGCCGCACCTCGTGGCCGCGGCGCCGGATCTCGTCGGCGACCAGGTGCGGGGTCATGACCTCGCGCAGGTTGCCGAGGTGGACGGGGCCCGACGGCGACAGGCCGGAGGCGACGACCACGCGTTTGCCAGGGGCCCGGCGCTCCGACGCCTCGATGACCTCATCGGCGAAACGGGAGACCCAGTCGGTGGTCTCGGTGCTCTGGGCCACGATCGGCACGTCCTTCTTCCTGCCCGGGGGGCACCCTGCGCATCGGGGTGTCCCCCCATTCTCACAGACCGCCCCACGACGACGAAAACCGCTTTACCCCCCATGGGATACTGGCCGGGTCCAGCCACACCCACGAGGAGAACGGCACCCCTTCCTATGGCCTCGGTCACGTCCCTCAGCGACTCCGTCCAGCAGCAGCTCGCGTCCGCGCTCTCCGCTGTCCGGCCGGAGGCCGCCGGCGCGGACCCGCTGCTGCGCCGGAGCGACCGGGCGGACTACCAGGCCAACGGCATCCTCGCGCTGGCCAAGAAGGCGAAGGCCAACCCGCGCGAGCTGGCCGCCGAGGTCGTCGCCCGCCTCACCACCGGCGCGCTCCTCGCCGAGGTCGAGGTCTCCGGCCCCGGCTTCCTGAACATCACGGTCGGCGACCGGGCGATCACCGAGACGCTCGCCGCGCGCTACGCGGACGACACCGGCCGGCTCGGTGTGCCCCGGGCCGCCGAGCCGGGCACCACGGTGATCGACTACGCGCAGCCCAACGTGGCGAAGGAGATGCACGTCGGCCACCTGCGCTCCGCGGTGATCGGCGACGCGGTCCGCCAGATCCTGGAGTTCACCGGCGAGACGGTGGTGCGCCGGCACCACATCGGCGACTGGGGCACCCAGTTCGGCATGCTCATCCAGTACCTGGACGAGCACCCGCACGAGCTGGACCACGGCGGCGAGGTCAGCGGCGAGCAGGCGATGTCCAACCTGGACCGCCTCTACAAGGCCGCGCGCAGGCTCTTCGACTCCGACGAGGAGTTCAAGACCCGGGCCCGGCGCCGGGTGGTCGACCTCCAGGCGGGCGACGCGCACACCCTCGCCATCTGGCAGAAGTTCGTGGACGAGTCGAAGATCTACTTCTTCTCCGTCTTCGAGAAGCTGGACATGGAGGTCCGCGACCCCGACATCGTCGGCGAGTCCGGCTACAACGACATGCTCGCGGAGACCTGCCGTCTCCTGGAGGAGAAGGGCGTGGCCGTCCGCTCGGAGGGCGCGCTCTGCGTCTTCTTCGACGACGTCCTGGGCCCGGACGGCAAGCAGGTCCCGCTGATCGTGCAGAAGTCGGACGGCGGCTACGGCTACGCGGCCACCGACCTCTCCGCGATCCGCGACCGCGTCCTCGGCCTGAAGGCGGACACCCTCCTCTACGTGGTCGACGCCCGCCAGTCCCTGCACTTCAAGATGGTCTTCGAGACCGCCCGCCGGGCCGGCTGGCTGAACGACGACGTCACCGCCGTCCAGCTCGCCTTCGGCACGGTCCTCGGCAAGGACGGCAAGCCGTTCAAGACCCGCGAGGGCGAGACGGTCCGCCTGGTCGACCTCCTCGACGAGGCCATCGACCGCGCCTCGGCGGTCGTCCGGGAGAAGGCGCGGGACCTGTCCGAGGAGGAGATCGCCGAGCGCGGCACCCAGGTGGGCGTCGGCGCGGTGAAGTACGCGGACCTGTCGACGTCGGCCAACCGCGACTACAAGTTCGACCTGGACCAGATGGTCTCGCTGCACGGCGACACGTCCGTCTACCTCCAGTACGCGTACGCCCGGATCCGGTCGATCCTGCGCAAGGCCGGTGCCGCCCGCCCGGAGCCCCGGCCCGAGCTGGAGCTGACGCCCGCGGAGCGCGCCCTCGGCCTGCACCTGGACTCCTTCGCGGCGACGGTGGCGGAGGCCGCCAAGGAGTACGCCCCGCACAAGCTGACGGCGTACCTGTACCAGCTCGCCTCGCTGTTCACGACGTTCTACGACAAGTGCCCGGTGCTGAAGGCCGAGACGCCCGAGCAGGTGGCCAACCGCCTGTTCCTGTCCGACCTCACCGCCCGCACCCTGCACCAGGGCATGTCCCTGCTGGGCATCCGGACGCCCGAGCGCCTCTGAGCACCGGCCGGTTCCGGCGCTCGGTCCGCACCGGCCGGTTCCGGCGCTCAGACCGCCCGCAGCGCCTCCCCCAGCCTGCGCAGCCCCTCCGCGATCTCGTCCGGCGTCTGCGTCACGAAGCAGAGCCGCATCGTGGCGCGGTCCGGCTCCCCGGCGTGGAAGGGCGCCCCGGGCACGTACGCCACCTCGTGCCGGACGGCCCGGGGGAGCAGGGCCGCGGTGTCGTACCGCTCGGGCAGCCGCACCCAGAGGAACATGCCGCCCTCCGGCCGGGTCCACCACGAACCGGCCGGCAGCGCGTCCGGCAGCGCGGCGAGCATCGCGTCCCGGCGTTCCCGGTAGGCGCCGGCCACCCGGCGGACGTGGGCGTCCAGGTCCCGGTCGGCCAGATAGCGGGCGGCGGCGAGCTGGTTGACGGTCGGGGTGTGCAGGTCGGCGGCCTGCTTGGCCACCGTGCAGGCCCGCAGCAGCGCGGCCGGCGCCCGCAGCCAGCCCAGCCGCAGACCGGGCGCCATCACCTTGGAGAAGGAACCGAGCAGCACGGTCCGGTCCCGGGCGCCCTCGTACGAGGCGATCCACGGCACCCGCTCACCCTCGAACCGCAGCTCCCCGTACGGATCGTCCTCCACGATCCACAGTCCGCGCCGGGCGGCCACCCGGGCCAGCGCGGCACGCCGCTCGGCGGGCATGGTGCGCCCGGTCGGGTTCTGGAAGGTGGGGACGGTGTAGAACAGCTTGGGGCGCTCGCGCACCACCAGCTCCTCCAGCGCCGCCGGGTCCACCCCGTGCTCGTCGCCGGGCACCGCGACCACCCGCGCCCCCGCGAAGCCGAACGCCTGGAGCGCGGCGAGATAGCAGGGGTCCTCCACCAGGACCGTGTCACCCGGTTCGAGGAGAGCGGTGGCCAGCAGCGACAGTGCCTGCTGCGAACCGGTGGTGACGAGCACGTCGTCGGGGCCGGTGGCCAGACCGCGGGCCGAGGTGCGGGCGGCGAGCGCGGTGCGCAGCGCGGGCTCGCCCTCGGTCGTGGAGTACTGCAGCGCCCGCCCCGGACACTCCGCGAGGACCGCCCGGAACGCGGTGGCCATGCCCTCCGCGTCGAACAGTTCCGGCGCCGGCAGCCCGCCCGCGAAGTTGACGACCTCGGGGCGGGCGGTGACGGCGAGGATGTCCCGTACGGCCGAACCGCCGACCGCGCGGGCGCGCGCGGCGAGCGGCGGGACGGGGGCGGAGGCGCTCGCGGCTGCGGCTGCGGTGGTGGCGGTGGCTGGTTCGGAGACGGTCATGGCCGCAGCCTAGAGAGATACGTGCCCTCGCCACGGACGTTTCCGTGATCCGGACGCCGCGGCGAACCGCCCGCTCAGGTCCCTCAGGACGGGACGGTCGTCCCCTCCGGCACCCACTTCTCGCCCCCGAGCGGGAACTCGTACGCGGGCCGCCCGTTGTTGCCGCTCGTACGGAACGGCTGCCCGCCGTCGTCGACCCGGAGCGTGCCCCGCCGGGAGCCGCTGGACCACTTCAGCTCCAGGTACCAGTCGACGTCGTAGGCGGAGGCGTCGGCGGTGATGTGGTACACCTCCGGGTCGGACTCGGACACCTTGAACGGGAAGTCGGCGCCGCCCTCCTGCGGGACGACGCCGGGCCGGGCGGCGTCGAGGGCGACGGTGAAGGAACGGGTCGGCACCCCGCCGCCGCAGCCGACGCCGGGGTACCCCATGACGTAGTCGTTCCAGGCGAGCGGCGCCCGCTTGCCGGCCACGCGCACACTGAGGCTCTCCACGACCACCGTCCGCTCCCCGGTGCCCTGCACGGTGAGCGTCACGTACTGCTCGCCCGAGGGGACGGCACCCACCGCCGCCACCCAGGCCGGCGCGTCCTGCCGCAGCGGCGGCTCCTTCACCTCCGTCGACGGCCGGTCCACCAGATAGCGCATCCCGCAGGTGCTCTCCCAGTCGTACGGCTGGACGCCCACGGTCAGCGGAACGCCCGAGGCGCCGTCGTCCGCACCCCCGGCGCCCGCGGTCGCCGACGGTCGCGCCGCGCCCCCCTGCCCCTCCCCGCTCCCCTCCGTCCTCGTCGGCGCGGCAGAGGGAGAGACGGAGGAGGAGGCGGACGGCGAGGCACTGCGCGACGGCGACGGCGACGCCGACCGCGACGCCGCGTCCCGCTCCGTCTCCGCTTCCACGGCCGCACCCGCGGCGCCCCGCCGTTCGTCGTCCGAGCCGCCGGGCGGCAGGTGCACGGCGAGTACGACCGCACCGACGACGGCCGCCACGGCGATACCCACGACGACTGCGGTACGGGTACGGGTACGGCGCCGGTCCGGCGGTTCCTCGGGGGCGGGGCCGTCCGACACGGGTTCCCCGGGGGCGGACTTGCGCCCCCGTGTCGCGTCCGCCAGCACCCACCGCCGGTGCAGCTCCACCAACTCCTGCGGCGTCGCCTTGCACAGCCGGGCCAGCCGCTCCACGGGCGCGTAGTCGGTGGGCACCGCGTCCCCGTTGCAGTACCGGTGCAGCGTCGACGTACTCATGTGGAGCCGCTTGGCGAGCGTCCCGTAACTCAGCCCGGAGCGCTCCTTCAGCTCGCGCAACCGCGCCGCGAACTCACCCGCCATGCCGTTCTCCAGTCCCCCACCCGCCACGTCTCCTCCGTCCCCCGCATCCCATTCCCCCGTTCCAGGGCAAGGGTGTTTCCGCAGGTCAAGGCCGCTACCAGCGTTCCACCGTCCCTGATCGGCCGCTTGGTCTGGCGGCCGGGACGGATCGCCGCGCAAGCTCTGGTCATCCAAGCACGCCGCTCCCGGCGGCCGCACCGATCACCCCGCCACGAGAGGCAGATCTCCCATGCGCACGTTCCGCACCGCCCGCCGCCGCTCCCCCGTCCTCGCCGTGACCGGCATCGCCCTCGCCGCCCTCGCCCTGACGGCCTGCGAGGACGGAACGGGCACCAGGGACGAGGGCGCCCCCCAGCCCTCGGCGACGACCTCGACGGCCCCGACCGCCCCGGCCACCGGAAAGACGAACACCCCGGCCACCGGCCAGCACCCGGCCTCGAACACGACGGACACAAGGGACGCGACGGACACGCCGAACCAGCCGAACACGTCGGACAGGACCGGCTCCGGCGCCGCCCCCGACCCGAACGCCCCGGCGAACCGCGTCCTGTGCAACGGCTCGAACCTCACCGTGACCGCCGAGCCGGTTCCCCGCCCGCTCAACCACCTGCTGATCACGGTGAAGAACACCGGGTCGAAGACCTGCGACCTGATGTACTTCCCGCACCTGCGCTTCGACGGGATGCAGTGGGTGCCCGACGCGGTCGCGGAGTCCAAGCCCCAGGCGGTGACGACCCTGCGGCCCGGCGACTCCGGTTACGCGGGCGTCCTGCTGTCCGCCGCGGACGGCAGCGGCGACGCCGGCACCACCGCGAGGGAACTGACGGTCCGCTTCCAGGGCGCCGGTCCCGGCAGCGACGGCGGCGCCGCGGCCACCCCGGCCCTGCCCGCGGACGGCGTCCACTACGACAGCTCGCTGCGGGTCACCTACTGGCAGTCGGACCTCGCCGACGCCCTCGCCTACTGAGCCAGACCGCGGGCCACCTCGGTGGCCCAGTACGTCAGGATGTTGCGCGCGCCGGCCCGCTTGATGCCGGTCAGGGACTCCATGATCGCCCGGTCGCGGTCGATCCAGCCCTTCTCGGCGGCGGCCTCGATCATCGCGTACTCACCGGAGATCTGGTACGCGGCGACGGGCACGTCCACCGCGTCCGCGACCTTGGCCAGGATGTCGAGGTAGGGCCCGGCCGGCTTGACCATCACCATGTCGGCGCCCTCCTCCAGGTCCAGTGCCAGCTCCCGCAGGGACTCGCGCGCGTTGGCGGCGTCCTGCTGGTAGGTCTGCCGGTCCCCCTGGAGCGAGGAACCGACGGCCTCGCGGAAGGGCCCGTAGAAGGCGGACGCGTACTTGGCCGTGTAGGCGAGGATCGCGACGTCCTCCCGGGAGATCTGGTCCAGGGCGTCCCGGACCACCCCGATCTGACCGTCCATCATCCCGCTGGGGGCCACGATGTGCGCGCCCGCGTCGGCCTGCACCTGCGCCATCTCGGCGTACCGCTCCAGCGTGGCGTCGTTGTCGACCCGCCCGTCGGAGTCGAGCACACCGCAGTGCCCGTGATCGGTGAACTCGTCCAGGCAGAGGTCGGACATGACGAGCAGTTCGTCCCCGACCTCGGCCCGCACGTCCCGCAGCGCGACCTGGAGGATGCCGTCCGGGTCGGTGCCCACCGTCCCGTTCGCGTCCTTCTTCGCCTCCTCCGGCACACCGAAGAGCATGATCCCGGAGACCCCGGCCGCCACCGCCTCGGCGGCGGCCTTCTTCAACGACTCCCGGGTGTGCTGCACGACGCCCGGCATCGCGCTGATGGGGACCGGCTCGCTCACGCCCTCGCGCACGAAGGCGGGGAGGATGAGATCGGCGGGGTGCAGCCGGGTCTCGGCGACCATCCGACGCATGGCGGGGGTGGTGCGAAGCCGCCGCGGCCGGCTGCCGGGAAAGGATCCGTACGTCGTCATACACCTACGCTACGCCCGCCCGGACCGTGCCTTTGCCGACGCACGGTCGGTCCCGGCCGGCCCGCCCCGCCGCCCGCCGGACAGCGCGAAGGCGGGGCGCTCCCGCAGGAACCGCCCCGCCCCGCCGCACCTCAGGTGGTGGTGGACCGCCGCCGCCGCGACCCCGGCCGCCGCTCGCTCGGCCGCGTCACCGGGTCCCCGGCCTCCAGCGCCGCCGTCCGGCGCCGGGTACCGAAGTCCGCCAGCGCCGCCGCCAGCTTGAGCACCGACGGCTCGGGGGCCATCACGTCGACCCGCAGCCCGTGCTCCTCGGCCGTCTTGGCCGTGGCGGGGCCGATGCACGCGATCACCGTCACGTTGTGCGGCTTGCCCGCGATACCGACCAGGTTGCGCACCGTGGACGACGAGGTGAACAGCACCGCGTCGAAACCGCCGCCCTTGATCGCCTCCCGGGTCTGGGCCGGCGGCGGCGAGGCGCGCACGGTCCGGTAGGCGGTGACGTCGTCGACCTCCCAGCCCAGCTCGATGAGACCGGCCACCAGCGTCTCGGTGGCGATGTCCGCGCGCGGCAGGAAGACGCGGTCGATCGGGTCGAAGACCGGGTCGTACGGCGGCCAGTCCTCCAGCAGACCGGCGGCGGACTGCTCACCGCTGGGCACCAGGTCCGGCTTCACGCCGAAGGCGACCAGCGCCCTCGCGGTCTGCTCGCCCACCGCGGCGACCTTGATCCCGGCGAAGGCACGGGCGTCGAGCCCGTACTCCTCGAACTTCTCCCGGACCGCCTTCACCGCGTTGACCGAGGTGAACGCGATCCACTCGTAGCGGCCGGTCACCAGGCCCTTGACCGCGCGCTCCATCTGCTGGGGCGTGCGCGGCGGCTCGACGGCGATGGTCGGCACCTCGTGGGGCACCGCCCCGTAGGACCGCAGTTGGTCGGAGAGCGACACCGCCTGCTCCTTCGTGCGCGGCACGAGCACCTTCCAGCCGAAGAGCGGCTTGGACTCGAACCACGAGAGCTGGTCGCGCTGGGCGGGGGCGGAACGCTCACCGACCACGGCTATCACCGGCCGGCCGCCGTCCGGCGACGGCAGCACCTTGGCCTGCTTCAGCGTCTGCGCGATGGTGCCGAGGGTGGCGTTCCAGGTGCGCTGCCGCGTCGTCGTACCGCCGACCGTGACCGTCATCGGGGTGTCCGGCTTGCGCCCCGCCGACACCAGCTCCCCGGCGGCGGCCGCCACCGAGTCCAGCGACGTCGAGACGACGACCGTGCCGTCGGAGGCGCCCACCTCGGACCAGCAGCGGTCCGAGGCGGTACGGGCGTCCACGAACCGGACGTCCGCGCCCTCGGCGTCCCGCAGCGGCACACCGGCGTACGCGGGCACGCCGACGGCGGACGCGATGCCGGGCACCACCTCGAAGGGCACCCCGGCGGCGGCGCACGCCAGCATCTCCTCGGCGGCGTACGTGTCCAGCCCGGGGTCCCCGGACACGGCACGCACCACCCGCCTGCCGCCCCGCGCGGCCTCCATGACAAGATGTGCGGCATCCCGCACGGCGGGGACGCTCGCGGTGGTCGACGCACCGTCAACTACCGCTAGCTGAGGCGTGCCTGTGCCCGCGAACGGGCCGCCGGAGGCATCCGGATCGGTGTGCACCTCGGCGACGCCCCGCCTGGCGTGCGTCCGTACGACGTCGAGCACCTCGTGCTCGGCGACGAGGACGTCCGCGTGCGAGAGCGCCTCGACGGCGCGCAGAGTCAGCAGTCCCGGATCTCCGGGTCCGGCACCCAGGAAGGTGACGTGCCCGTGTTCAGGACCGGCGGGAAGAGTGGTGGGGCTCACTGTGCTCGCTCCCCCATCAGACCGGCCGCGCCCTGGGCGAGCATCTCGGCCGCGAGTACGCGTCCGAGTGCCAGTGCCCCCTCGTGTGTGTCGGGCACGGGACCGGTGGTGGACAACTGCACCAGCGTCGAGCCGTCGGTGGTACCGACGACGCCGCGCAGGCGCATTTCCTTGACAATCTGCCCGTCGGTCCGGGAGTCCCCCCGCTCCAGCGGAGCCGAGAGTGGGGGCACATCGGCCAGCGCCCCCACAGGGGCACTGCAGCCGGCTTCCAGAGCGGCGAGCAGGGCGCGTTCGGCGGTCACGGCGGCCCGGGTGAGCGGGTCGTCGAGTTCACCGAGCGCGGCGATCAGCTCTGCGTCACCCGCAGTGCACTCGATCGCCAGTGCCCCCTGGCCGGGGGCGGGCAGAATCGTGTCGACCGACAGGAAGTCGGTCACCTCGTCGCTGCGGCCGATCCGGTTGAGTCCGGCGGCGGCGAGCACGACGGCGTCCAGCTTCCCGTCGCGGACATACCCGATGCGGGTGTCCACATTGCCGCGGATCGGAACCGTCTCGATCTCCAGGCCGTGCGCGCGGGCGTACGCGTTGAGCTGCGCCATGCGCCGGGGTGCGCCGGTACCGATGCGCGCGACCCCCGTCGGGGAGGACGCGATCAGGTCGGTGAACTTCAGCGCGTCCCGGGCGACGAGCACGTCACGGGGGTCCTCGCGCTCCGGAACGGCGGCCAGGACCAGTTCCGCGGGCTGCGCGGTCGGCAGGTCCTTGAGCGAATGAACCGCGAAGTCCACCTCACCCCGCAGCAGCGCCTCTCGCAGCGCGGCCACGAACACCCCCGTGCCGCCGATCTGCGCGAGGTGCTCGCGCGAGGTGTCGCCGTAGGTGGTGATCTCGACCAGTTCGACAGGCCGTCCGGTCACCTGGCTCACGGCGTCCGCCACCTGCCCGGACTGGGCCATGGCGAGTCTGCTCCGCCTGGTCCCCAGCCTCAGTGCCTTCTCAGTCATGCCGGCCCTCGGTTCTTCTCAGTGCTGTTCCCGGCCCGGGAGACGGAGGCCACCGTCTCGGGGTCGAGGTCGAACAGGGTGCGCAGCGCGTCCGCGTACCCGGCGCCGCCGGGCTCGGCCGCGAGCTGCTTGACCCGTACGGTCGGCGCGTGCAGCAGCTTGTCCACCACGCGCTTCACGGTCTGTGTGATCTCGGCGCGGTGCTTGTCGTCCAGGCCGGGCAGCCGGCCCTCCAGCCGGGCGATCTCGCCGGCCACCACGTCGGCGGCCATGAGGCGCAGCGCCACCACGGTGGGGGTGATGTGCGCGGCCCGCTGGGCCGCGCCGAACGCGGTGACCTCGTCGGCGACGATCCGCCGGACCAGGTCGACGTCGGCGGCCATCGGCGCGTCGGCGGAGGCGTCCGCGAGCGACTCGATGTCCACCAGGCGGACCCCGCCCAGCCGGTGCGCGGCGGCGTCGATGTCGCGCGGCATGGCGAGGTCGAGGAGGAAGAGGACGGGTTCGGGGCGCGGGACCTCGGCGACGGCCTCGGGGCGGCGCCGCTCGGGAATCCGGCCGGCGGTCGCGGCCGTCGCGGCGAGCGCGGTGATCAGCTCGGCGTCCGCGGTCGGGCCCGGCCGCCCGGCCTCGCGGGTGCGGACGGCGCCCGCGGCGGACGTACTGCCCGCGGCCCAGGCCGCGTGCTGCTCCAGCGTCGCCGCGTCCATCCCGGCCACCGCCGCCTCCCCCATCACGGAGAAGCCGGAGGGCACGGCGGACAGGTCGAGCGGGCAGCCGTCCTCGGCGCCCACGCTCGCGGGCGGCGCCGCCGCCTCGCCGGTCGTACGGCGGTCGTCGGTCGCCGCGACCGAGGCGGGCTCCCCGGTGCGGCCCTCGACGGCCGCGACGACGGCGTCGGCGGTGAGCACCAGGCCGGTCGCGCCGGTACAGGAGACGGCCACGTCGGCACGTGTCAGCTCGGCCGGCACCGCGTCCATCGGTACCGCTCGGGCCAGCACGTCCGGGTCGTCGCCTGCGCCCAGGATGCGGGCGAGGCGCTCGGCGCGGTCGAAGGTGCGGTTGGCGACCACGATCTCGGCGATCCCGGCCCGCGCCAGGGTGGCGGCGGCCAGCGAGGACATCGAGCCGGCGCCGATGACGAGGGCCCGCTTGCCCCGGGCCCAGCGCCGCACGTCCGCGCCGGCGGCGAGCTGTTCCAGGCCGAAGGTGACCAGGGACTGCCCGGCGCGGTCGATCCCGGTCTCGGAGTGGGCGCGCTTGCCGACCCTGAGCGCCTGCTGGAACAGGTCGTTCAGGAGCCGTCCGGCCGTGTGCAGGTCCTGCGCCCTGGCCAGGGCGTCCTTTATCTGGCCGAGGATCTGGCCCTCGCCGACCACCATCGAGTCCAGCCCGCAGGCCACCGAGAACAGGTGGTGGACGGCCCGGTCCTCGTAGTGCACGTAGAGGTACGGAGTCAGCTCCTCCAGCCCGACACCGCTGTGCTGGGCGAGGAGCGTGGACAGCTCGGCGACACCGGCGTGGAACTTGTCCACGTCCGCGTACAGCTCGATGCGGTTGCAGGTGGCGAGGACCGCGGCCTCGGCGGCCGGTTCGGCGGCGACCGTGTCCTGCAACAGCTTGACCTGCGCGTCCGCGCTGAGGGAGGCCCGCTCCAGCACGCTGACCGGCGCGCTGCGGTGGCTGAGTCCGACGACCAGGAGGCTCATGCCGGCATCACGGCGGGGACGTCCCCGTCGGGTCCCTTGTCGGCGGGCTGCTTGCGGGCGGCGACGGCCGGCATGGTGTCGGCGGCCTCCTCGCCGGCCTTGCGCTGCTCGTGGAAGGCGAGGATCTGCAGCTCGATGGAGAGGTCGACCTTGCGCACGTCGACGCCGTCGGGGACGGTCAGCACGGTCGGCGCGAAGTTCAGGATGGAGGTGACACCGGCGGCCACGAGCCGGTCGCAGACCTGCTGGGCGGCGCCGGCCGGGGTCGCGATCACACCGATCGAGACGCCGTTGTCCTGGATGATCCGCTCCAGCTCGTCGGTGTGCTGCACCGGCATGCCGGCCACCGGCTTGCCGGCCATCTGCGGATCGGCGTCGATGAGGGCGGCGACCCGGAACCCGCGGGAGGCGAAACCGCCGTAGTTGGCGAGCGCGGCACCGAGGTTGCCGATTCCCACGATCACCACCGGCCAGTCCTGGGTCAGACCCAGTTCGCGGGAGATCTGGTAGACGAGATACTCGACGTCGTAGCCGACGCCCCGGGTCCCGTAGGAACCGAGGTAGGAGAAGTCCTTGCGCAGCTTCGCGGAGTTGACTCCCGCCGCGGCCGCCAGCTCCTCGGAGGAGACCGTGGGCACCGAGCGCTCCGACAGTGCGGTGAGGGCTCGGAGGTACAGCGGAAGCCTGGCGACGGTGGCCTCGGGAATTCCTCGGCCACGGGTCGCCGGTCGGTGTGTTCGGCCAGTTGCCACGGTGCTCCTGCGGGTAGAGCGGGGCCCTAGGCGGTCATACGTCCCCACATGACCGCCCCGTCGAATGCAGGCTATGTCTTTGTGAACGCGTGCACAAAGATGGTGTCCGATTTGCCCGGCCAACGTGACCGGGGTCACGCGCCCCCGGCGCGCGACTGGGGAACCGGTGCGCCCGCACACTCGTTCCTCTCCTATTGGGGGCAAAGCCGTACACGCTCCTCACGATCAACGCCCCCGAGACCAAGTCGCCATCGATCCTAAGCGACCATCCGGATTACCCGGACTTACTCCGTCTCGTCGGTCAGTGCCTTGCGCAGGCGTTCCTCGTTCACCCGCCAGAAGGTGTGCTGCCTGCCGTCGACGAGCACGACGGGGATCTGTTCCCAGTACTCGTCGTGCAGCCGGCGGTTCTCGGTGATGTCCTGGGACTCCCACCGGACCCCCAGGTCGGCACAGACCTTCTCGACGACGAGCTGTGCGTCATCACACAGGTGGCAGCCAGGTTTGCGGATGAGGGTGACGAGATGAGGCTCAGGACGCGGCGGCGTCTTTCTGCGGAGGACGGGGCTCATGCCCGCCATTCTCGCGCGGCCCGGCGCCGCGGGAACCCCCGCGACGGCGGCGGGACTCCCCGTCCGGCCGGACCGACACGCGGGCCGGGCACATTCTTTAACGACCCGGTCGCGGAGAGTTCACAGCCTCCCAACCTCTCGACTCCGGAACACCCGAACAAACTGGCTATGCTCACGGACATGGCCGCTCTCGGATGGCTCACTCCCCGTAGGCGTTCCGCCACGGCGCGGAGCGTGTTGGCAGGCGAGGCCTCGGCGGAGGCCGCCCGCAAATCCAGCCAGGACCTTCCCGTCTCCGCCAAGGACCCGGACTTCCCCGTCCACGGCGACGACCGCGCGGCCGCCTTCTTCGACCTCGACAACACCGTCATGCAGGGCGCCGCGCTCTTCCACTTCGGCCGCGGCCTGTACAAGCGCAAGTTCTTCGAGACCCGCGACCTGGCCCGCTTCGCCTGGCAGCAGACCTGGTTCCGGCTGGCCGGCTTCGAGGACCCCGAGCACATGCAGGACGCCCGCGACGCGGCCCTGTCGATCGTCAAGGGCCACCGCGTCTCCGAGCTGAAGTCGATCGGCGAGGAGATCTACGACGAGTACATGGCCGAGCGGATCTGGCCGGGCACCCGCGCGCTGGCCCAGGCGCACCTGGACGCGGGCCAGAAGGTCTGGCTGGTGACGGCGGCACCGGTGGAGATCGCCCAGGTGATCTCCCGCCGCCTCGGCCTGACCGGCGCGCTGGGCACGGTGGCGGAGTCGATCGGCGGCGTCTACACCGGCAAGCTGGTCGGCGAGCCCCTGCACGGCCCCGCCAAGGCGGAGGCGGTCCGCGCCCTGGCGGCGGCGGAGGGCCTGGACCTGACCCGCTGCGCGGCCTACAGCGACTCCCACAACGACATCCCGATGCTGTCGCTGGTCGGCCACCCCTACGCGATCAACCCGGACTCCAAGCTGCGCCGGCACGCCCGCGACCTCGACTGGCGGCTGCGCGACTACCGCACCGGCCGCAAGGCCGCCAAGGTCGGCATCCCGGCCGCGGCCGGCGTGGGCGCGGTGGCGGGCGGCACCGCCGCCGCGATCGCCCTGCACCGGCGCCGCCGGTGAACCCCGGTGTCGGAAGTTGACGCCTTGATGCCGCCGGCCCCGTTCGCCGGCCAATCCGTCTGACGTACCCAGGCGGCGCCCGCCTCAGTCCCCCAGCACCCACCCGGCCACAAGTTGTCTCGGAGCCATCCGAAAATCGGGCCCTTCCGATCAGAAATCGATCACTCTCCGGTACCGGATCGGCCGTCATTCGGTTACAGAAGCGACGTAACCGACGATTTGAGCAACTGGGTGTAGCAGAGCCTGCACGAAGCGTTATTCTCCTCAGACGCATTCCGGTACCCCTCCGTCGCCACGGCGGGTGAAAGGTCCCGCACTGCACGTGATGGAAGCTCTGCCTCTGGGAGTCCCGTGTACCCACACGTCGGGGTTGACGCCTCGGGCCTGGCTACGCTGCGCGCAACGGTCAACACGCTTCACGACCTGTTGCGCGACTTCGTCCCCACCGCGTACGCCGTCCCCGCCCCCGTCCCCGCCCTCGCCCTCGCGACCGCCCCCGTCGGTCCGTGCTACGCACTCGCCGACAGCCTCGAACAGGGGTCGGCGCGCAGCGCCGTGGTCGGCGGACGGCGCTCCGGCGACGGGCGGGAGTCCGGCAGACGCGGGCGGCCGTCCGGGACGGCCGCCCGGCGCCCGGCCGCGGACAGCGACAGCGCCCGGATGATGGACCTGGTCGAACGTGCCCAGGCCGGCGAGGCCGACGCCTTCGGGCGTCTCTACGACCAGTACAGCGACACCGTGTACCGGTACATCTACTACCGCGTGGGAGGCAAGGCCACCGCCGAGGACCTGACCAGCGAGACCTTCCTGCGCGCCCTGCGCCGCATCGGCACCTTCACCTGGCAGGGCCGCGACTTCGGCGCCTGGCTGGTGACGATCGCCCGCAACCTCGTCGCCGACCACTTCAAGTCCAGCCGCTTCCGGCTGGAGGTGACCACCGGCGAGATGCTGGACGCCAACGAGGTCGCGCGCTCCCCCGAGGACTCCGTCCTGGAGTCCCTCTCCAACGCCGCCCTGCTCGACGCGGTACGACGGCTCAACCCTCAGCAGCAGGAGTGCGTGACGCTCCGCTTCCTCCAGGGCCTCTCCGTCGCCGAGACCGCCCGCGTGATGGGCAAGAACGAGGGCGCCATCAAGACCCTCCAGTACCGGGCCGTCCGCACCCTCGCCCGGCTGCTGCCGGACGACGCCCGCTGACCGCCCGGCCCCGCCGGGGCACCGCCACCGTGCGCGGCCGCCAAGTCACCACCGGTGAGACACCGTTGGCTCCGCCCACCACTCGCCCGCCGTCCGTAACCCAAGTGCCGTACCGCTCGTTGTGCCGGTGCAGGCTCCCTGTGGTCACTCCCCGGCCGATTTCGATCACACGATCGTGTGGTCACGGCCGGGGAGTGCAACCCTCAGGACCCCCTGGGGAGCCGACCGTGATGACGAGAGGAGGTGCCGCCAGTGATCGCGAACGTATCGGCGCACCGGCGGGCGAACGCCTTCGCCCAGGCTCTGGAGGAGCAGTCCGATCGGGGCCCGGTGGCCGAGCAGTCCGAGGGACCGGCACCGGCCGAGGCGGCGGACCAGACCGAGCAGGGCCGGCTGACGGCCCTGACCACCGGTCTCGACACGCTGCCCAAGCCGACGCTGGACCCCGAGGTCAAGGTCGTCCAGCGCGCCCAGTTGGTGGCCGCGTTCGAGGCCATGCTCCAAGAGGGCACCGCCCTGGGCGGAACGGCGAATCCGGCCATGCCCGAGCAGCGCCGCGCCCGCGGCGCCCACCGGGCGACCCCGCTCAAACGCTTCCGCCCCCGCACCCGGCTGGCCAAGGGCCTGACCGCGGGCGGACTCAGCGTCGGGGTGGCCGCGGGAGCCTTCGGCGGAGTGGCCGCGGCCAGTTCCGACGCCCTGCCCGGCGACGGGCTCTACGGACTCAAACGCGGCATCGAGGACTTCAAGCGCGGCCTCGCCGAGAGCGACGACGAACGCGGCCGGGCCTACCTCGACCAGGCGTCGACCAGACTGAGCGAAGCCCGCCGGCTGATGGAACGCGGACGCGGCGGCCGGCTCGACCACGAGTCCCTCGGCGAAGTACGCCGCGCCCTGTCCGGGATGCGGCACGACGTCTCCGAAGGCCACCGGCTGCTCAGCGAGGCGTACGCCCGGGACCCCGACTCGCTCGGCCCGATGCGGGCGCTCTCCGCCTTCTCCCACTCCCACCGCGAGGCCTGGGGGGCGCTGCGCGACCGGCTGCCCGTGCAGCTCGGAGACGTCAGCGAACAGGTGTCGTCGGTGTTCGACGCCATGGATCAGGACGTGGCCCCGCTGCAGTCCCTGCTCCCCGCGCCACCGGCGCGGGGCGGCGGCGAGCGGCGGGACGGCACCGGCCCGTCCACCACCCGCCCGCCCGGCTCCAGCCACCCGGCCGCCCCGAGCACCGGCCGCAGCGGCACCTCCGACCACGGACACCCGGACGGCGGCAAGAGCCCCGGCCAGTCCACCGACTCCGACCGCCCCGAGGACGACGGCCTCCTCGGCGGCAACACCGGCGGTCTCCTCGACCCGCCGAAGGACAGCGACCCCGCGTCGCCGTCCACGGGAAGCAGGACGCCCGTCCCCGAGCCGGACGTCACCCTCCCGCCCCTCCTCCCGGGCCTCCTCCCCGGCCTCGGCATCGAGGACGAGGACACGGACTGACCCACCCCGAGCGGTTACGGCGGTGGCGGCGCCCCTCCCGACGAGGACGCCGCCACCGCCGTAACCGGTCAGAAACAGCCGTAACCGGTCAGGGCCGGTCAGAAGAAGACCGACCGGCGCTGCACCAGCAGTTTGTAGAGCGTGTGCTGGATCTGCTCCCGCACCTGGTCGGTCAGGTTGAACATCAGCATCGGGTCCTCGGCCGCCTCCGGCGGATAGCCGTCCGTGGGGATCGGCTCACCGAACTGGATCGTCCACTTCGTCGGCAGCGGCATCACCCCCAGCGGACCGAGCCACGGGAACGTCGGCGTGATCGGGAAGTACGGAAAGCCCAGCAGCCGCGCCAGCGTCCGGGAGTTGCCGATCATCGGATAGATCTCCTCCGCCCCGACGATCGAGCACGGCACGATCGGCGCCCCCGCGCGCAGCGCCGTCGAGACGAACCCGCCCCGGCCGAACCGCTGCAGCTTGTACCGGTCGCCGAAGGGCTTGCCGAGGCCCTTGAACCCCTCCGGCATCACCCCCACCAGCTCTCCCTGGTCCAGCAGGCGGGCGGCGTCCTCCGCGCAGGCCAGGGTGTGACCCAGCTTGCGGGCCAGTTCGTTGACGACCGGCAGCACGAAGACCAGGTCGGCCGCGAGCAGCCGCAGATGCCGGCCGGCCGGATGGTTGTCGTGGACGGCGACCTGCATCATCAGGGCGTCCAGCGGCAGCGTCCCCGAGTGGTTGGCGACGATCAGCGCGCCGCCCTCGGACGGGATGTTCTCCACGCCCTTCACCTCGACCCGGAAGTACTTCTCGTACACCGGCCGCAGCACGGACATCAGCACCTGGTCGGTCAGCTCGGCGTCGTACCCGAAGTCGTCGACCTCGTACTCGCCGGTGAGGCGGCGGCGCAGAAAGGCCAGCCCGCCCGCGAGACGCGCCTGAAGGCCGCCGTCGTCCTCCTGCGGCTCCCGCTCCCCGTCCCGCTCCCCGTCCCGCCCCGCGGGCAGCGGCTGCACCTCGTGGACCGGGGTGGCCTCCCCGGCGCTTCTGCGCCGGCTCCCCGCGCCCCGGCGACGCGGCGGGCGCGACGCGGCGCCCGGCCGGGAACGGTCGTCGTCGAACGGAATGACCTTGGCGTCCGCCATCGTTGATGCGCTCCTCAGTTGGCGCTCTGCGTCGGGGTGGGGTGACCGCCGCCCGCGAGGGGCAACGCCGCGACCCGGTCCACGGCCGCCGCCACGGCCTGCGGCGGGAGCAGCCCGGGGCCCCGGCCGCGCGCGAAGTCCGCGAACGTCTCGGCGGTCGTGCGGGTCGGCCGGAAACCCAGCGTCTCGCGCATCTGCGTGGTGTCCACCACCCGGCCGTGGGTGAGCAGCCGTATCTGCTCGGGTGAGAAATCCGTCACCCCCAGCGTACGCACCAGCGAGCCCGCCCAGGTGACCGCGGGAAGCGGCAGTGGCACGGTGGGCCGGCCGAGCCGCCGCGAGCACTGGGAGAGCAGCAGGACACCGTCCCCGGCGATGTTGAAGGTGCCGCTGTTCAGCGTGGCCCGGCGCGGCTCGTGCGAGGCGATCCGCAGCACCTCGATCGCGTCGTCCTCGTGCACGAACTGCAGCCGCGGGTCGTAACCGAGCACCGTCGGCAGCACCGGCAGCGAGAAGTACGAGGCCAGCGGGGTGTCGGTGAGCGGGCCCAGGATGTTGGCGAACCGCAGCACGCACACCGCGACGTCCGGCCGGCGCCGGGCGAAGCCCCGCACGTACCCCTCGACCTCCACGGCGTCCTTGGCGAAGCCGCCGCTGGGCAGGGACTTGGCCGGGGTCGTCTCCGTGCACACCGCCGGGTCGCGGGGCGCGGACCCGTAGACGTTCGTACTGGACTTCACCACCAGCCGCCGCACGACCGGCGACTTCTGGCAGGCGCCGAGCAACTGGAGGGTGCCGATGACGTTGGTCTCCTTGACCGACGTACGGCTGCCGCTGCCCAGCGGGGTGCCGGTGACGTCCATGTGCACGACCGTGTCGGCACCCGTCTCGGCGAGCACCCGCGCGATGGTGGGCTGGCGGATGTCGGCCTGGACGAAGTCGGCGCCGCCGAGGTGGTGCTCGGGCGGGACCGCGTCCACCCCGACCACCCGGTCCACGTCCGGGTCCCGCCGCAGGCGCCGCACGAACCGGCCCCCCAGTTGACGGGCCACCCCGGTCACGAGCACGACCTTGCCCAAGATCAGCGCCTTCCTTCCGCCAGGGGAACCCGCCGGCAGAGCCCCTCGGTACCCTGCCGCGTTCCCCGCCAGAGGGCCAACCTAGCCGGTCGGCGCCGCCCTGTGACGACGGCCGGGCACGACTGTGGCCCTCCACCGGAACCGGTGGAGGGCCACATGCCACGCTTCGTCGCGTCGCGTCGCCTACTTCTTGTTACGACGCTGCACGCGCGTGCGCTTGAGCAGCTTGCGGTGCTTCTTCTTAGCCATCCGCTTGCGCCGCTTCTTGATAACAGAGCCCACGACTACCCTCGCTCACTTCTCATCACTCGGTTGTTTGGGCGCCATGGGCCCACACGACCTACGAGGGCTTAGCCTACCCGTCCGAGCGCTGAGGTCGTAATCGAGGGGCCGTCAGGCCGTGTCCACCCCCACGAAGCTCTCGCGGAGGTACTCGTGAACCGCGTTCTCGGGGACGCGGAAGGACCGCCCCACCCGGATCGCGGGCAGATGACCGCTGTGCACCAACCGGTACACGGTCATCTTCGACACTCGCATCACCGAGGCGACCTCCGCCACGGTAAGGAACTGAACCTCGCTCAGAGGCCTCTGGTCTGCAGCCATGACACACCTGAACCTTCCGCACTCGACGGCCGCCGGCTTCCCCTTCCGGTGACTCTTCGTCGCTGCGTGCTCACTCCCCAATGTAGGTGCGGGTGATGCGAGTGGGGAAGAGGTGCACGCATCGGCGTCCTACTGGGACAGACACGCTCGTTTGAGTACGTAGCGGGTAAGCGGCAGGTAGTAATCGGACCGCACGCCGTCATCAAGTGGAACGACGACGGACACCGACCCCTCTGCCTGCCCCACGAAGAGGGCGGGGTCGTCCGTATCAGCGAGACCGATGGCCTCGAACCCTAGCTGACCTGCTCCGCAGACCCATCCGTGGTCTCCGATCACCAGCTCCGGCAGGCCCTCTCCCGCCTCTGCCGCACCGGCCAGAGCGGTCCGAACCGGGAGCGGCGAGTGGGTGTGTGCGCCGGGCTCACCACCGGAGCGTTCACCGGTGTCCTCCCGGACCAGCGCGACGCCTCGTACGTAGTCGAGGTTGTGCGTACGTAGACCGAACCGGGTCGTTATGTCGACACGACGACCCTGCGCCGGGGTGAGGACAGCACATCCCGCCGTCGACAAAGCGTCCGCGAGAGCGGCGTAGAAACCGAGCAGACAGTGCGGATGCCCGGTGCCGAGGAGCACCGGGGCGCGGTCCCGGGCCGCCGCGGCCAGCCGGCCGGCGAAGGCGTCCAGCGCGGACAGCGTCCGGCCGGGGTCGATGACATCCTGCCCCGAAGTGTGCCGCGGGTCGGCCGAAACGCCGCACCTGTCCGCCATCAGACCGAGCAGATCCCGGTGCGGCCAGGCGCCCTCGGGATCGATCCCCATCATCGCCCGCGGGTCCCGGGCGGCGAACAGGCGGTAATTGCGCAGGCTGACCTCCCGCGAGGTCGCCACCACCCCGGCGAGACGGGCCTTCAGCAGATGAGCACGGAGCTGCCCGGGGGTCACCACCCCCCGATCCTCCCGGACCCGCCTTCCCCGCACCGCCGAACCGGCCGGGGCCCCACATCCGGCGTAACGCCCGTCACGCCAGCAGCCCCCGCAGCGGGAACACCGCCCGCCGGGCCGCCAGCACCGCCTGATCCACCCGGTCCGCGGGGTCGTACCCCGCCTCCCAGGGCGCCCACCCCACCGGCCACCGCCCGTCGGTCATCCGCATCGGCCCCGGCTGCCGGGTCCGCGCGTACACCTGCTGCCGCCACCCCTCGGGAATCACCGTCTCCGGCTCCACCGGGCGCCCCGCCGCGACCGCCACCAGATGCGTCCACGACCGCGGCACCACGTCCACCACCGCGTATCCGCCTCCGCCCAGCGCCACCCAGCGCCCCCCGGCGTGCTCGTGCGCCAGCTCGTGACAGGCCACCTGCACGGCCCGCTGCGCGTCCAGCGACACCGCGAGGTGCGCCAGCGGATCCTCGAAGTGGGTGTCCGCCCCGTGCTGCGTGACCAGCACCTGCGGCCGGAACTCCGCCACCAGCTCCGGCACCACCGCGTGGAACGCGCGCAGCCATCCCGCGTCCCCCGTGCCGGCCGGCAGCGCCACGTTCACCGCGGAGCCCGCCGCGGCACCGGCCGCCCCCGTCTCCTCGGGCCATCCCGTCTGCGGGAACAGCGTCCGCGGATGCTCGTGCAGGGAGATCGTCAGGACCCGCGGGTCCTCCCAGAACGCCGCCTGCACCCCGTCCCCGTGGTGCACGTCGACATCCACGTACACCACCCGCTCCGCGCCCAGCTCCAGCAGCCGGGCGATGGCGAGCGCCGCGTCGTTGTACACGCAGAACCCCGAGGCCGCCCCCGGCATCGCGTGGTGCAGGCCGCCCGCGAAGTTCACCGCGTGCAGCGCCTCCCCGTGCCACACCGCCTCCGCCGCCCCCACCGACTGCCCGGCGATCAGCGCCGACACCCCGTGCATCCCCGCGAAGGCGGGATCGTCGACCGTCCCCAGTCCGTACGACCCGTCGGCCGCCGCCGGATCCGCCGACGCCGCCTTCACCGCGTCGATGTAGTCCGGCCGGTGCACCAGCTTCAGCGTCGACTCGCCGGCCGCCTTCGCCGCGACCACGTCCAGCGCCCGGTCGAGGCCGAACGCGTCGACCAGCCGTCTGGTCAGGTCGAGCCGTACCGGGTCCATCGGATGCTCGGGACCGAAGTCATAGCCCGTTACCGCCTCGTCCCACATCAGCCGTGCGCGACCGCTCATGCCCGCCACCGTATCGGTCCGGTTCACTCTCGAACGACCGGGCGTACACCAGTGTCACCAGCACCAGCGCCATCGGTACGAGCATGGCGCCGCGGTAGCTCCACGCGTCCCCCAGCGCCCCCACCAAAGGCGAACCGACCAGGAAGCCCACGTAGTTGAAGACGTTCAGCCGGGCGACCGCCGCGTCCGACCGCCCGGGAAAGAGTCGGCCGGCCGCCGCGAACGTCTGCGGCACCAGCACGCACAGTCCGAGTCCCAGCAGCGTGAAACCGCCCATGCCCAGCCACGGCCCGGACGCCCCCGCCACCACGGCGAACCCGGCCGCCGCCACCAGCGCCCCCGCCCGCACCACCGCCGCGGCCCCGAACCGCCGCACCCCGAGGTCCCCGACGGCCCGCCCCACCAGCGTGGTCACCATGTACACGTTGTACGGCACGGTCGCGAGTTGCTCGGAGCTGCCCAGCACGTCCTGGAGGTACTTGGCACTCCAGTTGGAGACCGTCGAGTCCCCGATGTACGCGAACGCCATCACCAGGCACAGCGGCAGCAGCATCCGGAAGGACACGCCCCCGCCGCCGGCCTTCCCTTCCGCCGGGGCCGGGTCACCGTCGACGTAACCGCGGCTTCCCACCAGTACCGCCGGCAGCAGCACCGCCACCACCGGCAGGTACGACACCCACAGCGCCAGCTCCCAGTGCGCCCCCGCCCAGGCCAGCGAGGCCCCCAGCACCCCGCCCAGGCTGTACGCGGCGTGGAACCCGAGCATGATGCTCCGCCCGTACGTCCGCTGCAGGCTGACCCCGAGCATGTTCATCGAGGCGTCCAGTGCCCCGACCGCCAGCCCGAACGCGGCGAGCGCGACGGCCAGCACGACCATCCGCTGCCCGAGCCCCACTCCGAGCAGTGCCAGCAGCACCACGGGCTGCGACCACCGCAGTACCCGGCTCGGCCGCACCGTCCGCACCAGCTTCTCGGTGACCACACTTCCGACACCCGCCAGTACGGGTACGGCCGCCAGGAAGGCCGGCAGCAACGCGTCGGAGACGCCGTACCGGTCCTGGATGGCCGGGATCCGGGTCACGAGCAGCGCGAAGGCGACGCCCTGGGCGAGGAAGCCGAACGCCAGCGAGGCCCGGCCGCGCCGCAGTAGATCCGTCATGGCGGCGAGCGTAGGGCCCGCGACCACGGCTGGATAGATCCAGGACGAGCGTCCCGACCTGCCGGTACCGGTTGTCAGACCAGCAGGCCGGGCAGCTCCGCCATGTCGTCGAAGAGCCGCTGGGCTCCGCCGAGCCGGGCGGCCGGCGTCATCGCGGTGAACCCGAGGACGTCCATCCCGGCGGCGACCGCGGCCCGCACGCCGAGCGGGCTGTCCTCGACCACGACGCACCGCTCCGGCGCGACCCCCATCCGCTCGGCCGCGTACCGGAAGAGGTCCGGCGCCGGCTTGCCCCGCCCCACGTCCTCGGAACTGAAGATCCGCCGGTCGTCGAACCACCGGTCCAGGCCGGTCTTCCGGTGCCCGACCCGGATCCGCTGATGGCTTCCCGAGGAGGCGACGCAGTACGTGACCCCGTCCGCGGCGAGCTTCTCCAGCACCCCGGGGACTCCGGGTACCGGCTCCAGGTCGCGCGCGAAGGCGGCGAAGACCCGCCCGTGGAAGACCTCGTCGAAGTCCTCCGGCAGTTCCTGCCCGGTACGCTCCCGGATCAGGTCGTGGACCCGGTGCAGGGCGGCCCCCATGTAGTCCCGCAGCGAGTCCTCGTACGACGTCGGATGTCCCAACTCGCTCAGATAGCCGGCGAGCAGCCGATTGGAGATCGGCTCGCTGTCCACGAGGACACCGTCGTTGTCGAAGATAACCAGGTCGTAGCGCATGACCCCGACACTAAACGACACCAAACGGCCCCGGAAATGCGGAAAGCCCCGCATCATAAGATGCGGGGCTTTCCCCAAAAA